>DFHL01000066.1:0-22794 GCA_002371315.1 Bacteroidales bacterium UBA3724 | reverse complement strand
GAGGGAGAAGCCATTGCGTGGCATCTGAAAGAGACTTTGGACCTGAAGCCCGAAAAGACGCGCCGCATCGTTTTCAACGAGATTACGAAGAGCGCCATACTGTATGCCATTGAGCATCCGCGCGATATAGATATGAACCTTGTCGACGCGCAGCAGGCGCGCCGCGTGCTCGACCGCCTGGTGGGCTACGAGATCAGCCCCATCCTGTGGGCCAAAATCAAGCCCGCCCTGAGCGCCGGCCGCGTACAGAGCGTGGCAGTGCGCCTCATCGTTGAACGCGAGGAGGAGATCAAGAACTTCGTCAGCCAGAGCTACTTCCGCGTCATCGGCACCTTTGCGTCGGATGGCGGCCGCCGCCTGATTGCCGAGCTGAGCCGCCGTTTCGACAGCGAGGACGAGGCGCTGGCCTTCCTGAACAGCATCAAGGAAACGGCCTTCGCCGTGGACCGCGTCGAGACCAAGCCCGCCCGCCGCAGCCCCGCACCGCCCTTCACCACGTCGACGCTGCAGCAGGAAGCCAGCCGCAAGCTGGGCTACTCGGTGGCACGCACGATGCAGATAGCACAGCAGCTGTACGAGTCGGGATACATCACCTATATGCGTACCGACTCGACCAACCTGAGCGAGGTGGCCCTCGATATGGCCAGCCGCCAGATTGAGAGTATGTACGGCAAGCGATATGTCAAGACGCGCCGCTACCACACCAAGATCAAAGGGGCACAGGAGGCGCACGAAGCCATCCGCCCCACCGATATGCAGGCCACCGAGGTGAACACCGACGCCGCCGGACGCCGTCTGTACGAGCTGATATGGAAGCGCGCCATAGCATCGCAAATGGCTGACGCCGAGCTCGAAAAGACAACCATCGAGATTGGCATCGACAACCACAAGGAGCTGTTCAGCTGCTCGGGCGAGCAGGTGCTTTTCGACGGATTCCTGAAGGTCTACTTCGAATCGACCGACGAGGAGGAGGAGGAGAACCCGAACCACCAGCTGCCCGCCGTGAAGGAGGGTATGCCACTGGTCCTCGAGTCGAGCGTAGCCACGCAGCACTACACGCAGCATCCGCCACGCTACACCGAGGCCAGCCTGGTCAAGAAGCTTGAAGACCTCGGCATCGGCCGCCCGTCGACCTATGCGCCGACCATTTCGACCATCCTGAAGCGCGAATACGTCATCAAGGAAGACCGCGCCCCGCAGGATGTCAACGTCATAACCCTCACCCTTGCCCCGGGCAAGGACATCGTGCGAACCGAGAAGACCGAGCACCTCGGCGCCGAGAAGGGCAAGCTCTTCCCCACCGACATCGGAACGATTGTCAACCAGTTCCTTATGGAGCATTTCACCGACATTATGGACTACAACTTCACCGCCAAGGTGGAGAAGGACTTTGACGACGTGGCCAACGGCACGCAGGCCTGGCGCGACGTGATAGGCCAGTTCTATGTGCCCTTCCACCGCAACGTCAAGCAGACCCAGAGCCACTCGAAACGCACCAGCGGCGAGCGCCTGCTGGGCACCGACCCCGCCTCGGGCAAGAACGTCTATGCCAAGATAGGCCGCTACGGCACCCTGATACAGATCGGCGAGACCAACGCCGACGAGAAGCCACGCTTTGCATCGATGAAGAAGGGACAGAGCATCGAGAGCATCACCCTCGAGGAGGCCCTCGACCTGTTCTCGCTGCCGCGCACCCTCGGCACCTACGAGGACAGCGACGTGGTGGTCAGCATAGGCCGCTTTGGACCCTACGTGCGCCACGACGGCAAGTTCTACTCGCTCTCCAAGTCGGACGACCCCTACACCGTAAGCCTGGAGCGCGCAACGGAAATCATCAACACCAAGCGCCAACAGGCCGAGGAGAAGGAGCGCCTCAAGGCTATGTTCCCCCACGAGATAGGCGAGTACGAGGGCGAGAAGGTCGTGTCGAATGTCGGCAAGTTCGGCCCCTATCTGACCTACAAGTCGGAGAACTACCGCCTGCCCAAGAACGGCTATGACCCGCTGACAATCAGCCTTGCCGATGCCGTGGCCATAATCCGCGAGATGCAGGAAAAGAAAAGCAAGAAGAAGAAATAGTACTATGGTTTAAGGCTCGTGGCCCTAAACCTTTGGACACGAGGGACAACACGTCGGGATGCCGGCGGCTGTTGTCCCTTTTTTCGCGTCAGCGATAAAGGCGGCCAGGGCGGCAATATTTTTTTCAGGTCTATATAATATTATTATCGTTTGTGCGTTATAAACTGCAAAATACAGGAAAAAGTAACGCATAAAAATATGAAGCGCATCACCCTTTTGTGCGCCGCCCTGCTGGCTATGGCAGCCACCGCCGCGGCGCAGGGCAGTGGACAGTCAAAATCCACGGCCCAACTGTACAGCGAGGCCAACGACCTTTTCAGAAAGGAGAAATTCGCTGTGGCCCAACATCTTTTCGACCAATACATCGACCGCAACGACGCCACCGACCAGGACGAGGCGACCTATTATGCCGCCATCTGCTCGGAGCAGTTGCGCAACGGCGATGCCTTGTTCCGCCTCAACGAGTTTCTGCGCCTCTATCCCGAGAGCGGCCACGTCAATATGGCCCGTATGGCCATCGGCAATGTCCATTTCGACAACGGCGACTGGAACACGGCGCTGCGCGAGTACCTGAAGGTGGAGCCGTCGGAAGTGGAATTCAACCACCGAAGCGAGTACGAGTACAAGACGGGCTTCTGCTATTTCCAGCAGGGCGACAAGGAGAACGCGAAGAAATACTTCAAACGCGTCGCCGACGGCAAGTCGTACTACAAGAACGCCGCGACGTACTACTATGCCGACATTCTGTTCTCGGCAGGCCAGTACGAGTCGGCCGACAAGGAGTTCCGCAAGATTGAAAAGGAGAAGTCGTTCAAGAAGATTGTGCCCGTATACAGGTTCTACATCAAGTACCATCTGGGTCAGGAGGACGAGGTGATAAGGATGGCTCCCGACCTGCTGGCCGACCCCAACCTGGTGCTTCGCGACGAAGTGGAGCGCATTGTGGGCGACGTCTATTTCAACCGCGGCGAGTACAAGAAAGCCCTGGAATACTACCAGATGGCCGCCAACGACGCCGCCAGGAAGACGGGCGGAGCCAAGAGCGGCGCCACCGACTATCCGATGGGCTACTGCCATTATATGCTGGGCCAGTACGACTCGGCGGCAGCCTATCTGTCCACCTTCAAGGGCCGCAACGACTCGACGGCACAGAACGCCCTTTTCACCCTCGGCGACACCTACATCAAGCTGAACCGCAAAAACGATGCCCGCACGGCATTCAAGAGCGCTTCGGAGATGCACCACAACGCGGACATCGAGGAAGAGGCCGCCTTCAACTACGCCAAGCTCAGCTGCGAGCTGAACCCCAACGCATACAACGAATCCATACGCTCGTTTGAGAACTACCTGAAACGCTATCCCAAGACCAAGCGCAAGGCCGAAGTGCAGCAGATACTCACGTCGCTGTACTGCACCACCAAGAACTACAAGGATGCCCTTGCCCTGATAGAGCGCAACAAGAAGGAACTGCTGAAGGACGCCACTATGCGCCAGGCATACCAGCGCATACTGGTGAACCGCGGCATCGACCTCTTCAACGAGCGCAACCTGCAGCAGGCGGCAGTGTGCTTCGACAGCGCCGTGAGCGTCAACGCCACGCCGTCGATTACCACCGACGCGCTCTATCTTTCGGCCGAGTCGCAGTACCGCCTGGCCAACTACGGCCGCAGCCAGAAGCAGCTGGACCGCTTCTTCACGGCCACATCGCGCAAGAGCTCGGTCTACTATCCGCAGGCGCTCTACACGGCAGGCTATGTCTATATGCGCCGCAAACGCTACGACCTGGCGGAAGAGAAGTTCAGCGAGTTCCTGAACCTGACGAAAGAGGGCGGCGACAGGAAGCAGACCCTTGATGCCTACAACCGTATGGGCGACTGCCTGTATGTCAAGAAGAACTTCGACGGCGCCATCGGCTACTACAACCGCGTAATCAACGCGCAGGGACAGGATGCCGACTACGCCACCTACCAGAAGGCGCTGTGCTACGGCGCTCAGGGCAAGAACGTCGAAAAGCTGAACAGTCTCAACTACATATTCGAGAAATTCAGCAATTCGCCGCTGTCGCCCAAGGCGATGTTCGAAATCGCCAACACCTACCTGATTTGCGACAACAACGAGATGGCAATGCTGTACTACAACAACTTCGTCAACAAATACTCGCAAAGCAGCTTCGTGCCGCAAGCCCTGCTGAACATCGGCCTCATCTACTACAACACCGAACGCAACGACAAGGCACTCGAAACCTTCGACCGGCTGCTGAACCAGTATCCCGGAACCGACGAAGCCCGCGACGCCCTGATGTCGATCAAGAACATATATATAGAACAGGACCGCGTCGAGGAGTATTTCGAATACGTCAGCCGCACAACCAAAGGCACCGTGTCGGCCGTGGAGCAGGATTCCACGCTCTATCTTGCCGCCGAGAACCGCTATTTTGCAGGCAACTACGACAACGCCATAGCAGGCTTCTCCAACTACATACAGAAATTTCCCCACGGTCTCTTCATCCTCAAGGCCCACTACTATCTGGCCGACGCCCTTACGCGTACCAACCAGCAGGCCAAGGCGCTGGCCCACTACGAATGGGTGGCCGAACGCGGCAACAACCCTTACACTGAGAACTGTCTGTATCAGGCGGCTACAATCAACTACTCGCAGCGCAACTACCGCAAGGCACTCGACCACTATGTGCCGCTGGTCGTCGTCTCGTCGACCGACGCCTCGCGCCTTCAGGCACGTATGGGCATACTGAAGTGCTGGTACGCCCTCAAGGACACCGGCAATGTGGCCATCAGCGCCGCGCAGCTGCTGGCCGAGCCCAAAGCCACCACCGAGCAGCGCGACGAAGCATCAATCCTGCTGGCACGCAGCTACTACTATGCTGACGACCGCGCGAAAGCCTTCGATGCCTATAACGCCCTCACATCCTCGGCCAACGGCGACTATATGGGCGAAGCCGCCTACCGCCGCGCCGAAATACGCTTCCAGCAGAACGACCTCGACGGTGCCGAGCATATCATCGAAGCCGTCGTCAACAACCCCGGTTCGGACTACTGGCTGGCCAAGAGTTTCATCCTCTGGGCCGACATCTTCCACCGTCGCGGCAACGACCTGCAGGCACGCCAGACGCTGCAGAGCATCATCGAGAACTATGAAGTGGAAAGCGACGCCGACGAGGAGGTAGTGATGGAGGCTCGCCAGCACCTGCAGGCCCTCAACAGCCAGCAGCAGACCAGCAGCGAGAGCACCGCTCCCGACACCGAAACACCGACAATTTTAATTGAAGAATGAACGCTGAAAAAAGAATGTTTATGAGAAAAAACAGCCATATAGCCTGCACCATAGCGCTGCTGATCGGCGCAGCCACAGCCCCCAACGCACTGCAGGCCCAGAACGACACAGTGAAATCGTCATACAACGAATCGGTAATTGTCGTGGGCGACTACACCCCCGTCCTTGACGGCGTCACCGAGAAGGTTAACGTGCCGCCAGCCGTGAACGACAACATCAGCGAGACCCTGCAGCCCACGTTCACCTACAGCATCACGCCGCGCCGCATCAGCTCGCTGACATCGACGTCGGGCATCAAGGCCGCCAAAGTCATCGGCTCCCCTACCCGCCTCTACAACAACTATCTGCGCTTCGGACTGGGGCACGACTTTGCGGGCTTTGCCGACATCAACCCACTCGTTGACCTATACTACACCTCGACACGCAAGGACGACTATGCCTACGGCGCACGCTTCTATCACAATACCAACATCACCACCTTCGGGCGCGCCGACGACAACACCCCCTCGCCCGACCACTACGGCCGCGACCGCGAAGCCGTCACAAAACTCGACTTTTTCGGCAAATACATACTGAACAAAAAGCACCTCTTCTCGGCCAATCTGGCCTTCGACCGGCAGTATGGCCGCTACTACGGCTTCAGCGACTCGACGCTATTCAGCAGAATGGCCGACACGCGCGACTCCATTTCCTTCTCCGACTACGCCTTTGCCTACAACAACCTGGCATTAAACCTTGGAGCCCAGAGCCTCAACACCGACGTCAACAAGCTGGGCTATGACGCCAACCTCGGCCTGTCCAACTTCTGGGGCCGCTACGACTTCTCGCAGTTCTCGATGGACCTCGACGCCAACATCCACTACGGCTTCCCGATGTTCAGCAAGTACAAGGCCATCGCTTACCTGCGCACCAAATGGCAGGGCTTCCGCCACAAGGCCGACGCACCAGCCTCATACGACGATCTGCCGCTGGGCTACATCCCCATCATACCGCTGCCCGACTCGCTCAGAAGTAGCAGCAATCTGTTCCAAATCAACCCCTACGTCGACTTTCTCTTCAACGGATTCAAGTTCCACGCAGGCCTCTCGCTGGGCTTCAACGCCTACAACAACGACGAGACAACGCACAACCTGTTTCCCGACTTGAGCGTCGCCAAATCGTTCGCCAACAACGCAATAAGCCTTGCCGTGGGATTCAAGGGCGACTACATAGCCAACGACTGGAACAGCATACGCCTGATGAATCCCTTCGTCGCACCGGCACCGCAGACACAGACCTCCATCGAGAACAACCTCTACGCACACCTGCGCATCAACTTCTCGAAAAAACTTATACTCAACGTCAACATCGACAACAGCTTCTACCAGAACGCCATCTTCTTCCAGCTCGACCCGAACTATAGGCTGAACAATGTCTTTACGCCATACTATGTGGACTGCAACGCCCTCGACCTGGCAGCCGACTTCACCTTTGTCAACGACGAAATGATAACGATGACCCTTGGCGGAAAATACTACGTCGACTACAACGTCCCCACCAACGTCATCCTGCTCCATACGCCCGACTTCACCGCGCACTTCGACGTCGACCTCAACTATAAAGACAAATGGCTCTTCACGCTGCGCACACAGTTTGTCAGCTCGATGGACGCCGAATACGAGACCAATCCCATCACCGGCCTCAACCAGGTGACACAGACCCTTCCGGCCCACTTTGGCGTTGGCCTCGAGGCCGAATACATCCACAGCCGCGCCCTCTCGTTCTTTGCCCGCATTGACAACCTCACCTGCCAGCGCTACTACCTGTGGGCCAACTATCCAGCCCAGCGCTTCAACCTGTTGCTCGGCCTCACTTATACCATTCCAACGAAGTAGTGAACTGTGATTAGTGAATTGTGACTTGTGACCTGTGACACGAACGCGCTCGAATCACAGGTCACTATTTAAATAATAATTTCAACATAAAATGTCCTACGAAGAAACCCTTGACTATCTGTTCAACGCGCTGCCTGCCTACCACCGCATCGGTGCAGCAGCCTATAAGGCCGACCTCGTCAACACCGAGGCAATGATGGACCACCTCGGCCACCCCGAGCGCGGCTTCCGCTCCATCCACGTCGCCGGCACCAACGGCAAAGGCTCAGTGTCGCACTTCCTCGCCTCCATCCTGCAGGAGGCCGGCTACAAGGTGGGTCTATACACCTCACCCCACCTCGTCGACTTCCGCGAGCGCATCCGCATCGGCGGCGAAATGATACCCCAAGACGAAGTGGTCCGCTTCGTCGAAAAAAACAAGCAATTCTTTGAACACCAGGGGCTCTCCTTCTTCGAGATGACCGTCGGACTGGCCTTCGACTATTTCCGCAACGAGCAGGTCGACATCGCCGTCATCGAAGTGGGTATGGGCGGCCGCCTCGACTCGACCAACGTCATCACCCCCCTGCTCAGCGTCATCACCAATATCGGTCTGGACCACACGCAGTTCCTCGGCGACACGCTCGAAAAAATTGCCGCCGAAAAGGCCGGCATCATCAAACCCGGCATCCCCGTCGTCGTCGGACAGACACAGCCCGAAACGCAACCCGTTTTCGAACGCATCGCCGCCGAGCGCCACAGTCCCATCACCTTCGCCGACAAGCACTGGCACGTCGACCCAAACTGGCGCTTCGACGGCGAGCGGATGCTTTTCCAGCTGGAACACGACGGCCAGTACATAGCAGACCCCGCATCGGGGCTTGTCCTCGACTTCACCTCGGGCCTCATCGGGCCCTACCAGATGTGGAACATCGCCACCGTCTGCGAAGCCGTACAGCAGCTGCGCGAAACCACAGCGCTACAAATCGACAGCACAGCCTTCCGCCGCGGACTGGACCGCGTGGTCGACAACACCCACCTGATGGGACGCTGGCAAATTGTCGGTCACCAGCCATTGACCATCTGCGAAACAGCCCACAACTTCGACGGCATCAACGCTATGATGCTCGGTCTGGCAGGTTTGGACTTCAAGCGGCTGCACATCATCTACGGCTGCGTTGGCGACAAGGACTACAACAAAATCCTTTCCTATCTGCATTCGCAGCTCAACGCCGAGCACATCAGGCAAGAACCCATCTGGCGCTTCAGCCAGCCCAGCGTGCAGCGCGCCCTGCCCGTCGGCGAACTGCAGCAGGCCGCAAAGGCATTGGGCATCGACGGCCAGGCCTTCAAGAATGTCAATGACGCCATCGCCGACGCCCGCCGCAACGCCGACCCCGACGACCTCGTCCTCGTCACCGGCAGCATCTTCCTCATCGCCGACGTGCTTTGAAACACCGATAAGCCCCCTCCATCAGCGCGCCACCGGCACAGCCCTTTCGACCATCGTTCGACCATTGTTCAACCATCGTTCGACCATCGTTTAACCATTTAAAATGGTAGAACGATGGTTAAACGATGGTCGAACAATGGTCGAAAAGGCTGGGCAGATGCGGTTTGCCTATTCCGGTTGTCGCTTTTGCCGCCTGCCGATTGTTGGCAAAACGGTTTAAAAGTCGTCACCACCAACGCTCTCCATTTCAATAATTATTAGTATTTTTGCAAAAAATTATTCCACACATAATGAGCGACGACACAAACGATATAACCCAAGATTTTGAAGAGCAAAACGCTGACTTGCAAAACGATGAACTGAAGAGTGGCGTGCTGCCGCCCGACGATGGCGGCCAGAATGGGCGACATTTGGACCAGGACGGCGAGACGATTTCGCTGAATGCTATGTTCAAGGACTATTGGATCGACTATGCGTCGGACGTGATTCTGGACCGCAGTGTGCCCGACATCGACGACGGCCTGAAACCCGTGCAGCGCCGCATTCTGCACGCTATGAAGGAGACCGACGACGGACGCTTCACCAAGGTGGCCAACATCGTGGGCAACACGATGCAATACCACCCCCACGGCGACGCCTCGATCAAGGACGCCCTCGTCAACCTGGGACAGAAAGACCTGCTGATCGACTGCCAGGGCAACTGGGGCAACATCCTTACGGGCGACGACGCCGCCGCGGGACGTTATATCGAAGCGCGCCTGTCGAAATTTGCCAACGAGGTGGTGTTCAACAAGAAAACCACCGAATGGAAGCCTTCGTACGACGGCCGCAAGCAGGAGCCCGTCAGCCTGCCCATCAAGTTTCCGCTGCTGCTGGCCCAGGGCACCAAGGGCATCGCCGTCACCCTGACGTCGGTCATTCTGCCCTACAACTTCTGCGAGCTGCTGGAATCGTCGATAAAGATACTGCAGAACGTGCCGTTCGAGATCTATCCCGACTTCCCCACCGGCGGCCTCATCGACGTTTCGAAATACAACGATGGCGCACTGGGCGGCCGCCTGCGCATCCGCGCCAAGATGCACTACGACGAGAAGCGCAAGGGCATCGTCATCACCGAACTGCCCTACACAGTAACAACCGACGTGCTGATCGACAGCATTTTGAAGGCCAACGAGAAGGGCAAGATAAAAATCAAGAAAGTGGACGACAACACGGCGGCCGAGGTTGAGATTGTGGTCTACCTGCCGCAGGGGGTGTCGCCCGACCAGATGATCGACGCGCTCTACGCTTTCACGAACTGCCAAATCAGCTTCTCGCCGCAGACCTGCGTGATTGTCAACAACAAGCCAGTCTTTATGACGGCCTCCGACATACTGCGCCACTCGACTTTCCGCACCAAGGACCTGCTGCGGCAGGAGCTGGAAATCCAGCTGGCCGAACTGGAGTACAAGTGGCACTGGATTTCGCTCGAAAAGATATTCTTCGAAAAGCGCATATACAAGCAGTTGGAGAAAGACCAGGCAACGTGGGAGGACCAGGTGACGGCCATCGAGCGCGCCTTCGACCCCTACCGCAAGCTGTTCAAGAAGGAGATTACGCGCGACGATGTGCTGAAGCTGTGTGAGAAGCCGGTGCGCAAGATTTCGAAGTTCGACATCAAGAAGGCCGACGAGGACATCGCCAACATCGAGATGAACATAGACGAGACGAAGAACCATCTGGAGCACCTGACGGAATATGCCATCGCCTATTTCCGCCACATACTGGAAAAATACGGCAAGGGACGCGAGCGCAAGACTGAGATACGCAACTTCGAAGACATTCAGGCTGTGGCCGTTGCTGTGGCCAACGAGAAGCTTTACGTCAACCGCACGACGGGCTTTGCCGGCTACGGGCTGAAGAAGGACGAGGGCGCCGAGTATGCTTTCGACTGCTCGAAGATGGACGACATCATCGTCTTCCGCAAGGACGGCTCAATGATAGTCACCAAGGTGCAGGAGAAAGGCTTTGTGGGCAGCACGGACTGCAAGGAAATAGAGTTCATCGGCCTGTTCCGCAAGGGCGACGAACGGACGGTGTACAATATGATTTACCGCGACGGGGCCTTCGGCTACGTCTACGTGAAGCGCTTCTCGGTGCTGGGCATCACACGCGACAAGGAATACTCGCTCACCAAGGGCACAAAGGGCTCCAAGATACTGTATTTCACCGCCAACCCCAACGGCGAGGCCGAAACGGTGACCATCCACCACGTGTCGAAGCCCAAACTGAAGAAGACCAGTTTCGACTTCAACTTTGCCGGGCTGGCCATCAAGGGACGCGCATCGATGGGCAACATACTGACGCGCAACGCCGTAAGAAGCATCAATATGAAGGGCGAGGGTGTGTCGACCCTCGGCGCCCGCAAGATATGGTTCGACGAGAGCATCAAGCGCCTTAACGTCAACGAGGCAGGCCTCTATCTTGGCGAGTTCAAGGGCAAGGACCGTATCCTGACACTGATGGCTTCGGGCCATTTCCGCACTACCAACTTCGACCTGGCCAACCACTACGACGACGACCTGCTGCTGATACGCAAGCACAATCCCAAGACCATCGTCAGCGTCGTATACAAGGCCGCCGACAGCGGCAGCTACTACCTGAAACGCTTTGTGGTCGAGGACTTTGACAAGAAACTGTCGTTCCTCGACGAGGAGTCGGGCGACACGATGGTGACCTTCTCGGTCGACACATTCCCGCGGCTGGAAGTCCTTTACGACGAAAGCGCCAAGAAGAAAATCGAGTCGGAGATTGTCGAAGTCAGCGAGTTTATCGGCGTGAAAGGCTACAAGGCCAAGGGCAAGCGCATCACGACATCGGAAGTCAAGGAGTTCCGCTGGCTGGACCCGCTGCCCGAGCCCGAGGACGTTGAAGACGAAGAGGATAACGAAAACGAGAACCTCGATGCCGAACTCCCGCCCGACGACCGCGAAGGTTTTGCCGAAGGCACGCAAACAACGCTGTTTTAAGCGGAGAACGGAGAACTGCGTCAGCACTAACAAATTAACAAATTAACGCATTAACCATTAACAATGAAGATATTAGTCATCCTGCCACGCTTCCCCTACCCTCTCGAAAAGGGCGACAAGCTGCGGGCATACCACCAGATAAAAAACCTTGCTGCCAGAAACGAGGTCTACCTTTTTGCCCTGTCGCACAGCAACGTTGACGAGAGCGCTGTGAGCGAGTTGCGCAAATACTGCCGCGAAATCTGCATTGCACGGATTTCCAGTTTCTACGGTGCCTTTCGGGTGGTGCGCAACTTCTTCGGAATACGCTCGCTGCAGATAGGCTACTGGGACAGCCGCAAGGCGCAACGCCTGTGCCGCGAATTCGAGGCCAAAGTGCAGCCCGACGTCGTCTATGCCCAGATGGTCCGCACGATGAAATATGCGGCCCACAGCAGCCGTCCCAAGGTGCTCGATTTTCAGGACGCGCTGTCGATGAACCAGGAGCGGCGAATGATGAACCACAAGGGATTGCGCTACTTCTTCCACCATTTCGAGTTCAAGATGCTGCGCTCGGCCGAGTACAACGCCTGCACCATCTTCGACCGGCTGACTGTCATTTCAGAAACCGACCGCGACGCGATACCGCAAAACCGTAATACGGCAATCGAAATAGTGCGCAACGGCGTGGATTTCGACTACTTCCACCCTGCCGATGCCGAAAAGCGGCACGATGTCGTCTTTTGCGGCAATATGCAATACAAGCCCAACATCGATGCCGCCTGCTACCTGGTGAAGGAGATAATGCCCATTGTGTGGCGCACCCATCCGAAGGCAAAGGTCGTCATTGCCGGTGCCACACCGTCGGCGGCGGTGCGCCAGCTGGCATCGGAGCGCGTAAAAATCACCGGCTCGGTCGACGACATACGTCCCTATTACGCTCAGTCGAAGGTGTTTGTGGCGCCTATGCGCATCGGTTCGGGACTGCAGAACAAGCTGCTTGAAGCAATGTCGATGCGCATTCCCTGCATCACCACGCCGCTGGCCAACGCATCGCTTGGAGCCACCGACGGCGAGCAGGTGCTGCTGGGCCGCGACGCTGGCCAGCTGGCAGCAGCCATCATCCGCCTGCTCGACGACCAGGCGTTTGCATCGACGCTGAGTGACAACGCTTTCCATTTTGTCACCGAAAACTTCTCGTGGCAGGCTGCCTGTGCCGACCTTGAGCGTGTGCTAAACGAAGCAATAGAAACACATTCCGACAATGAAAAAAACGAGCTGGAAGACGAATAAAGGCAAATTCAAAGGCGAGACAGGCATCTGGGAAAGTGAAAACCAGCGCCGGCCGTCACCTCAGGAGCGCAACACCTTCTCGACCGACATCGAGCCGGAACGTGCCATACTGGTATCGGTGTGCGACTCGAAAACGACGATGGAACGCACCGAAGAATGCCTCAAGGAGCTGGCTTTCCTGCTCGAAACGGCAGGCGGCATACCCGTCAAGACGGTGATTCAGAAGCTGGATCGCCCCGACAGCCGCACCTACATAGGCAGCGGCAAACTGGAGGAGGTGGTGGAATACAAGAACGCGCAGGATGCCGACTTCGTCGTCTTCGACGACGAGCTGTCGCCGGCCCAGCTGCGCAACCTCGAGAAGGCCTTCGACTGCCGCATACTGGACCGCACAACGCTGATACTCGACATCTTTGCAAAGCGCGCACGCACTTCGATTGCCAAGACGCAGGTCGAACTGGCACAGCTGCAGTATATGCTGCCACGCCTGACGCGAATGTGGACCCACTTGGAGCGACAACGCGGCGGCATCGGTATGCGCGGCCCCGGCGAAAGCCAGATAGAGACCGACCGACGCCTCATCACCGAGAAAATCACGCTGCTCAAAGAACGCCTCAAAGACATCGACAAGCAGAAAGTACAGCAGCGCAAGAACCGCGAAAGCCTTGTACGCGTGGCACTTGTGGGCTACACCAACGTCGGCAAGTCGACACTTATGAACCTGCTTTCGAAGTCCGACGTCTTTGCCGAAAACAAACTCTTTGCCACCCTCGACACAACAGTTCGCAAGGTGGTGGTCGACAACCTGCCTTTCCTGCTGACCGACACCGTGGGATTCATTCGCAAGCTGCCCCACGGACTGGTCGAATCGTTCAAATCGACCCTCGACGAGGTCTGCGAGGCCGACCTGCTGATGCACGTTGTCGACATTTCGCATCCCGACTACGAGCAGCAGATCGAATCGGTCAACAAAACCCTCGACGAAATCGGCGCAGCCGACAAGCCTACAATTATGGTTTTCAATAAAATCGACTCCTACCGCTACGTCGAGAAAGACCCCGACGACCTGACGCCGATGACCAAGGCCAACTGGACGCTGCAGATGCTCGAAAACAGCTGGCTGTCGAAAGAAAGCGGACGACTGACGGTGTTCATTTCCGCTGTAGAACGCCAGAACATAGAAGCCCTGCGCCGGATGATGTACGACGAGATACGTCGCATCCACGCCATCCGCTACCCATACAATAACTTCCTCTATTAAAATAAATTATTCCAAATATGTCCACAGATTCACCCATCCTCAACGAACACAACAAACAGGAATACCCGCCGATGCATACGGCGGAGCATATTTTAAACCAGACGATGGTACGTATGTTCGGCTGTCCGCGGTCGCGCAACGCCCACATCGAGCGCAAGAAAAGCAAATGCGACTACATCCTCGACGCCTGTCCGACGGAAGAGCAGGTGCAGGAGCTGGAACGGCGCGTCAACGACGTTATTGCGCAGGGATTGCCCGTCACATACGAATTTGTGCGTCGCGACGAGGTACCGCCCGAAGTGGATCTTGGCAAACTGCCCGACGACGCCAGCGAGACCCTGCGTCTGGTGCGCATTGGCGACTACGACCTCTGCGCCTGCGTGGGAACCCACGTGCAGAACACCTCAGAAATCGGGACATTCAAGATTATCAGCCACGACTACAACGATGAAGCGCACACTTGGCGTATGCGCTTCAAACTGGTGGAATAGGCACTACTTGGCCCAACGGAAGTTTTCCTTGCCAGCGCCGAGCTCGAAGTGGCACTTGACGATGCCGAGGACCAGCTTCAGGTATGAGCCCATAAGCGTGAAGCGCGTGCGTGCCGCCACACGGCCGTCGGGCAGCAGCTCAAACTCGAACTTCTGCATATTCATTGCCGTCGGAGCCAGCACTGCGGCTTCAACACCTTTTTTGAACCACTCGGGAATGCTGGCCGAAGGTGCCTTGTAAAACTTTTCGATGGGTTTTACGGGGTGCTGCACACCCTGCGTCTGCCCATAGCCGAGGGCGATGACGCCGTGCAGCTGCTCGTCGGCGCCGATAGTGTAGTGGCCCGGCTGCTTGCTGAATGTCAGGCCAACCCAGCAGCTGTTCAGTCCTAACGTCTGCGCCAGCAGCACAATGCGCTCGCCATAATAGCCCAGCTGTTCGTCCTGCCCCTTTCGGCAGACAAGGGCGATGTAGTTGCTGATGCCACTGAACTTGCCGTACTTGGCCAGGCCGTGGGCGAAGGCCTCCGGTTCGTCGGTCACCAGCTGCAGATGCAGACCCGCCGTACGGTTGGCCTCATCTATGGCGGCACGCAGCTGTTCGACCTTTCCGGCCTCGATAGGTTGTTGTTTGTACTGACGCACGCTGTGGCGTGCGACGATGGCTTCCTGCAGTGTCATTTCAATATCTGTTTGGTGTGTTCCTTGGTGTTTACCTTGCCGATGGCGTCAATGATGGTGCCCTGCTCGTCGATGACGTAGGTGGTGCGCAGCGTGCCCATCGTCACCTTGCCGTAGTTCTTCTTTTCGCCCCAAGCTTCGTAGGCCTCCAGTATTTTGTGTTCGGGGTCGCTGATAAGGTGGAAAGGCAGCTCATATTTGGCTATAAAACGCTGGTGGCTCACGGCGCTGTCCCGACTCACACCCAGCACCTCGTAGCCCTGGGCCAGGAAACGGTGGTAGTTGTCGCGCAGGTCGCAGGCCTCGCTGGTGCAGCCTGGCGTACTGTCCTTGGGGTAGAAGTAGAGCACCAACTTCTTGCCGCTGAAGTCGCTCAGTTTAACGATGTTTCCGTTCTCGTCCGCGCCTTCAAACATCGGCGCCTTGGTTCCAATCTGTAGCATATTACTTTATTTGTTAATTATTATTTCGTATTCCACATTCCGCATCATACCCTCCTTCGCTTTCACGATGCCGCGGGCGGCAAGTTCGTGAATGTCGCGGATGGCAGTATCGGTTGACACTTCAGCCAGTTTGGCATAGTTCTTTACGGTCAACTTGCCGTCGTAGCCGTCCAGGTAGATGTTAAGTACCGTATGCTGACGTGGGCTGAAAGAATCCGATGTGTGGTTCTGCCAGAAAATGGATTTGCGGAGGATTAGCGATAGGCTTTTCTCGGCACTTTCAATTGCACGACCCATACAGCCGAGATACCAGTCGATCCACTCCGTGATGTCGCCGTCGCTACGTTGCGTATGTTCCAAGATGGAGTTGTAGCGTTTCTTCTCGCGGTTCACCTGGGTCGACATACTAAAATAGCGCATCGGGCTATTGTCGGCTTGCGACAGGGCCATATCCGATATGGCGCGGGCGATGCGGCCGTTGCCGTCGTCGAATGGGTGGATGCTCACGAAGTGGAGATGTGCGACGGCTGAGCGGATGTAGTCTTTTGTAGTGTTACCGTTGAACCAGTTGAGGAATTGGTGCATCATAGCTGGCACAGCGTCCGGCTCCGGTGCGTGATAGTGGACTTTCTCGCGTCCCAGCATCCCCGACACCACATCCATTCCACGCTGGCGGTAGCGCCCAACGTCGATGCCTTGTATGCCACTTCGGGTGTTGGGGAAAAGTGCCGAGTGCCACCCGAAGAGGCGGTCTTCGGTAAGGGGTGTAAGGTAGTTGGTGGTGGCGTCGAGCATCATTTCAACGATGCCGTCGATATAATGCGACGGCTCAGTCTGCACCATTTGCTCCACACCAAGCCGTCTTGCCACCGACGAGCGCACCTGCGCCACATCAAGGGCAATGCCCTCTATCGAGTACGAATCCACCACGTTGTCGGTCACCATCTGCGTCATAGTCTGCAACTGAGCGTCGAGACCTATGTCGTGCAGACGGCCAAAGAGATGGCCAGCCATCTTGTTGATGGCAGACTGCCGCTCCATAATAAGGTTTTTGTCCCAAATGAAGGTCGGCCAATTAGTTGAATGGTAGATATATTTTTGCATCATTCAAATTGTTGTGCGGTTAATAAGCCGCAAATTCTGCGGTTTACACGCTGCAAAATTACAAACTTTTTCCGACATAAACGAAAAAGATTTCTGTATATGAAAATATTTGTGTAATTTTGCAGCCGATTTCGGAAGGAAATCAACGAAGCGTTTACGCTTGTTCTGTGTATGGGAACCTAGGAAATTCCACAGTGCTACAGAACGTGTGTGATGGCTTTCGCGTATAGCGTGGGCTTATTGCATCTTTCAAGCACAAGGTAATTCCTAGGACCTCCATACAAGAATGGTGTAACAGCACCACGCTTTCGTTTTGTATTTAATCGCTCGACGGGGTGCTGGAGGGCAAAACAGTTGCGCCCGGCACGTATTAGGGATATGCTTATGGATGATAAAGAGACCATAGTAAAACAAGTGAAACAAATCAACTTGGATGACCCCAAAGAATTGCTTGAATTTGTCACGAATCCTTTTGAAATTGACGCTATAAGCGAATTAAAGAAGTCTCCGAATGATGAATGGAGAGACAAAGTTGTTGGCTTTGTTGAAAACATCAATAGCACCTACAACGTTGAGCATATTAAGTCTGAGATAAATCTTGCCATCCAGTCCAGAACAAAGCAGGAGCGTTTTTATGGTAGCCTTACCAAAGGATTTGTCATTTCAATCGCTGTAGGAATAATCTATTGGAACGTCTTCGGTTTTTGGACAGGAGCGATCCAGTTTTTGGTACTTTTTTCCTTGTTTTACATAGGATACGAATCTGTCAACAAGATAAGCAAGCAATATTTCACAGGCGATACCCTGCGTTTAGTTGAAGATTATAAAAATGTTATAAAATAATAAAAAAAATGAAACAGGACTTCAAGAAAAAGGGAAGATTGTTAACAATTGGAATGATTGTATCTTTGATAATCTGTCCTCTGGTTTTAAACTATAATGATGTGATGGGCTTCGTCAGTGGAGGAAGTGAACTCAATCTCCCAGCCAACCATATTTGGAAGAAAAGTTATGCTGAAGTAAATGGACATTCTTATCCGAGCGAAAATGATAAACTCATTATTTTTCAAACCACAAAACCTGGCTGGGATCTTGCTTATTTACAAGACACGTGGGCAACAATTCCAGTATCAATCAAGGGAAACACAATGTATGACAAGAACAATGAATATGTGGGAAAGATACGGAAAAAATCAAATGGAGACATTGTAATATATGCCTGCACATCTGGAGCTGATGTTTTTAACGGAACATATAAAAAATAAAGTAAAAATGGCTAAAATGATAATATTTCCATCTGTCGAATTTGAGACAATGGTTGCGTGGATTGGTGTCAACCAACCGCAAATCACCGTCCCGACATTAGGAGGACAAAGTTTCATCAATGTGTCATGTCCCGACAGTAAAACAATTTTTGTCGTTGGAAGCAATGGGGAGACGAGAAATTTTCACAAAGAGTACTGGGACAAAATTTGCCGTATAATCGACACCGCAGAACGTCCGTGGATGGCCTCGACCTATGCGAACACATCAGTTCCAGACTACCATTTTGCTCCAAGTGTGCCAGCGTTATGCAAGGCATACTTTGAAACACCGCGAGAATGAGTGTTGTATTTCTTCAATACCACCTTGCATCATAGCAAAACCCTTTTGCAGCACGGCAAATTGGTCTCGCATCATTGCAAGGAGTGTTTTATGGATACAAAAAAACTCGCATCACTGCAAAAATAATTCACACCTATGCAAAACGACCTCGCATCATTGCGAAGTCGTTTTGCTGTATTATTTTATATTATTGCAATGATGCGAAATGATTATGCATAATTATAAATAAAAAAAATAGGCCGATCAGAAAATGACGAACTTGTGTATGAGTGTTTCCCATATCAAATTTTTTTTTTGCCATATTAAGAAAATTGTGTACTTTTGCAGTCAGAAAATAACCATATTATGAAACGTCCGATCATTATAGAAGCCATCAAAAAAGGCCTCGAATCGCTGCCACTCGATATAGAGGTATGGCTATATGGTAGCGAGGCCCGAGGGGATGCACGTCCCGACTCGGACATCGACCTGCTGGTGATTTTCAACAAGCCTAGAGTGACCGTTGACGACAAGGATAAAATATATGATGTAACCTATCACATAGAGCTTGACACCGGCGTTTCGATACAGCCTTTCATCGTTTCCAAATCGCAATGGGAGTCGAAAATGACACCTTTTCGAGACAATGTACTAACCGACAGAATCAGACTATAGTTATGCTTACAGACCAAGAAAGAATTGACATCGTGCGCTACAGGATGGAGTGCGCCGAAAAAACTTTAGGCGAAATTGAGATCCTTTTTGCCCTCAAATACTACAACAATGCCGCCAATAGAATGTACTACGCCTGTTACTATGCTGTGAGCGCGCTCTTGGTTGCCCACGGTATCACCACAAAGTCGCACGAGGGCGTGATTCAGATGTTCGGTTTGCATTTTATTCGTCCTGGTGTATTCCCTGCCTATTTTGGCAGAAACTACAGTCAGTTGTTCAACGAGCGTTTAACAGGCGATTACGAGGATCTGTTCAACCACGATGAGGTGTCCACAGCCGAACTTTATCCCAAAGCCAAAGAAATAGTTGCTGGCGTAAGGGAGAAGATTGACATTTGGTTGGCGGAAAACGCAGGATAGTTATTGGACAATATCGTTTTCGTGATGTCACAAAAACTATAATTAAATAGTAAAAGCCTCGGCTGGCTCTGCCAAACCGAGGCTTTTCTATCGGATGTTACCAATATCTTAGTACATTCCGCCCATTCCGCCCATACCGGGGTTGGCGGGGGCTGCGGGTTCGGGTTCCTTGATGTCGCAGAGGACGCACTCGGTGGTCAGCAGCATACCGGCGATGCTGGCGGCGTTCTCGAGGGCCACGCGGGTCACCTTGGCGGGGTCGATGACGCCGCTCTGGAAGAGGTTCTCGTACTTCTCGGCGCGGGCGTTGTAGCCGTAGTCGCCCTTGCCGTTCTTGACCTCGTTAACGACGACGCTGCCTTCGAGGCCGGCGTTCTCGACAATCATGCGCAGAGGCTCCTCGACGGCGCGGCGGGCGTCATCATCTGATTTTATGAAACGTGAGCGTTGATTGAGCAAAGCCTAAGTCGAGCGACAAGGACAGTTCGTTCTCTCCGATTATCACCCCATTCATGGGCACAATCAGGCCTTCGCCCGTAACTTTTATGTGTTCTGTGTCTCCATTGTACTCCCACACCTGCATCTTCATGTTGGCATTGGTGTCAACGCCGCCGATGGTATGGTTTTTGAGGAATTCTATCACACGTCCAGTGCCGTCGAACTCTTCGACTTCCGGCTTTGAAAATAATGATGATTGTGACACTCTCACAATTTGCCATTTCCCGATAATCTTTTCTTTCGGGGTGAAGTTGTTGCATGATGCGAGCGCCAACAGAATGATGGCAAAAAATAAGCTGACCTTTTTCTTCATTTGGTGTTTTATTTGAGTCTGGAATCAACGTGGCATATAACGGGAGTGGTCGGTTGTTGGAGGCTTAAGCCAGTCGTTCGTTGCGGACGGCTTTTCGCCTGTGTCTGCGTCCACCTTTTCCTGCGCGGATGTCAGATCTTGCATGGATTGGTATAATCCAGACCTGTAGGGCTTTCCCTGATTGGGCGTGCTGTCTTTCTGCTGCTTGTGTTTTGCCTCTTCATTCACAACCTTCGCATTTGCTTGGGCTTCTATAGCCTTCCGTTGCACTTGGTATTTTTCTTTGATTTGCTCTTGTTTTATGATGTCCTTCTCCAGCTTATGTTTAGAGTCTCCAAGTATAAGCAAGAAAAAGCCTGCCAGAAATGGACCAATGCCTGGAGTGGCTGCGAGTAGAAACCATAAACATCCGCTTCGCCCTTTGTTCTTTGCAGCACGGGCAACAAGTATCGGTGGTAGTATGCCTAAAAGTACGATACCCAACAGGATGACAATCCAAAATAAAACTTCCATTTGTGTTCCGTTCATAATGATTTTTTTTTGCCTACTCTGTGATGCAGTTTTCGGCATTCCTGCTTTTTATCCTACGAGCGGAAGCCGATGTCTAAGGGCATATAGAAAGGCGTAAATCCTTTCGTTGCTTAAATGCCACTTATTTTTACGGAGGGTTGTCTGGAATACCTTGAAACAAATAAGTGGGGAAAGAATCCACGCCATAGCGCGAAACCATCCGCAATCTTATTCCCGTTTCTTGGTAGTAGTTTTCCAGACATTTACCGTAAAGGAAACAAGAGCGTCAGCTCAATATAATTGCTTTGTTATTTCTTACTCTACATATTTACGTATGTTTGTTTGGTGATGCAATAAATACTTTTTTTGAATTAACGAATATTATTTTTAATAGGGGTTTGTTGTCCGATTTCTCTATATTAATTATCTTCGTTATTTTTTCTTTTTGGTTTCTTTTGCCAATGCTTTTTTTTCAGCAGTTTTCAGACGACGTTCAACCTTCTTGACATCTTCACCGGTAGGAAGATCTTCGGGCATAGTACCTCCCAATTCTTGTATGGTCTGTCTCACTTTTTTCCCTACCTCATAGTGGGTCAAATTTGCGGCTTGTTTGCCTTTGATGTTGTCTCTACGAAGTTTTTCTTCTGTTTGTGTGGCACGGAATAGGTTGGCTGCTAGTTCAGTGCTTCCCATATAATCAAGAATTGGTTTGCCGTCGGAGATTCCTTTCTTCTTGGCAATGCCTTTTGCATCGAGCCCTCCATATAGTCCCATATATCCGTGATTCTGGAATATGGCGTATTCTTTTGATGTTACAACGCCTGCTGCGTTGGCTGCATCTGCCAACTGTGCGTTGTGTTGTCGCAACTCTTCGCGGAGAAACACCCTTTTTTCATCTTCACTTTTTAGGGCGTTGTACTCGGACATCTGCTGTATTTCCGCGATTCTAGTCTGAACAGCAAAGTATGTTTGCCCGTTTGCAACAACCTCTTTGGACGGGTCTGCATTCTGAATTATCAAGTAACAGGCGTAACGGGATAACAACATATCTTCCCCCACCCTGGTTGCATTGTGTCCAATTGCAAGAGATACTGTTGCACTGACAAAGTGGGCATCTATGTCATGTCCGCTGTTACGGCAAGCCTCTTTGGATTTCTCAATTACAGGTAGGATATTTCGGTATTCTGCATATTCAAGGGCTTTTGCCATTTCTCGTGCAGTCCAATATTCTACTCCGTTTTCACCAATATGTCTAATTTGCTCAAATATGGTGGCATCCTTTGCTATATCATTTCTTTTCATTATCTTATATTTATTATTGAACATTTCGTTTATTTGAACGAAATGTTTTCTTCTATATTTTGTTGTTATAACGCACATTCTGATTTCTTATTGCATAAAAAGAGGAGTTTCTTAATAAAGAAACTCCTCTTTTTTTTATTTAAATTGATTTCGTCCTGTTTACAATACTCTGCCTGTTACTTTCTCACATTTTTGTTACCATTGGAAGTAACTATGCATGACAAACGATCATCCTGTCGTGATGCATTGTTTTCCCATTGGAGCGGACGAAGATTGGACAAGTTGTCTGTACCACCTTTTGAAACAGGTGTGATGTGATCAATTTCCCAACCGAAATCAGAATTTCTGTCACCATAGTAATTCCAGCCAATCCATGCATCGCACTGATCTTTGCGCCACACATTTGGGTCAACATTATAGACCACTTTGGCTTTCTTCCAAACTGCTAATTTTGTTTCTTCTGAAAATGCCATTTTAAACAATATTAAAACTAAAACTTCAAATAAAATTTACCGCATGAATGACTGTCTACTTTTTTTAGTACATTCCGCCCATTC
>DFHL01000077.1 GCA_002371315.1 Bacteroidales bacterium UBA3724 | reverse complement strand
AGAGCAGCTGTTCATCTTCACCTTTGCCGGCTTGGTGCTGATGGTCACGGGACTGCTTGTCAAACGTCAATACCGATAGCCTATGTTACCGAAATTGGATCCGCTGCTGCACTCGGAACTGCGTCTGGCAGTGATGTCGCTGCTGGCAGGCGTCGATGAGGCCGACTTCACCTACCTCAAGGAGCAGACCGGCGCCACGTCGGGCAACCTGAGTGTGCAGATCGACAAGCTGTCGGAGGCGGGCTACATCGAGGTGGAGAAGGGTTTCCGCGGCAAGGTGCCCCGCACCGTCTGTCGCATCACCCCCACAGGCACCGAAGCCTTCCGCGCCTACGTCAAAGCATTGAAGAAATACCTCAACGCCAGCAAATAACGTGCGCGACTTTCCATCCAGCATATACTGGGGCCGGAAAGTCGCGCATTGCCCATATCGGTGTACACAACAATAATAAGACGAAACACAAGTTCACGGCCAGCAGCAGAACGCGGCATCGGCTTGACCTGACACCCCGACCACCTATTGTCCGGCGGCACCGCCACGGGCCTGATACTCAAGGTCGAGCTTGCCGATGCGCCAGGTGATGCCGAAGGTGACATAGCGCGATCGGGAGTGTCTTGAACTGGAGGAGGCATAGGTGGGGGCTTCCACATTCTCGCTGTAAAGGTTGTTGTCGAGCAGGTCGCTGACGCTGGCGCGCAACGAGAGCCGTCCGTCGAGCAGCGTGGCCGACGCTCCAAGTCCAACCGACAATGCGCTCTCCCGCTGTGAATAAAGGCCCAGCGTAGGGTTGCCATAGCTGATGTTGGCGTCGAGGTTCACCAGTTTGGCCACCTTGGCCCAGAGGCGGGTATAGAGTGTCCACGAGAAACGTTCCTGCCAGGCCTCGCCCTCGACATGATAGCCCTGCTGGAAGAGACTGGCATTGAGGCTGATGCTTACCCATGCCGCGGGACGGTAGGTGAAGTTGGCGTCGGCACCGGCCTTGTAGGAAGAGGCGATGTTGAAAGGCATGGAGTAGGTGATGACGCGCCCAAGGTATTCGTCGGCATAGGGAGTGGAGGCGGTGACGCTCTCGATGCCTCCGGAAGTGTAGCTGGCATAGGCCTCAACGCCCATATTGCCAATCTTCTGGAAGTAGCGGTTCCAGCTGAGTGAGGCCTTCTCGGTGTAGGAGTCGTGGAGACCGCGGTTGCCGATGCTGTAGCTGTCGTCGGAATATGTCCGCGAGCGGGTAAGCTCTGTGCCGGAGGGATGGGTCACCGAGTGGCTGGCGTTGAAGCGGAAATAGTGCATCGTGGGGGTGCGGTAGGTGATGCCGATTGAGGGTTCGACGTCGAAGAATCGGAAGGCGGTGTCGTCGGGGAAGAGACCGCGGTTGTCGATACGGAGCCAGTCGTGCGAGGCATGCAGGTCGGCGCTGAGGGTGACCTGTTCCCACTCATGGCGCCAAGAGAGGGTAGCATAGAGGCTGCGGGAGTGGTAGTCGCTCAGGTAGTTGCGCAACGTGTCGGACAGCCCGGCAGCGAGAAGGACGTGGCGGTCGCGATGGGTGTTGCCGTAAGGGCGGCTGCCGAGGCGCATTGACAGTTCGTCGCGGGGTCCGAGGGGTCTGTTATAGCGCAGCGAGAGGTCGACGGTGTTGCGGTTATAGTGATTATCGTTGGTTCGGTCGAAGGGTTGCAGGAGGAGGGCGGCGGGGTCGCCCTCGGCAAGGGTGACGAGGCGTTGGCTCTCGTTGTGCCTACCGCTGAACAGATAGTTCCACGTCCCGCCCAGGGTGATGTTGTGTCCCTTGCGGCCGGGCAGGCGGCGCTTGATGTCGAAGTTGGTGAATCCGTTGACACTAAAGTATCGGCTGACGGAGGTGTCGCGGTAGCGGTAGTGGGCGGTGTCGGGCCGATAGTCCCACTGCTCGCAGCGGTTGCCGTAGCGGTCGTTGTACCACCCCTGCAACATATTCCACGACATGAGGTTGAAGTCGGTGACTGAGTCGATCTTGTAGCCGATGTTGATATTATTGTTCCCGTAATAGCTCGACCCGTCGGAAGTGCTGCGGTAAACATGTCGGCTGCTGGTGTCGGCGCCGGAGGTGAGTGTGTGGCTGCCGTGGCTGTCATTGACAAAATGGCTGCGACTGCCGGCCAGGTGGAAGGAGAACTTCAGGCGGTCGGTGTTGCGCACATAGCTGAACCACGGCGAATAGTAGGGGCGCGTGTTGCCGCTGAGGCCGAGGATGAGCAGCTGCGAGGTGCGCAGACGTGCCGAGGTGACGATGTTGAGGATATGGTGTCCTTCGGCCACCATGTATTTGGCCGAAGGGTTCTTGATGACCTCCACACGGGCCAGCGCTTCGGCAGGCATGCTCTCAAAAAAGGCTTTCAGGGTGGGCCCGTTCATGCCGGTGGGACTGCCGTTGAGCCACACGTCGATGTGGTCCGAGCCGCGCATCGAGAGGTTCCCTTCCTCGTCGATCTGCACAGAGGGTGCATTGCGGATGGCGTCCCATGCGGTGAGGCCACGCACCGTCTCGTCGTTCTCCACATTGTAGTTTACCACCTCGCCGGTCATGCTGTAGACGGGCTTCGGAGCCGAGACGCTGATGGTCTTCAGCTGCATCATCTTCATTCGGGCATCGATGCTGTCGAGCCGCGCCTGGGCAATGCTGTCGGCGGTTTGGGCATGGAGCACCCCTGCGGCCATCATCACGGCCGCGAAAAACAAATGTCGCTTCATAAGTAATTATAATTAATGTGTCAGAATTCGGTTGACATCATGTGCTTGGAAATCTTCCAGGCCTCCTTTTCGTCCCTGATCATGAATGCCAGCACCACCATGCGGTCGGAGGGACAGTAGATGGTGTAATACCCCCTGTCACCGGGCAGTCCGTCGGCATTGAAAATGACCAGATGTTTGCGTTCTTTCACTATCCTGGCGACAGAATCGGCAAGCGATAAAGTGGCCGACTGCTCCTGCGGCTGAATCTGGCTGACAGTTCCTTCGATGCTTTTCCGGCGTGGGCTGTAAGGCAGCCTGCGCAACTCGCTGAGCAGCGAGCGGTAGACGGCCGTGTCGTCGGTCTGCAGCAGGGTGACACACACGCTGTCGCCACTCGTCAGGGGGTAGCGGTCGACGCAGTAGGCCTGCACACCGGGACGGTCGGCAAAATGCTTGTAGAGAGCCGTCTGGCCACTGGCGGCAATGGCTGTCGCCAGCAAGAGGGCGATAAAAACGATGCGTTTCATAGGTCTTTTATTTCTTTTATATGGTTGATATTGTTGTCAATCAGGGCCAGCACGTCGTCGAGGTCGCAGTGGTTGTTGCAATAGATGCCCGGTGTCGTCACGGTGGCCTGCACCTTGCTGTCGCGCGGCCACAGCACCAAAAGCAGCACGGCTGCGGCAGCAGCTATCGACGGCACGGCAATGCGCCAAACAGCACGGCGGACGGTACGACGCTCACTATTGAGCCGCACGGCATTGTTGTTGTGGATTCTCTCTATCAGTTCGTCGCTATTCATATCTCATTCAATTGTTTCAGTTTCTCTTTGATACGCCAGATGCGCGTGGTGACGTTGGTTCGGCTGGAGCCCAGCAGGCGGGCAATCTCGTTGCTGTCGAAGCCGTCGAGGTAGAGGCCGATGAGCCGCTGGTCGCCCATCGGCAATTGGGCTATCAGTGCCTTCAGATGTGCCGACTGCTCCTGCAAGTCGGTGTCGTCGGGCAGGTCGAAATCGACGAGCGGGAGCGTCTCAACCTGTCGTTTCCTACGTAGTCGCCAGCTGATGGCTGTGTTCAGCGCCACACGGTACACCCACGTGATAGCCTTATGTTCAGGACGGTAGCGCTTCCACCCGCGCCACAGGTTGAGCAGCACCTCCTGTCGCAGGTCCTCGCGGTCCTCGACTGAAGAACAGAACGAGCGGCAAATGCTACCGATGGCCGCACCATGCCGCTCAATCAGTTCCACAAAGGGATGCTCATCATTTTTACCATCAGTTTTCATACCCTTATTAAACATCAATCACCGACAAAATGTCACACCGGTGAGAAAAAAAACATCTTTTCATCCCCACAAACATCCTAATCAAACAATGAATCAACAACTCACGCCCAATATCCGCCACAACGGCACGATGCACACACAGATTGTATTATACTGCCTTCTGGTCATCAACCTGCTGACCTTCATAGCCTACGGCCACGACAAGTGGAAGGCACAGCATCCGCGAACCGTCTGCCGCATCACCCCCACAGGCAGCGAAGCCTTCCGTACCTACGTTAAAGCGCTGAAAAAATACCTCAACGCCAGCAAATAAAACAAAGAGGCGACCGCTTGTTGTGGTTGCCTCTTAAACTCACGCTTCGCGTGGAAATTCTTCAAATTGCAATCAAATCATACAAATTTGTTTTTTAATAATTTGAATTAAATTTGTCAGATTTCTCGCCGAAGGCGATTTGCATTACAGACCACCAACCTCTGCAGTACACGCTTCGCGTGGAAATTCTCCAAATTGCAATCAAATCATACAAATTTGTTTTTTAATAATTTGAATTATATTTGTCAGATTTCTCGCCTAAGGCGATTTGCATTACAGACCAC
>DFHL01000003.1:16414-27826 GCA_002371315.1 Bacteroidales bacterium UBA3724 | reverse complement strand
GATGACGCTCTTCAGACGCTCCTCGAACTCGCCCTTGTACTTGGCACCGGCGATAAGGGCACCCATATCAAGCGAATAAATCGTCTTCGACTTGAGGTTTTCGGGCACGTCGCCACTAACGATACGGTGGGCCAAACCCTCGGCGATGGCGGTCTTACCGACGCCAGGCTCGCCGATGAGGATGGGGTTGTTTTTGGTGCGTCGGCTCAATATCTGCAGCACACGGCGAATCTCGTCGTCACGACCGATGACGGGGTCCAGTTTGCCGCTCTGAGCCAGCTGGTTGAGGTTTTTGGCGTATTTGTTCAGGGCATTGAATGTGTCCTCGGCCGTCTGGCTGCCGACCTTGCTGCCCTTGCGCAAGTCGGCGATGGCGGCACGAAGCTGTTTGTCGCTGGCACCGGCGTCCTTCAGCAGGCGCGCCGTATTGTCGCGCCCATTGATCAAGCCAATCAGCAGGTGCTCGACCGAGACAAACTCGTCGCCCATCTCGGTGGCCGTCTGCTGTGCCTTGACGAGGGCATTGTTGAGGTCGCTGCTGGCGTACTGGCTGCCGCCACTGACGCGAGGCAACGACTGCATTTGGGCATCCAGAGCCTGCGACAGGCGCGGGATGTTGACTTCCATCTTCTTGAGCAGATAGGGAGTCACATTCTCGTCCTCGCTGAGCAGACCCTTCATCAGGTGGACGGTGTCGATGCTTGGCGCCTGATGGGCTGTTGCGATTTCGGCAGCTTTCTGCACCGCCTCCTGGGCTTTGATTGTAAAATTGTTCAGGTTCATATTTTTATGCTTTTTAACTGACAAAATGTCATATCAAAAAATATACCAAAAGCAAAAAAACTGACAATTTGTCAGGTTTTTGTTAAAAATAAGAAAAAATTTGTTTTTATTATTTTTTTTTATTTACTTTGCAGAGTAAAAAAAAAGCCCAATTCAATATATACAATTAAAATACAACCTATTATGAACAATAAACATTCTTGTCTAATTATTATTTTGTTCCTGTGTGCTGCAGTAGAAGCCGTGTGCCAGAATGCTGTGGTACAGGCAACTTACCCCAACGATGTGGTGCGCACCATCGTTAGGGAGTACAGCTATCCGGCCACGGTCAGCTATGTGGAGACCACCGTGGAGCATTATTTTGCCTATGCCGACGCCAGTATGGCGGTAACCAACAGCGAGATTTCGCACGACCTGTACGTCACCGACCTCGCTTTGCACGGCAAATTTGCCTATTTCTGCGGCTACAACACCGTTTCGGGGCTTGGCGTCTGGGGATGGTTCGACATCAGTTCGCTTATGGCTGGCAACCTCAGCTACTACATCTACGACGACTTCAGATGCAACGTCCTGTATGCCGACTCGCTTTTCAGCCTGGCACTCTACGAAGAGCAAGGACAGCTGCACATCGCCACCGTCGGCAGCACCACCGACGGAGCCAGCAAGAAAAGAGCCTGCCTCATCGATATCACCGGGACAGAAGGCTCGGCTACGGGCTGGAACTACAGGATGGGCCTGTCGGAATGCGAATTCAACTATTTCAACCGCCTGACCGAAGTTTGCGTCACCGACAAATACATCGTCGCCGCCGGCTCGACAATACATTCCTTCCGCAGCGAAGGCTATCGCTTCCATCTGCGCAGCAATCCTTTTATGGCCGGTGGGCCACAAGATTCCCTGTATTTTTTTCCTCGTGTCACCACTTATTATAGTTCTCCCGACCACAACGGTGAAGATATGGCTATGACGCACACACAAGGCGACACGTTTGCCTCCGCCACCTATTGCTACAACGGCAACAACGGCGTCCTCGTCAACGGCGTCCTCGTCAACGTATACGACATCAATCAGATACTCACCATTCCGTGGTCTTCACCAATATATTCCAAATATACCAATATACAAGGCAATAGTTTTCATATCAACGATTTGATTTACAACAAAACAAGCAATAGCCTCTACCTGCTTACAAACGGACAAATTGCTTCTTATATGGGCAGTTTTATAACAGAATTGTCTTTGCCACTGCCAACCCCCATCAGTCCAATCTATGTCCAAGATGTTTATCTGACTTCGCTTGAAAACTACAACAGCCAGCAAAACATAGTTGCTCAAGGATATGCAGGCAATGCATCTCCGCAAACAAGCGCCAGTTACACACAGCCGATATCCACGCTGCCAGTTTGCGCCATTAATATCAACCTTGGTTTATCTCCCTGCGATTATGGAGCCAAAACCCATTATTGTCCATACACAGTTTGCAACAGCGATTTTGACTGCGTCAAAACGCCACAGGCGACGAAGCTCTCCCTTCCGATAGAAACCATTTGTGAACAACCCTAAACAACCAACACTTATGAAAAGATTTTTTTATTTCATCACGCTTATATGCTTGGCATTGCCTTCGGTCAGCAAAGCGCAGAACCAGTATTACTTCAACGAAGGCGACACCATCCACGGCCGCGACACCACATATTACTACCAGTGGTGGAGTGAACAATGGCTGGCAAGCGACTCGATGCATAAGCTTCATTTGTGGGTTCCTTTTTATACCTTTTATATTACTAGCATTCACGGAAGAATAGTAAAATACAATTATACAGAGCAGCCTCTTAACATAGTCGGCATCGCCACTTCGTTTTTCAATATGTGTATAAACGGGCGATATGCATACGAACACGGAATACCTTGTATGGAACCTTGTGATGTTCCACCAGAAAGACAAGAATATGTGCTGCTATACGAAGCTGACACATCAAGGTTGCAGTTCTATGAAGTAGGGCGTATACCTATAGATTATACCAAGCCAGCAAGGTATATGAATGTTGACTACAGATCTAACGATGATCCTAATAATAATTGCTGCGGCATTGCTCCAGACAAAAACAAAGTAATCAAAATCAGGGAATACTATTTCGACGAGCCGATTACTGTTAAAGACTCTTTTTACGTAGGACACACTACGTACAACAATTTATGGGCTTACCCTGGTATAAGCCCTTATGATGAATGGAATTTTGAGAGTACCTGTTGGTCTGTATTTTTCAGAAATCCCAACGAATTCAGCAACTGCCCTCAAGACCAAATGAAATGCGACACTTTTCCATTAATGCAATACAAATTCAAACAGGATGAATTTCAATTGCCAAGAGGTCTTATAGACAGTAGTATATGGTACTATTTTAATGAGCCTTGTTTTACCATCGAATTCCCCATCATAGAGATAGACTCGTCGTTCTACGACGGGCCACCGCAGTATGTGTGCCCGCAGGTGCAGAATTTCCGTATCGCGCAGGCAGCTGAGGGTACCGTCGTCTTCCTTTGGGACACCCACGGCGACCACCAGCGGTGGCAGATGAGCTATGGGCCGGCCGGCACGGAGCCGGAGGATGGCACCATCGTCAACTGCCCGATGCAGGTGGGACAGATTATGGGACTCGACACCTGTACAGACTATGTGGCCTACATCCGCGCCGTGTGTAACCACGACAGCATCGTCTATAGCGAGTGGAGCGCGCCGCTCGCCTTCAGCATCTGCGACACCACTGGCGGAGGCACGGCAGCAATTGAAGGCGGATTGGGACAATTCATTCAGCTGTTCCCATCGCCTGCCACCGACCAGGTGCAGCTGATGTCATCGTTCGAGCTGCGCAGCATCGAGGTCTACGACCTGCAGGGGCGCACAATATTGGCGTTGCCTGCCGAAGGGCACACGGCTGCCTTCGACGTTGAGGGATGGCCCAAAGGTATGTATGTCGCCATCGTCAGAACCAGTGCTGGCAACTTCGCAAAAAAGATTGTCGTTTCGAAAAAATAAAAAGCAAAGGCAATTGTCCCACATATCAAAAAAAATTTGTACATTTGCACGCTGTTTCAAATGGTGGAACAGCGTGCAAAATTGATATATATTAATGTAAAATAACTTATTATGCAAAAATTTGATCCTGCAACAGCAATCCAGCGTCTTGACGGACGCGATGCCAACCGCGGTGTGAACCCCGCAATTAGCGACAGCGCAACCTTCACTTTCCCCGAAGCCCATCTTATGACCGAGACTTTCCACGGCGAAACCGAGGGTTACTTCCTCTACAGCCGCCACTGGAATCCCTCAAACCTTGCCCTCTGCCAGGCATTGGCAGCTATGGAAGGCACTGAGGCTGCCTGGTGCACCGGCTCCGGCCTTGCAGCCATCACCTGCGCCCTGTTCCACGAAGTCAAGAGCGGCGACCATATCGTCAGCTCGATGACCACCTATGGCGGCACCTTTGCTTTTATGAACAACTACCTGAAAAAGTTCAATATCGAGACCACCTTCGTTAACTTCCAGGACCTCGAGGCCGTCAAGAAAGCCATCCGTCCCAACACCAAGGTGCTCTACACCGAGACAATGAACAACCCCCTGCTCCGCATTGCCAACATCCCCGAGCTTAGCAAGATAGCTCACGCCCACGGCGCCAAGCTCATCGTCGACAACACCTTCACCCCGATGATTTTCAGCCCCTATCGCCTTGGTGCTGACGTCGTTGTCTACTCGATGACCAAATTCGTCAACGGCAAGAACGACTGCGTGGCCGGTGCCATCTGCGGCAGCGCCGAATACATCGGCAGCCTCATCGATGTCAACAACGGTACCTGTATGCTCCTCGGTCCCGTTCTGGACCCGATGCGCAGCAGCAGCATCCTCAAGAACCTCCACACCCTGCACATCCGTATGCAGAAGCACGGCGAGAACGCTATGTATCTGGCCAAACGCTTCAAAGAGGTTGGATTCAAATACAACTACCCCGGTCTGCCCGAGCATCCCGACTACGAGCTCACCTGCAGTATGATGAACCAGGGCTACGGCTTTGGCGGTATGATCAGCATCGATATGGGCACCGCCGACGCCGCCAGCCGCATTATGGAGATTATGCAGAAGAAGGGCGTTGGCTACCTGGCCGTTTCGCTGGGCTACTTCAAGACCCTCTTCAGCAACAGCGGCAAGTCCACTTCGAGCGAGGTGCCCGAGGACATCCAGAAGGAAATGGGTATGAGCGAAGGCCTTATCCGCTTCTCGATGGGTCTCGACAACGACATCGAAGCCACCTTCCAGCTTATCAAAGAAAGCGTCGACGAATACAACGCCGGCAAATAATCAAAACATAAACCTCGAAACAGCGGCTGCTGACATTGCCAGTCGGCCGCTGTTTCTATTATAATAATAATAGTTATGGGTATTGTCCTTACAATCGTTATCGGTGCCCTTGCCGGTTTTTTGGCAGGCAAGATTATGAAAGGCGCCGGATTTGGTTTCATCGTCAACCTGATTGTCGGCATCGTCGGCGGATTCCTGGGCGGCAACGTGCTGTCGTGGATTGGCATCCACTGGGGCGAAACAATCGTCGGCCAGCTGGTGACGTCCGTAATCGGAGCCATTCTGTTGCTGTGGATTGTGTCACTTTTGTCCAAAAAGAAATAAACTGTCATTATGAAAAACATAGCAGTCATCCTTTCAGGTTGCGGCAACCGCGACGGCAGCGAGCTGCAGGAAACCCTTGGCCTGCTTTTGGCCATCGACCGTCAGGGCTGGCATTACCAATGCTTTGCACCCGAAGGTTTTTTCGAGGTTGTCCCCCACGTCGACATCGTTGACGACGAAGAAGAGGCTGGAGCCGTTGTCGACATCGAGCAGCGCGACATCTTTGTCGAAAGTGCGCGCATAGCCCGTGGCAACATCCTGCCACTCGCCGACTACCGTGCCGCCGACTACGACGCACTGGCTATGCCCGGCGGAATGGGAGCAGCACGCAACCTCAGCACTTTCGCCTTCGACGGACCGCAGATGACGGTAATCGACAGCGTCACCGACGCCCTGCTCGACACCAACCGCGCCAAAAAGCCCATCCTGGCAATGTGCATCGCCCCAACAGTACTGGCCAAAACATTTGGCAAACTGGGTATAAGCCTGACACTTGGCAGCGACGACAACCCCGCCGCACAGGTGGCCAAAGGCTTCGGGTGCAACGTCGTGGCTTGCGGTCCCACCGACATCTGTGTCGACGAAGAGCACCGCATCATCACCACGCCGGCCTATATGGTCGCCACCCACATCAGCCAGATTTTCGACGGCGCTGCCAATATGGTGAACCGCCTGGCCGAATGGCTATAAATAATGTGTTAATTCGTTAATGTGTTAATTTGTTAGTGGCTGTCGCGTCAACCACTTACGAATTAACGCATTAACGAATTAACACATTAACGAATTCCCAATCATTTTGAGGCAAAAAGCCGTTGCAGGCGGCGCAGCACTTCGATGTTGCGGGGCACCTGCAGGTCGAGTATGCCGTCCTCGAGGGCCACAAGACGGCCCTGCCTTACGGCGCTGAGACGACTGTAAGGCGCTGTCTGGCAGAAACGTGCGCTGTCCTCGGCACGAATCAGTATAAAGTCGGGGTCGGCATCCATCAGCGCCTCGACGCTGAAGGTCCACCCCTCGCTGTCGGCGGCTATATTGCGACCGCCGGCCATCGTGATGATGTCGTTGATGAACGTGTTGCCGCCAGCGGTGAAATTGCCGCCGCTGCCAAACCCAACGACGTAATAGCACGAAGGGCCATCGGCACCGTCACGGTTCAGGTCCAGAGAATCCATCTGCCTCTTCAGCACAGCATTGAGGCTGTCGGCCTGCCGACCAAAACCCACAAGGCCGCCAATCTTCCCGATATTGGCAAACAACTCGTCGAAATGCGGCTTTTCGATGACGCACACCATCGGCACACCCATCTCCTCAAACTGGCGCACCACCTTCTGTGGCACCATCGAGCCGCTGATAATCAGGTCGGGATTGCGCGACAGCACCTTCTCAATATTCAGGTTGCTGATGCCGCCAATGTTCTCGATGGCGGCAGCCTCGGGCGGATAGGCGCAGAACTCGGTGCGTCCCACCAGCAGGCTGTCGGCGCCCAGTGCAAACACAATCTCCGTCACCGCCGGCGACAGGCTGACGATGCGCTGCGGATGGGTCGGCACGCTCACCGTGCACCCATAGTCGTCGGTGTACTCATAGCTTTCGGCCTCGGGTGCCGCCGCGTTGCGATGGCAGCTGGCAAGCGAGCCGACAAGCAGAACCACAAAAGCAAAGTATTTTATTCTCATAATCAAATATATTTCGGTTATTTGTCTCCCGCCCGCAAGCGGGCGAAATCCTGGAAATCTTGGAAATCCCACATAGCCAGCAGTACTGGCAAAAGAAGAGGATGCCGGTGTGGCATCCTCTCGTAGGGTTGATTCCTGTCTGGAACTATTAGAGCAGGGTGGCCAGCTTGGCGGCGAGGTCGCCGACGCGGGTGCTGTAGCCCTTCTCGTTGTCGTACCAGCTGACGACCTTGACAAAGTTGCCGTCCATAACCTGGGTCAGCAGACTGTCGAAGATCGAGCTGTGGGTGTTGTCGATGATGTCGACGCTGACGATAGGCTCGTCAACATACTGCAGGACGCCTTTCATCTTGCCTTCGGCGGCTTCCTTGATGGCGGCGTTGATTTCCTCCTTGGTGACGGTGCAGTTCAGCTCGGCGGTGAGGTCAACAACAGAACCGTCGGGAGTGGGGACGCGCATAGCGAAGCCGTCCAGCTTGCCTTTCAGTTCGGGGATCACCAGACCCACAGCCTTGGCGGCGCCGCTGCTGGTGGGGATGATGCTGACGGCGGCGGCACGGGCGCGACGCAGGTCGCTGTGCGGCTGGTCGAGGATCTTCTGGTCGTTGGTATAGCTGTGGACGGTGTTCATCAGACCGCGCTTGATGCCGAATTTGTCGTTCAGCACCTTGGCCACGGGAGCCAGGCAGTTGGTGGTGCAGCTGGCGTTGCTGACGAGCTGCATTTCCTTGGTCAGAACATTGTCGTTCACGCCCATAACCACGGTAGCGTCGACGTCGTCGGCCTTACCGGCGGGGACGGTGAGGATAACCTTCTTGGCACCGGCGTTGATGTGCTTCATCATCTGCTCGCGTTTCTTGAAGAGGCCGGTCGATTCGACGACGATGTCGACACCCAGCTCGCCCCAAGGCAGGTTCTGCGGGTCGCGCTCGGCATAGATGCGCACCTTCTTGCCATTGACAACCAGGTATTCGCCCTCGGCGTGCACTTCACCGTCGAAGTTGTCGTGAACCGAGTCGTATTTGAACAGGTATGCCAGCGTGTCGGCGCTGGTAAGGTCGTTGATTGCCACAATCTCGAGCTCGGGATGAGCCAGCATTGCACGGAAGGACATTCTTCCGATTCGGCCGAAGCCGTTAATAGCTACTTTTGCCATAATTTATTGTTGTTTAATTGTTTATAATATTTTCGTCCGCTAAAATGCGTTTACAAATATACACATTAATTAATATCTGGCAAAATAAACCGAAAAAAAAAACGTTTTGCCTTGCGCAATGAATCTCGTACAGTCCATAACCGACCCCTGCTGGCGGCGTGCCCTCAACGCGCTGCGCACCTACCTGAAGCTCGAAAAACAGCTGTCGGACAACTCGATAGAGGCTTACCTGCGCGACGTGTCGCACCTGGCCCTCTTCGCCGCCGAGCGCGGCAAAGGGCCCGAACAGATAGGCCTCGACGACCTGCGCCAGCTGGTGGCCCAGATGAACGACCTCGGCATTGCCCTGGCCACACAAAGCCGCATCGTCAGCGGCCTGCGCACCTTCTACCGTATGATGGTGGTCGAGGACGCCGTGGCCGAAAATCCCGCCACGCTGCTCGAAATGCCTCGCACCGCGCGCCACCTGCCCGACGTGCTGACCAACGACGAGGTCGACGCCATCATCGCCACCTTCGACCTCAGCCTGCCCGACCAGGCCCGCAACCGCGTCATCGTCGAAGTGCTCTACGGCTGCGGCCTGCGCGTCAGCGAGTTGGTGAACCTGCACCTCTCGAACATCTACCCCGACGACGAGTGCCTGCTCGTCACCGGCAAGGGCGACAAGCAGCGGTGGGTGCCCATCAACCACACGGCCCTGCACCTGACGATGCAGTACATCGCCACCATCCGCAGCCACCAGCGCCTGCGCCCCGGCGAGGAAAAATACGTCTTCATCAACCGCCTGGGCACGCATCTGTCGCGCAACTACGTCTTTATGTTCCTCAAAGAGGCCGTCAAGAAGGCCGGCATCAACAAGAAAATATCGCCACACAGCCTGCGCCACAGCTTCGCCACCGAACTGGTGACCAACGGCGCCGACCTGCGCGCCGTGCAGGAGATGCTGGGCCACGAAAAAATCAACACCACAGAGATTTACACCCACCTTTCGCACCAGTATCTGCGCGAAACCATCAGCACCTACCATCCCCACTACCGTCGCGACTGACGCGGCCCAGCGCCCGGCGCAGCTCCCCGTCAGCAATGCAGGCACCCCGTCTGCAAACCATTGCCCCGTTCCCATAAGGGTTTTCGCTGGCTGGCCATCCGTGTGCCCGTCCCGTTTTGCTATGCCCCTCCCCTGCCCCTTGCCCTGTCCAAAAACCGACCAAAGCCCTACCATCTTCTACCGAGGTAGAACTTGGTTAGAATTTGGGTAGAACTTGAGTAGAATTTGATAAGAAGATGGTCCTGTTTTGCAGCCTGTTACGAAGGGCGAAAAAATGCCTTTTCTGGCGAAATCCAAACTTTTTTTGACAGATTTTGTCGTATGCTGGATTTCAGACTGTTACGCCAGTTTTCCGCCCTTCGGGCCAAAATTCGGGCTTTGCCGTCAGGTGCGCCGCCGCGCTCCGCTCGTCGCGACGGCGGAAAGTGATGAAAAAAGTCTCGTCCATATCGATATTTTTTCGTATTTTTGCAATTGCATACATAATATATTGAAACAAGTATGGAAGACAACGAAAAAGATATAATACAAGAAGTTACAAGCGAGGAATACAAGTGGGGATTCACCACCGATATTGCCACCGAGACCATTCGCAAGGGCCTTGACGAGGAGATTGTGCGCCTGATTTCGCAAAAGAAAGGCGAGCCCGAGTGGCTGCTCGACTTCCGCCTGAAGGCTTTCCGCAAGTGGCAGACGATGAAGGAACCCGACTGGGCCCATCTGGAATACGAGACTCCTAACTATCAGGACATCATCTATTTTGCCGCACCGAAGCAGGAGAAGAAGAAGTCGCTGGACGAGGTGGACCCCGAGCTGCTGGCCACCTTCGACAAGCTGGGCATCCCGCTGCGCGAACGCGAGGCGCTGGCCGGCGTCGAGTCGTCGGTGGGCGTGGCCTACGACGCCATTATGGACTCGGTGAGCGTCAAGACCACCAGCCAGAAGATGCTGGAAGAGAAGGGCATACTCTTTATGCCCATCAGCGAGGCGGTGCAACGCTACCCCGAGCTGGTGCAGAAATATCTGGGCTCGGTGGTGCCGTCGGGCGACAACTTTTTTGCGGCCCTCAACAGCGCCGTCTTCAGCGACGGCTCGTTCTGCTACATCCCCAAGGGGGTGCGCTGCCCGATCGAGCTGAGCTCCTATTTCCGCATCAACGCCAAGGGCACGGGCCAGTTTGAGCGCACGCTGATTGTGGCCGACGAAGGGGCTTACGTCTCCTATATGGAGGGCTGCACGGCGCCGCAGCGCGACGAGAACCAGCTGCACGCCGCCATAGTGGAAATCATCGCACTGAAGGACGCCGAGGTGAAGTACAGCACCGTACAAAACTGGTATCCAGGCGACAAGGACGGCAAGGGCGGCATCTACAACTTCGTCACCAAGCGCGGCATCTGCAAGGGCAGCCGGTCGAAGATAAGCTGGACGCAGGTCGAAACCGGGTCGGCGGTGACGTGGAAATACCCCAGCTGCATCCTGCAGGGCGACGACTCGACGGCCGAGTTCTACAGCGTGGCCGTGACCAACAACTACCAGCAGGCCGACACAGGCACCAAGATGATCCACGTGGGCAAGAACACGCACAGCACCATTATGTCGAAAGGCATCAGCGCCGGCCACAGCCAAAACAGCTATCGCGGCCTGGTGCAGATAGGCAAGGGTGCCGACGGGGCGCGCAATTTCTCGCAGTGCGACAGCCTGTTGCTGGGCGACCAGTGCGGCGCCCACACCTGGCCCTACATCAAGGCCGACAACCACACGGCAATACTTGAGCACGAGGCCACGACAAGCAAAATCAGCGAGGACCAGCTCTTCTACTGCCAGCAGCGCGGCATCAGCCCCGAAAGCGCCGTGGGCCTCATCGTCAACGGCTATGCCAAGGATGTGCTCAAGAAGCTGCCGATGGAGTTTGCCGTAGAGGCGCAGAAGCTGCTGTCCATTTCCCTTGAAGGAAGCGTGGGATGATTTTTTTTAACGTTAACCTTAACCTTAACTTTAACTTCAGAATGTATTTCAGCAGTCCATAATGCGGCAGCCTGTTAAGGTTAAGGTTAAGGTTAAAGTTAAGGTT
>DFHL01000003.1:0-16342 GCA_002371315.1 Bacteroidales bacterium UBA3724 | reverse complement strand
GTTAAGGTTAAAGTTAAGGTTAAGGTTAAAGTTAAGGTTAAAGTTAAGGTTAAACCAAACAACGATACTGAATTGAAAAAACTTACTACCGAAGAGATGCACCGGCTGACGGTGGACGAGTTTCGCGCAAGCGAGAAGCTGCCGCTCACCGTCGTACTCGACAATGTGCGGAGCCTCAACAACATAGGTTCCGTTTTCCGCACCGCCGACGCTTTCCGCGTCGAGCATATAGCCCTGTGCGGCATCACCGCCACGCCGCCCCACCGCGAGATACACAAGACCGCCCTCGGCGCCGAGGAGAGCGTCGAGTGGTCGCACCAGGACGACACCGTTCGGTGCATCGAGGGCCTCAAGGCGCGCGGCTACAAGGTCTATGCCGTCGAGATAGCGCACGACAGCATCAAGCTGGGCCGCGACAGCATAGCCTGCGACGGGCCGGTGGCTGTGGTTTTCGGCAACGAGATCGACGGCGTGCAGGAGGAGGTGATGGAGCTTTGCGACGGCTTCATCGAGATACCCCAGCAGGGCACCAAGCACAGCCTCAACGTCAGCTGCGCCGCAGCCATCATCATCTGGGAAATGTTCAAAACCATCAAAGCCAACACAATATGACAAAAGAAGAACGTATCGAACGCGCCAAGGCGCTCCACAAGCAAGGCTGCAACTGCTGCCAGTCGGTGGTGATGGCCTATGCCGACCGGCTGCCCATCGACAACGAGTCGGCAATGAATGTGGCCGCTCCCTTCGGTCGCGGCCTCTCGGGCTGCCGCGAGGTGTGCGGCTGCGTCAGCGGAGCGGCTATGGTCTGCGGCCTAACGGGCCACACCGGCGACACGCGCACGCTGATTGAGCGCTTCCGCACCGAAGAGGGCGACATCGTCTGCGGCCGCCTGCTGCAAATGGGCAAGCGCCCCTGCAACGAGATGGTCGGCGACGCCGCCGCAATGCTGGCCGACGTTATTGGATGATAACGAAAACGATAACGAAGACCAAAACCAAAACGATAACGAAAACCATAACGAAAACTATGATTCAATATATATCCGCCGACGAGGCGGCAATGCTTGTCCGCAGCGGCGACCACATCCACTGGCCCTGCGTCAGCGGCGCACCCGAGCATCTGATCGAAGCACTTGTGCGGCGTGCCGACCGGGGCGACGGCCAACCGCTTCGCGACATAACAATATCGCACTTCTATACAGAAGGTTACGCCGACTATACACTACCTCGCTATCGGGGCATTTTCCACCTCGACTCATTCTTTGTCGGTGCCAACGTGCGCCAGGCCACCCAGGAGGGCAATGCCGACTACATACCCTGCTCGCTCAGCGAAACGCCGCGTATGATTGCCTCGGGCGCCGTGGGCTGCGATGTCGTCCTGCTGATGGTCAGCCCTCCCGACAGCGAAGGCTACGTCTCGCTCGGAACATCGGTCGACTATATGCCCGAAGCCATCGAGCGTGCGCGCATCGTCATAGCGCAGGTAAACAGCTATGTGCCATACACCTACGGCGACAGCCGCATCCACACCTCGCGCATCAGCGCCTTCGTCCGCCACGATGTGCCGCTGCGGCCCGCAGCCCCATCACCACTCAGCGACACCGACATAGCTATCGGCCGCCACTGCGCAGCCCTCATCCCCGACGGCGCCACGCTCCAGATCGGCATCGGCAACATACCCACCGCCGTCCTTGCCCAGCTCGACGGGCACCGCGACCTCGGCATTCATTCCGAGATGTTCTCCGACAGCGTCATACCGCTGATTGAAAAAGGAATCATCAACGGCAGCCGCAAGCACACCGACCCTGGGAAGCACGTGGCAATGTTCCTCAAAGGCTCGCAGCAGCTCTACGACTTCGCCCACCGCAACACCAGCGTCCTGATGCGCAGCGTGGGCTATACGAACAACCCCGCCGTCATAGCCTCCAACCCGCGCGTTGTGGCCCTCAACTCGGCCATCCAGATCGACCTCAGCGGACAGGTCTGCTCCGACTCGATCGGGCCGCGCATCTTCAGCGGCAGCGGCGGCCAGCTCGACTTCATCCTCGGTGCCACCTACAGCGACGGCGGCATACCCATCATAGCAATGCCGTCCATCACCGCCAAGGGAATCAGCAAGATAGTCCCCACCCTCACCCCAGGTGCCGGCGTCGTCACACCCCGCACGCTCGTCCGCTGGGTCGTCACCGAACAAGGCGCCGTGAACCTCTACGGCCTCAGCCTGGCCCAGCGCGCCAAAGCCCTCATCAGCATCGCCCACCCCAGCGTCCGCGAGCAGCTCGAAAAGGAATGCACAGCCTGAGCCTCGGCCCTCGGCACAAACCACATTCCACTGAAAACCAATCGTTCCAACCCCAAAAACAAACCAACCAACCGCCAATGACTCCGAAGCACAAAATCATAAACGACCCCGTCTACGACGGATTCCTCAACATCGACGACCCCCTCATCCTCCAGCTCATCGACCACCCCTATCTGCAGCGGCTGCGTCGCATCAAGCAGCTCGGTATGGCCGACCTGGTCTATCCCGGCGCCGTCCATTCGCGTTTCAGCCACAGCCTCGGAGCCCTCAACCTGATGTGCCGCGCGCTTGACGTGCTGCGCAGCAAAGGCATAGAAATCAGCGACGACGAATGCCGCGCCGCCAAAGCCGCCATCCTGCTCCACGACATAGGCCACGGACCCGGCTCGCACACGCTCGAAAACATCATCGTGCACGTGCCCCACGAAACCGTCACGCAACTGCTGATGCAGCACATCAACCGCCAACTCGGCGGGCAGCTCGACACCGCCATCGCCATCTTCAACAACCAATACCACAAGCACTTCCTGCACCAGCTTGTGTCCAGCCAGCTCGATATGGACCGCCTCGACTACCTGAGCCGCGACAGCTATTTCACCGGCGTGCGCGAAGGTATCGTCGGCACCGACCGCATCATCTATATGCTCAACGTCAAGGACGACGAGCTCGTTGTCGACGAGAAAGGCATCTACAGCGTCGAGCAGTTCCTCATCTCGCGGCGCCTGATGTACTGGCAGGTGTATATGCACAAAACCGTCGTCGCCGCCGAGATAATGCTCCGCAACTTCTTCCAGCGCGCCATCCAGCTCGGCCACGCCTTCACGACCCACTCAGGCCTCGGTTTCTTCATCAACGCCGAAACCACTATAGACCAGCGAGCTATGCAAGCCGACGAGAGCCTGCTGCACCGCTTTGCGCAACTCGACGACAACGACCTTTACCAATGCCTCAAGGAAAGCCACGACGACCCCATCCTCGACCTCATAAGGCAAGCGCTGCTCGGGCGGCGGCTCCTCTCCGTCACCTTCAGCGACCAGCCCTTCACGCAGAGCCAGGTGGAGCAGCAACGCAACCGCCTTGCAACCATTCAGGGCAGCCGGGATGCGACACGCGGCATAGACCCGCAAACCCTGGCGCACTACCTGGTCGGCACAGGCGAGCTCCGCAACCGCTCATACGACTTCAACGACCACGAAATCAAAGTGCTCCGCAAGGACGGCACCTGCCTACCCATAGCACAGGTCAGCGACCAGCTGGACCGCCACTTCCTGCAGAAAACCGTCACCAAACACTACCTCTTCTTCCCCAAAACGATATAATCGTAAAAGGATTCTCCTGCCTGCAAGCAAGCGAAAGCCTGTAAATCCTGTAAATCAATTCCGTCTGCGGCAATGCCGTCGCAGTAATTAATTGCCTGGCTGTGTGTGTCGCACCGCCAAACAAACAATTGCTCACCCCGTCAGCCGGAATCAGCAGGCCACAGCCGACACCATCGCAGCCATTTCGCCGTTATTTCTTCGTTACTTCTTCGTTATTTCGCCGTTATTTCTTCGATTGCGCATCGAAGAAATAACGTTGAACTGACGTTGAACGATGGTCGAAATGGCAGGGCGGTTGCTTCGCCGCCCGCGACATCATCGACTGTAAGAAACTGAAAAGAAATACGGCAATCTGCTTGCAGTTTTGAAAAAAAGATTATTTTTGTATGTTGAAACATACAGCAAGCAGACCCCTTTCTTTTTAATTTTCAATTCGATACAACGCTATTTACTATTATGTACAGAACTAAAAAGCGCAACTGCACATACATATCCGACCCAAATCTACAGGTTCGAGTTTTCGGTTCACATATGCTTTTGGCCGCCAGGCGGCTGATGGCGGTACTGATGCTCGCCCTGGCCTGGGAGGGGTCGGCCCAAACGACCGTCGTGATGCCCCACCAGGGTCGCGACACGCTATACATCTCATCGACAGGATGCTACACCATCCTCGACCCCGGCGGCACGGGCAAATACCAGAACAACGAGGATTCCTACCTCTGCATCATCGGCACCGAGCCGTTCTACCTTGAATGCAACTACGAGCTGGGCCACACCGACGACGGCAAGGACTGGGTGCAGATTTTTCAGGACACCGTGGACTGGTATGGCTACAACCAGCTTGGCGGCGTCGGGCAGCAGCGCATCCACTTCTGGAGCACGCGCGCCCTGGTCCATTTCCACTCGAACGCCTACAACACCTTCGACGGCTTTGAGCTCAAAGTGCTCCACCAGTCGACAGTCTACAACCTGAGCGACAGCACCTTGCCCGCAGGCAACGCCGTCAGGCTGAGCTGGGAGGACAGCCGCTACTCGGCCTCGCTGTGGACAATAGAGTACACCTGGAACGACGACACCCTGCTGACCGCCTACACTCCATACAAGAACATCACCCTCAACGGCCTGCTGCCCAACCGCAGCTACCGCTACACGGTGAAGAACAACGTCGTGGGCTGCTCGTACAACGACTACGCCTACTTTACGAGCCGTCAGGACAGCAGCATACTGATTATGAGACCCGGAGACTGGGGCAACGACACGCTGCCGCCCACGCGGTGCTACAGCATCAAGGGGCCCACGGGCGACTCGGCCTCGATGGAGCTCGACTATAGCGCCCACCAGTACTATTTCAACCAGGGGCACGGCGTGTACCTGCGCGGCACCTACAGAATCCTTTCGGGCGAAGTGAGCACCGAACGCCTAACGCCCTGGGGTACATTCGGCGAATACAACTACCATTGGGAGCAGAGCGCCGAACGAAGCTACGAGGGCTGGTTTCCAAAAGGATACGTGAGGACCATCTCGGCCGGCCGCAGCCGCTTCAACTTCGATGTGCTGCCCGAGAACGACACCTACATCACCCCCACCGTCACGGCGCTGACGGCCACAAGCGCCACCATCAGCTGGACCGACGCGATGGCGTCGACATCGTACACAGTACGCTACTGCAGCACCGAGGGCCAGTGGTCGCAACTGACGACAACTGCACCAACGGCGACCCTGACAGGGCTGCAGCCCGGCCGGCAGTACGTCTACACCATCGAGGGTAACACCAAGCGCCTGGCGTGCGATGTGCCCGCGCGCTTCGCGTTCATAACCTCAGGCGGTCCGGCCGACACGATACTGATGCCCTACCGCGGCACGCGTACCGTCACCATCGAACCGCGCCACTGCTATGTCGTAACCGACGGCGGCGGCAGCGGTTCCTATTTCAACACCGACTTTTCGACGCTGGTCATCAAGTCGGCCAACCACAAGGGTTTCCGCCTCAAGGGTCAATGCCTGCTCGACAACAACGACCGGCTGGCCATATACAACGGCGTTCAGAACTGGGAACAGGGCGGCAACAACTACGATATTGAAATGGCGACTGCTGCCGACTCGATAGTGATCCATTTCCTGTCGGACACGAAAGTCAACGGCCCTGGCTTTGTGCTCGAAGTGCTTCAGGCCGACGACTCGATAACCGGCCTGCACACCGTGGCCGTCGGCACCACGGCAGCCACCATAGCCTGGACCGACGCAAGCGGAGCCACCAGCTGGACCGTCCACTACGGCCTCAGCGAAGAGGCGATGCAGACGATGTCCGTTGGCACGCCCACGGCCACCATCGGCGGCCTGCAGCCCGGCACACAGTACGTGTACTATGTGACCAACGGCACCAGCGACGGCAGCTGCCTCTTCAGCGAGCGCAAGGCTTTCGTCACGCAAGGTCTGGCACCAGGCAACATCCTTATGCCCTTCCGCTCGATCGACACGCTGGTGCTGCAGCAGGGCACGTGCTACCACATCTGGGACGCCGGCGGAACGGACCACAACTATTTCAACAACGACACGTCGTATCTGATTCTCCTCTCGAGCGACGGGTCGGACTTCACCATCGACGGCCAATGGCTGTTTGGCGGCAACGAGGTACAATACAACAACGTCGGCTACGACTCGTACGACCGGCTCGGTTTCAAATGCAACCCCGACGACACCTACTTCGCCGAAGCCGACGGATGGTACAACCGCTTTGCCAACAACGACCGTATGCGCTACAGCAGCTGCAACGGATACCTGTGCATCCGCTTCACCAGCAACAGCCGGCGCACGTCGCAGGGCTTCTGCCTGACCGTGGACTGGGGCAGCGCCACGGTTGCCGATGTCCGCCTGACGCGTGTGCTGCCCAATGCCGCCACCGTCACCTGGAGCGACAACAGCGACGCCTCGAGCTGGACCGTGGCCTACGGCCCCGTTGGCGGCACAATGGCCACGGCAACGACGACGGTGCGCAACTTTGCAATGATCAACCTGCTCCCCTCGACAGACTATGAGGTCAAAGTCTACAGCGGCACGACGGCGCCGTGCAACGTGCCGTCGACCTTTTTCACCACCCTCGAGGCCAACGCCATCGTGATGAGCTACCGCGGCGACGACACCGTACTCATCACCCCCGGCCAGTGCTACTATGTCTACGACCCCGGCGGCACGGGCAACTACCTGCCCAGCGACTCGTCGCGGCTCGTCATCCGCTCGACCACGGGCGAAGGGTTCTACTACAACATCTCGGTTTCGGTCGGCCAAACCGATATGAGCGACGAGTTCTACATAACCGACAATGGACGAGGCCAATACTGGTGGGGCTGGGACACGTGGGTGCACAACGGCGAACTGACGATAGAGCTGAACACCAACGAAGCCATACAGGACAGGGGCTTCTGGATGAGCATCCGCTTCCCGTCGCGCGCAATGAATCCCGACACGCTGAATATGACCGACTCGACCGTCACCATCACCTGGCAGGACACCACCTCTGCGACGCAGTGGAACTTCAGCTACGGCACACATATCGACTCGATGACCACCGTAACGACCGGCACGCGGCAGTACACAATGACGGGGCTGGAACGCAACCGGCAGTATTTCTACAGCATATACAATACCACTGAAAACCAGGAATGTGTACTCGAAAACATCTATGGAGTCATTATGCCCACCGATGCCGGCACATACATCGACCCCTATCGAAACTACTACCTGAACCGGGCCGGCCGATATGCAGCCTACCAGTCTGGCGACATCACGCTTACGCCCGACCAATGCTACCACTTCCTCGACGACGGCGCACTGGGCAGGCTGTTCTATAATTCGGACAACAACTTATCGTTCCACACTTCGAACAATCAAGGACTTACCCTCGAGGGATACTACAATCTGGGCTCGTCGAGCATTTGGATAAGCACCAGCCTGTACGGTGCCTGGTACGGCGGTTCGGGCTACCTCAACATATATGCCCCCGACGGCTACATCAACTTCCAGCAGCGCGTTGGCACATCGCCGACAGACTTTGCCGAAGGATTCAATTTCGACGTCACGTTCAACCACAAGATATACAACGTCAGGGCCCAGAACGTCACCTGCACGTCGGCAACGCTGCGCTGGGACGACAGCACGTCGGCAACGCAATGGACCGTGGCCTACGGCCCCACCGAGAAGGAACTGGACACGCTGACAGTAAGCACCAAGATACTGTCGCTGAACGGACTGCTGCCCGACCACCAATATGTGTGCTACATCAGCAGCAACGACAACACGCTGCCCTGCCTGAAGCCTGTGAAATACTGCTTCATCACCACTTGCGACACTACGATTTTCGTCATTCCCTACAATTGCGACACCACCCGAATCCTCGACATCAACAGCTGCTACACCATCCGCGACGGCGGCTCGACACGCGACTACCTCTACAACGACCATCACCTGGTGTACCTGCAGTCGTCGAACGGCGGCCCCATAACCCTGCGCGGCGACATCGATATGAGCGACAACGACTATCTGTACGTCCTTGACGACATTACCGGCGAATGGATAGGCAGTTACGGACGCCAGGACAATGTCGTCCTGACCATCCCCAGCGGACGGGTGCGGATGGAATACAACGTCGCCGGCGACACGACGACCGGCACAGGATTTGAATTCAGCGTGTCGTTCCATACCATTTCCAACATACAGGTGTCGCTCAAAACCGACACCAGCTGCCGCCTGACGTGGGACGACAACAGCGGTGCCACCCAGTGGATTTGCCACTACGGACTCGACAAGAAGCAAATGGACTCCGTCGTCTGCGACCAGCGCGTGGCACACCTCGGCGGCCTCGTCTACGGCAAGCGCTACTACGTTTTCTTCTCCAACAACTCCGTTGCCTGCATCGACACCACCTGGTTCGAGTTCTGCGCCGGCGGCGACAAATGCATCGGCTTCGCCGACATTTATTCCTGTTTTGCAACCGCATACTACGGCCGCTTCAACAATCCGATTGAATATCGGGGCCTTGTGGACTACGGTCCCGACGACATCAATTCGCGCCACACCGTCATCGACGACACGCTGGCCACCGACCCGCGCACCGGCAACCTGCTGCGATGCGTCCCGCCAGGACACTATGAGGCCGTAAGGCTTGGCAACTGGGACATCGGCGGCGAGGCCGAAAGCATCACCTACGAATACGACGTGGACACCACCAAGTCGGAAATACTGCTGCTGCGCTATGCCGCCGTGCTCGAAAATCCGCGCCACTCGCCCTCGATGCAGCCCCGCTTCACGTTCGACATCGTCGACGAGAACAACAACCTGATTGACGCACAATGCTATTCGGCCGATTTCGTCTCGTCAGATTCACTCGGCTGGAACCTCTACCAATACGACACCAACACCGTCCTGTGGAAAGACTGGACAGCCATCGGCATCGACCTGGCACCGCTGCACGGACGGCGCATCTACTTCAGGCTCACCACCTACGACTGCAACGAGATGGGCCATTTCGGCTACGCCTACTTCACGCTGGAATGCGAGGAGAAAGAGATACAGCCCAACGAGTGCGGCGTCGTGCACGCCAACACCTTCACCGCGCCGGAAGGCTTCCGCTACGAATGGTTCAACATCGACAGCGCCAACGTCATCCTCTCCACCCAGCGCACCTTCCACAGCAGCCAGAACGGCATCTACAAGTGCCGCGGCCATTTCCTTGGCAACACCGGCAACAACTGCTACTTCGAGAAAACCGCCATCGTCGGCGACATATTCCCCTTTGCCAATTTCACTTACGAGATTATCGACACCAACGGATGCGACGTCGTCGTCCAGTTCCACAACCACAGCTGCGCATCCCTCGACCCCGAAGGGACACAGCAGACAGCGATGGAATGCGACGGCTTCATCTGGAATTTCGGCGACGGCACCACGTCCAACGAGAAGCACCCCATCCACCAGTTCCCGTCCAGAGAGTTCAGAGTCAGTCTCCTTGCCTCGCTTGCCAACGGCACCTGCACCGACGACACCGTCCAGACCATACTGATGCGCTCGCCCTGCATCTCGTTCGACACCGTCTACGCCGAAATGTGCCAAGGCCAAACCTTCGTCCTGCGCGACTCGGTATTCACAACCACAGGCCAATATGCAGTCCGCACCGAATACCGCGCCGACTCCATCGTCACCACCTTCGTGTACCTCACCGTCCACAACACGCTCGACACCAACATCCTCGGCGGCATCTGCGACGGCAACAGCTACACCCTCTTCGGCTTCAACGAGGACATCGAAGGCGACTATGTCCACGCCTTCACTTCCGTCCACGGATGCGACTCCATCTACAGGCTCCACCTCGAGGTCGCCACCTCCTACGACACCGTCGTGACACGGCACGGATGCACCTCCTCGGGCTTCCACTACCGCGACACAACCTTCTACACCTCCACCATTTACACCGACAGCCTGCTTTCCATCTACAGCTGCGACAGCGTCGTCACTATGAACATAACCATCACTCCGTCCTACTACAACGAGCATTTCGACACCATTTGCGAAGGCGACACGTTCTACTTCCCCGACTACCCCTACCCATTCACCTACTCAACCACCATTAGATTCAGCACGACCACAGCAGCAGGATGCGACAGCACCGATGTCTTTAACCTGCAAGTCAACGACACCTATCTGTCGATGACCAACGAGCACATCTGCCACAACCAGACCTACAGCTATGGCGGACAGCAATACGGTGAAGGGCTCATCGTCGACTCGCTCCTCACCGTCAACGGCTGCGACTCGGTTGTACGCATAAACGTCATCTACTTCGACACTACCTTCCGCGCCGATGCCCTCCTCAGCATCGACACCATCAGCTGGACGCGCAGCGACTCGATGCTCTACGCCTGCCAGCCCCTGACGCTCTACGGACGCGACATATCCCTCGCCCACGCCTCGGTGCAATGGCTCTTTGGCGACGGTGCCACCTCCAACCAGCCCAACCCGGTCCACACCTACACCGACGACGGCATATTCGACGTCCGCCTCATCGCCAAAAGCCCCGACGGATGCCTCGACACGGCAACCATCATCAACGCCGTCCAGGTGCTGCCGCTGCCAGTGGCCGACTTCACCTGGAGCCCCTTGACGCCATCAAACGTCGAGCCGACCACCAGCTTCATAAACCTCTCCACGCCCAACGACACCGCCAACCGATACCTCTGGTACTTCTACACGCACAGCGCCGACGAAGAGCCCACCGATTCGTCAACCCTGCCCGAGCCGCAATACACCTGGCCCGACGACGACCAGGTCGGCAGCCACGACGTCACCCTCTTCCTCGACCGCTATTTCACCACCCTGCGCGGCAACCGGCACGTATGCAGCGACACCGTCACCAAGGCCATCAACGTCGTCAACACCTACCTGCAGTTCCCCAACGTCGTCACCCCCAACGGCGACGGCCACAACGACATCTGGCAGGTGGTCAACCTCGTCGAATTCAACCTCTACCCCGTCAACAGGCTCCGCATCTACAACCGCTGGGGACGCCTCGTCTTCAAGCGCGACAACATCAGCTCGCACAGCGACGACTGGGACCCCAACGACTGCGACTGCCCCGACGGCACCTACTTCTACCGCTTCGACGCCCAGGGCGAATACGGCTTCATCCAGCACAACGGCGCCATCGAAGTCATACGCAAATAACCGCCCTTTTCGCAAAAAAATCACCCCCACGGCAATAATAGCCACCCGACAGCGTTCTAATGAAACATAATAGAACATAAAAACACACATACCACCCAATGTCACACATCGACCAACTTGAACAGATAGACCGCCAGCAACGGCTCGAAGAAAGCGAAAATCCAACCAGCCAGCAAAGCCAGGCCTTTGCGCAACCCATAGTCGAAGCCCTCGACACCAGCGCCGACAAGGTGGCAACGCCCCTGCTCGACCAGGAAGAAATCATCGACCAGGAGCCGCCGCGAATCAACCTCACCGCCGTCGTCTGCACCGCCATCGTCGCCGTATGCGCCACCATCATACTCCTCGCCGCCCACCCCTGGAGCCGCGACCGCCAGGACGAAACCGCCAATCCCGCCATCGAGGCCACTGCCGACGCAGCCCCGCAGCAGCAGCCCGCCGACAAAGCCGAGCCCGCCGACGCACCGGCCATAGGGACCAACCCCGCGGCAAGCCAGCAGGCCAACCCCGAAGCCAAGGAAGAACCGGCCAAAAAGGAAGAGCCCGCCAAGAAGGAAGAGCCCGTCCAAAAAGAGCAAACCGCAGCCTCGACACTGCCCGTCGTCAAAACCACCAAAACCGGCACCGACAACCCCTACAACTCGCTGCGCCTCATCGACGCCTCGAGCCGCCTCCTCACCAAGAGCGAAGCCGAACAAATGACGAAAGCCGAACTCGCGCTGGCACGCAACGCCATCTTCGCACGCCACGGCTACCAGTTCAAGAACAAGGAGCTCGGCGAATTCTTCGCCAAGCAGAAATGGTTCAAACCCACCGACATAACGATGGACAACATCCCGTTCACCAAAACCGAGCTTGACAACATTCGCCTCATCAAGGCCTTCGAAGAAAAGAAATAACCCGCCTATGGCACGCCTCATCCTCTTCCCCGTCGCCATCGGTGCCGACGACCTCGCGCTGTCACTGCCCGCCGCCAACCTGGCCCTCCTGGCTCAATGCCACACCTTCATCGTCGAAGAGCTGCGCTCGGCGCGGCGCTTCCTCGTCCACGCTGGCTACCCCCACCCCATCGACCGAACCACATTCCTGCTCCTCAACGAGCACACCTCGCCACAGGAAATAACCCACTATCTCGACGCTGCCGAACGCGGCGAGGACATAGGCCTGCTCAGCGAAGCCGGCCTTCCCTGCATTGCCGACCCCGGCGCAATGGTCACACGGCTGGCGCAGTCCAAAGGCATCGAGATCGTGCCCCTCGTCGGCCCCTCGTCGCTGATGCTCGCACTGATGGCCTCGGGCCTCAACGGACAGCAGTTTGCCTTCAACGGCTACCTGCCCGTCGAACGCCACCAGCGCACAGCGGCAATACGCAGCCTTGAGCAGACGGCCCTGCGCACGGGCCAAACCCAGATCTTCATCGAAGCGCCCTACCGCAACAACCAGATGCTCGAAAGCCTTGCCACGACCTGCAAGGGCGACACGATGGTATGCGTCGCCTGCGACCTGACCCTGCCCACGCAAACCATCCGCACCCTCACGGCCGCGCAATGGCGCACGGCACGCCAGTCGGTCAACCTTCACAAACGCAACACCGTCTTCCTCATCGGAATATAGTTCCGCCCGTCGCAACCGGCTCGCCGTTTCGCTGGCCCAGTCGCTGATACACAGGCACCTCGCCTGCGAAGCCCGTCGAGCCCGCCTCGTCATTTCGCAGGCGTGGCGTCTGCGTACCACCCGAATCCACCTCGTCGCTGCCCAACACACCGCCGCCCAGATACTGGCTCTGCGAGGCCCTTCCCTTGCCGTCCACGACGAAGCCCCACAGATGCACCTCGCGGCCAACCCAGTAGGGGTTGAGGCTCATAGTCAGGCGGTTGCTGCGGCGATAAACGGGCGCGGAGATGTCGAAATCGCCCAGCTCGGGACAGTAGGCAACGAGGTAGACCAAGTCCTCCCATTTCACAGCGCGGTGCAGCGGATTCTTCTCGAAATCAACGCTCAGCGTCGTCTCGTCCACCATCTGCGGCTCGTAGAAGGCCACAGGCGCCACGGGCCCGTCGGCCAGCAGAAGGTTCTCATAGTCGACCGTCAGCTGCGCATCAGACTGCAGCGCGAAGCAGCGCTTGTTGACACGCATAAAATAGTTGCTTTCAGTCATCTGCGCGTCGAGGCTGACGGCGTTCATACCCTTTTTCAGCACCTGCCGCGCACGCGATGCGAACTGCACAACGGCCTTGAACAGTGCGCGTTGCTGCAGCTGCTCGGGGGTGCGCGCATCGCGGTAGTGCGACGGCATAGTGCGCACGCACATCCGTCCGCGCCAGCGGTAGCCAATCAAATTGCCCAGCCGGCCGCTAAAACCGGCCATAAAACCAAAATCTGTTTTTCCCATAGTACTTTAAATATCAGAGGTTAATAACTAAAAATCAATAGGTTGCATATCAGAAAACGGGCCCTTGCGCCGCATTTTCTATCATCCATAACGTGGCGAAAGCCCTATTATTGCCCACTGGCGAAAATTTTCTTAAAAGTTTGGGTGAGGTTACAGTGAACTTTGGTAGGTAATTGGTGCTGGGAGACAGCACGTTAAAAAAGCCGATTCGGGTCGGGAATCGGCAGGTATGGGTCGGGAAACGGCCGCTTTTTTTCGGCAAGGGCGCTCCTGAACGGCAGGCGCCGCGCAAGGGTCGACTACTTGCCCGTGCGGATGAACTGCAGGGCGCGTTCCAGTTGGTTGTCGTGGCCGCTTTGCAGGGCAGCGTAGTCGAACAGGCACTCGATGTCGGGCGTCACGCCGACGCCTTCGAGCGACTTGTAGTTCTTGTCGACGACATCGAAGTTGCTGGTATAGACGTAGTAACCATATTTGCCATAGTCGCCGAAAACGCCGCTGTAGAGCATATCGTGTCCGCCGCTGATGAGCGGGCACGTTGCGCCGTAGGTGCGTTCGCCGATGACGGTGCCGTTAGGCATCGACTGCACCATCAGCGCCGTGATTTCGGAGCAGCTGACCGAGTTGACGTCGACAAGGGCGACCACCTTGCGGTCCCAGCGCAGGTAGTTGTCGGGGCGCTTGATGATGAAGGGCGTCCAGGCGCTGTAGTCCAGGCGGCCCAGGCCCTCTTTGGTGCGCGAGTAGCCCAGGTCGACATCTTCGATCGACAGGCTTCCGACCACCGGCTTGAGGTCGTTGAGCATTCCGCCGCCGTTGCCGCGCACGTCGATGATGACCGCCTCGACGTCGTCGCGGCCGGCCCAGCCGTTGGTTATGCCGTCAGTGATGTTGGTGCCGTAAAAGGCGCGCAGGGGAGCCAACTCGGTAGCCGACAGGTAGTTGACCACCGACGTGACCTGGAACGACTGGAAGCGCAGATAGGCTATCTTCTTGCCGTTCGAGCCCGGGAAGACGGCGAAATAGCACGGGAACGAATTTCCGCCCGCCGTGTAGTTGGTCACGCCCTCCATCGTGCTGAGCAGGGCCGTCTGTTGGCCGGTGAAGGTGTGGTGGTAATAGTCGCGCGTCGGCACCTCGTCCCACGCCGGGTCGGCATAGACAGGGTTGCCCGTCTTCAGGTTCTTGATTTGCACATACATATGATGGTCCAGCAGGCCGCGCACCATCGACTGGTAGGCTTCGGTCAGTTCGGCATCGCTTGCGCCGCCGCGCGCATCAAAGCCCTGAAAGACAGGCAGCATACGCTCGTGGACGGCATCCCAGTCGACCGTGTCGCGATCCCAGAACAGATAGCCGTGGTTGATGCCGGTCCATACGGTTTCGAACTGGTCGACGTAGGTGTAGCAATAGTGGCGGTCGGGGTTGACCACCTCGACGGCCTCCTTGCGGCAGGAGGCCACAATCAAAGCAAAAGCTATGATCAACAACGTTTTAGTCTTCGTCATTGTTTTCATCTTTGTTTTCGTAAATAATTTCATCACAACCAATAGGACAGGCCAAACTGCAGCGAGCGCGTGGTGTTGTAGCGCGGAATGAGGTTGGTCATATACGCTTTCTGCACGTCGGTCAGGCCGTAGTACCAGCGCAGTTCGGCACTGAGGTCCAGCTTCTTGAACAAGGTGCAGCGCAGGGCGCCGCCGAAGACGAGCCCGGCGTCGAAGCGGTTGTCGCGGACGCTGTTGAAGGTGTAGTCCTCGTCGAAATGGGTATATTCCTGATTGTTTGTAACGAGATAGGTGACCGACAGGCTCTGCCCCTGGCGGTGGCCCGACAGCCAATAGCCGGCGTAGGCGCCGACGATGCCGCAGACGCGGAAGGTGCGCCCCAGCGAGAGCACGGCCGTCACGGGAACCGAGAGATAGTTGTTGGTCGACTCGGTGAAGGCAAAGGGCAGATGACGGTTGTCGCGGTCGAGGCGGAAGTTTTTCTGCACCATCGTGATGTCGGCCCTCAGCGACAGCCAGCCCTTGGGGTGCCACGAGGCCGTAGCCCCGGCCGTAAAGCCGCCCAAGTCGGTGTATTTCATATCGGTGGCATAGAGCGTGTTGATGACGTGGTGGTTTTTGGTCGTACCGCCAAACAGGCCTACCGACCAGCGCGACGCTGCCGTGTCGGGCAGCATAGAGCCGCGGAAAGTGCCGTCGCCCGTTTGGGACACGGCCGTTCCTGCCAGAGCCACAAAGAGCAAAAGCAGGAAAGAATGACGTTTGGTAATCATAGAAAAGTAAAAAAAAGAGGGACCGTCCCTTCCGGGACCGTCCCTCCTAACAATAATAACTTTTATTTCTTTTTGGCGGCAGGCTTCTTGGCAGCAGCTTTCACCGTTTTGGCGGCAGCCTTGACGGTGGCTTTTGCCTTGGCCACAGCCTTGTCAGCGGCCTTGGCCACGCCCTTCACTGCCTTCTCGACAACGTAGGGGTTGTCCTCGTTGCTGACGAAGGGATAGCTGTAGTTGCTGGCGGGGTCGAAGGTCTCCTTGATGGCCTGCGGCGAGGTCCAGCGGATGAGGTTGAGGTACGAGCCGGCCTTGTCGTTGGTGCCGCTGGCGCGTGC
>DFHL01000134.1 GCA_002371315.1 Bacteroidales bacterium UBA3724 | reverse complement strand
CCTCGCTATTGTGAAAAACGCCGTAGCTCTGCACGGCGGTACGATAGCCGCATTCCAGAACGCCGACGGCGGCGTCCGCTTCGTTTTCACCATATGCAAAAACGCAGATCGTTAGTTATCACGGTTCCGGTGATGTTGGGAATATATTTGTAAGAATTTGATTGTCAAAATTCAATGCAAAGATACGAAATATTTTTGAACCGACAAATAAAACAAAAAAAGGAACCCATATGGATTCCTTTTTTGATTTTGGTATTGTCTACAATCAATATTTGTAGAAGCCTTCGCCGGTTTTGCGGCCAAGGAGACCGGCGCGGACCATCTTGCGCAGCAGCGGGTGAGGACGGTACTTTGGATCGCCGAACTCTTTGTAGAGGACTTCCATAATTGCCAGGTTGACATCGTTGCCGATAAGGTCGGCCAGGGCCAGGGGTCCCATCGGGTGGTTGGCACCGAGCATCATACATTTGTCGATGTCCTCGGCGGTAGCGATACCGTCGGCCAGGATGCCAATGGCCTCGTTGATCATCGGGATGAGGATGCGGTTGACGACAAAGCCGGGGGCTTCCTTCACCTCGACGGGCTGCTTGCCGATTTCGGTAGCGAGGTCGACGACGCACTTGCAGACGGCGTCACTGGTCAGCTGGCCGCGGATCACCTCAACCAGGGCCATTCGGTCGGCGGGGTTGAAGAAGTGCATACCGATGAACTGGGCCGGACGGCTGGTGCAGGCGGCTATTTCGGTGATGCTCAGCGAGCTGCTGTTGGTGGCGAAGATGGCTTCGGGCTTGCAGATTTTGTCGAGCTCGGTGAAGACATCTTTCTTGAGCTGCATCTCTTCGACGGCGGCCTCGATGACGAGGTCGGCATCGGCGAAGGTGGCGTAGTCGGTGGTGGTGGTGATGTTCTTCAGCAGGGCATCGACGGCCTCCTGAGTCATCTTGCCTTTCTCGACGAGTTTGGCATACGATTTAGCGATTGAACCCATAGCCTTGTCAAGGCTGGCCTGGGTACGGCTCTTCATAACTACGGGCATCTTGGCGGCGAAGGCTTTGACGATGCCTTTGGCCATAGTGCCGGTTCCGATAACGTAGATTTTCATAATTTATTAATTTGATAATTTGATAATTTGTTAATTCGTTAGTCTTTTTCTGCGTATCTACTCACACATTAACGCATTTACTTTCCCTGGAATTCGCATTTGCCTTTGTTGATGAAGGCTTGCATACCATTCTTCTGGTCCTCGGTGGCAAAGCACTGGCCGAACATCTTGCTCTCGTAGGCTATTGCCTCGTCGGCAGGCATATCGTATTCATTGTTGATGCACTGCTTGGCGTAGCGCACGGCGATGGGGGCGTTGGCGGCGATGCGCTCGGCCATCTCGCGGGCCTTGTCCATCAACTCGGCGGGCTCGTAGACGGCGTTGACCAGTCCGATGCGCAGAGCCTCGTCGGCCTTCATCGTGCGGCCACTGAATATGAGTTCTTTGGCGATGCCCATACCCACTAAGCGGGCCATACGCACCGTGCCGCTGAATCCGGGGATGATGCCCAGACCAACCTCAGGCTGGCCGAAGCGGGCATTGCTGCTGCAGATGCGTATGTCGCAGGCCATTGCCAGCTCGCAGCCTCCACCCAGGGCGAAGCCGTTGACGGCGGCGATGACGGGGATTGGCAGCGTCTCGATTTTGCGGAACACACGGGCTCCCTTTGCTCCAAAGGTCTCTCCTTGAGCTACATCGAGGTCGGCCATCTCTTTGATGTCGGCTCCGGCCACGAATGATTTTTCGCCGTCGCCGGTGACGATAAGGCAGCGGTATTTGTTGCAGTCCAGGTGGTCGACGAAATCCTCAAGTTCGCCAAGAATGGTCGAGTTGAGGGCGTTGAGGCTCTTGGGGGCGCTGATGGCAACGGTGCAAACAGCACCATTTTCAGCAAGTTTCAAATATTGATAATTCATATTGTCTTAAAGTTTGTGGATGCAAAGATACACATTTTTCTTCAATGAAAGAAAAATAATTTGCATAACTCTGTCTTTATGGCAGTTGAATTGTCAGAAACCGATTTCGAAGCCAATCTCGTGTATCGAACGTGAGGCGTAGAGCGGCAGCAGGTTGGCGGTTACTCCAACTCGGCGTATCACCTTGCGGGGCAGGACGATGCCAAGGCCGACATTGAGTTTCCAAGGGTTCACGACGAAGGGGTTGGCCGCGGATGCGCCTTGTGTATGCGTGCGGACGATGCTGTGGGCTGGGGTTATGTTGAGGCTCCATCCGGTTCGCTCCTTGCCCAAAGGAAAGAAATTCAATGTGATGGGGATGTTTGCGAAAAGGTCGAAGGAACTGTAGGAGTGCTCCTTGTTCGACAAGTAATACTGTGTTTCGCCGTCGTTTGTGTAACCGTTATCCGTCACGCCGACGGTGTAATCACTGATTGTGCCTTGCTGCAGGTGTCCGCTGAACGACACGCCGACATCGAGGCGACTGCTGCGCGTGCTTGCTATGGCATAGGAGGCTCCAAAGTTGGCCGACAAAGAAAAGTCGGGATTGATGGAACTGAATGTTTCGCCTACGTTGGAAAGGATTTCATTAGTCATAATTCCTTCCGCATAGCCGATGCTGCCACTCGACACGGCCGAGGCGTTGATCGACGATATTAAGCTGAATCGGTTTTCGTTGTCTGTTTTTATTGGTGCGGCGCTTGCAATTGCATTCGGGAGGGGCACTGTATTTATCAGTTCTGTCGTATGTGGGAGAGTGTCGGTGTTCCCGCTTTTCGTCGGCATTGCGGCAGCGATGTCGCTTTGCGGTTCTGCCGTATCGAATAGGGGAGTGTTGTCAGTTAGGTTGCTTTCGGCCAGCGTGTTGTCGTTAGCTGGAAGATGAAATATTTCTTTTCCTCGTGGCTTGCTGTGATGTGGCGTTTCTGAATGAGGGATTTCGCTTGTGGGATAGGGGACGGCCTCTGTTTTTGGTGTGGATACCTTTTGCGTCGCGACAATAATTGGTTCGGAGCCTTGCTGTTGCGACAGGTTGCGTATGGTCAGGGTGACGCATAGCAGCAGTACCGCGACACCTGCGATGCCGATGCGCCGCCGCGACTGTCGCTGAGCCATACGGTGCAGGTTGTCGGCAATTTGTTGCTGTTGCCGCTTGTCCTCGCCGTACTGTTGAAGTATTTTCTCTATATCGTCCTGTTTCATTGTTCGTTGATAGTGTTTTGAAGGTTGTCTCTGAGCGAGGCGTAGGCACGGCTCAGCTGTGTCGTGATGTTGGTCTCGCTTAGTCCCGTCTGCTGTGCTATCTCGCGGATTGACAGTTGCTTTATGTATTTCATTTCTATTATCTGCTGCTGTTGTTGTGGCAGGGCGGTGATGGCCTTTTCCACCTGGCGGAAGCGCTGCTCTGCATTGTCAGGGTCTTCTTCATATTGTCGGCTGTGCATTTCCGTTGCGGCGGCCTCCAGATCCTTTTGACGCTGTTTTTCGCGGCGCAGCATATCGATGCACAGGTTGCGCAGGGTGCGTATGGAATAGCCCTGCGGGTCCTTCATCAGTCCCAGCCGCCACCGCATACGCCACAGACGCACAAAGGTGTCCTGCACGGCGTCGTTGGCAAGGTCGTCGTCGTGCAGTATCGCCGCAGCCGTCTGTTTCATAGTCGGTTGCAGCGATACGATGTCCTGTATGAATCGTTCTGTATTTATGTCGGTTGGGGTGCTATGAGGCTATTCATCCATAAAAGGTTCGCCGTATTGGAAAGTGGTGGTAATGTTGATGGTAGAGTAGTAAGCGGTATAATTCGTGTATGTTACGCTGAGCGGGTAGCCGTCGTTGCTGCGGTATTGGTAGACCCAGTTGTTTGTGGTAGGAATTGAACTGTATACGGTACTCTGAATCATATTGTTCCGGCTTAGGAAGGTGGGGTTGTCGATAAATCTGTTCTCAAAGATAGAATTTGATGTAAAGTGCCCTTGCAGGGGGTTGTAGTGGTTGTCGTACTGGTAGTCGATGTGGTTTATTCCGGTGCAATAATGAGCCATCGAATCGGCTGCGGCGCGTACCAGATTGCCGTCGTTCCACTGCAGCGTCCAGCATTGCACGAGTGTGTCGGTATGGTAAATGTCACGGAGCCAGTCCGCTACGGGTTGTACGAGCACTATTGCGTAGGGATACCGGCTGCCGTCGGAGTAGCGGAATTCGGTGCTGCGAATCTGGTTTCCCTGGCCGAAGGCGTAGGTGATGCGCTGCAGCAGACCGTTGGCGTAGTGGAATTTGAATGTGCGCTGAGCCTCGGTGTCGCTATGATATACAATGCTGTCTATCCGGCCGTTGCTGTTGTAGTGGTAGGTGTCGTAGATGGGGCTTTGGATGCCATCGTAATTGCCATTGCCGTAGTGCACCGTAACCAGCTGCCGGTCGCGGTTCCACGTCCAAACGTCGTTGACGGTCCTGTCGGTTGTGCCAAATTCGCCCACTTCATATATTTCGTGCACCATCCCCGTAATCGGCAGCGAGGGGGAATAACGGCCCTCAAAGGCATTCTGTTCGCCGTCGGTGTAATGCTGCGGATTGCATCCTGCCACCAAAATAAGGAGCGGTACGAGAAAAAGATTAATCCGTTTCATAATACTGCTGTTAATTCTGATGTGTGATTGTCTCTTCGAATACCGTTGTCAGATGTGGAGTGCCGGCGAATATGCTTTCCACTTTGATTCTCAGCGTGAACTCGCCTTGCGGAAGGTCGTTGATCGTGAACGAGTTGTCGTAAAGGCAGATGCAGTTGGTCAAGCCCTGCTCGCCCACGTGCTCAACCACGGTCACGACGTTGCCTTCTGTTTCGACAGTGGTTGTGATGTTCTGCTCCCCGCAGTCGAGCATCATATTGTAGTGAGTGATTTGCAGTGAGTTGCCATCGCTCGCCCACGAATAGACGATGGAGTCGGTTGTCATATCCTTTGCAGCCAGTTTGTCGGTGCTGGTGTGGCAGTCCGACGTTTTGACGTCAGAAATGAATGGCGATGAGTTGTTCTCTTTTTCGCAGGCCCACAGCGCTGCGACGATGATTGTGGCGGCGGCCAATTTAACTGTTGGTTTCATAGTGTTGATTTTTTTTTGTTTCACTAATATAACGCAGAAAAATGCAAAATGTCACAAAAAATAAATGTTAAAAATCCGCTTTCAAGTCGCGACACCCCATCTTGTGCCCTTTTGCGCGCCACCCGCACTGGCACTTCGACCATTGTTTAACCATTGTTCAACCATCGTTCGACCATTGTTTAACCATTTTAAATGGTTAAACGATGGTTAAACGATGGTTGAACGATGGTCGAAATGGCGGAGCGGGTGCAGCGCGTCGGGCTGGCATTGCCGCAATTGGCATATCCAAAACAATGCCTGTGCGCCACCTGTGGATTGGTACTCCTGCAAGTGGCTTTTGCGGTGAATCGAAATGTGCCGTTTTTCTGTTTTTCCAGATGGGTATGTTGCTGGATTTGTCTTTGGCGGTATGTTTGTTCCGAAAACTATTTGTCAGAAATGCAATGAACTGAAGATTTTTTTTGAAATAAATTTTGTCGGATTTCTTCTCCGTTCCAAAAATAGTTCTTATCTTTGCATCGTCGTTTCGAAAGTGTTGAGCGACGTAATTTATTGTAAATCTAATCCAAAAGCGTATTGCCTGCGCTAAAAACGGTTCCTTGTGGACCACAGGCACTTGAACCCTGATGGAAAAGAGAATAGGAACAATAACAATTCTCGTGGCCGACCGCAGTCAGTCGGCACTTATCAATCCAATCATTTCGGACTATTCCGACATCATTCTTTGTCGGCAAGGGTTGCCGTTTCAGCAGCGCGCTGTGGCGGTGATTTCGCTTATTGTCGAGGGCAGCGTCGACCGCATCAATGCCCTGACGGGCCGACTGGGCCGCATCGCCGGTGTCGAAAGCAAAGCCGTCGTGACCAAGGCAAGCTGAGGAAGCGGAAAGCGGAAAGCGGAGAACGGAAAACGGAAAACGGAAAGCGGAAAACGGAAAGTGTAGATTTGCCTAAAATGCCTAATCCGCCTAAACTGCCTAACAGACACCAACCTTAGCAAAAAATCAGATATAATAATCCATAAAAACATATAGAATTATGAAGCATCAAAATTTCATAGACCGTGACAAACTGTACGGAATGCTTGAGAACAACGCTCCGTCGGACAGTCAATTGAATGATATACTCAACAAGGCCCGCAAGCTGAAAGGCCTCAACCTCGAGGATGTGGCCAAGCTGCTCAGCGTCGAGGACGAGGCTGGAATCAAGAAGATTCTCGATACCGCCGAGTACTGCAAGAACGAGATCTACGGCCGTCGCCTGGTGCTCTTCGCACCTATCTATACCGGCAACGCCTGCGTCAACAACTGCGTCTACTGCGGCTTCCGTCGCGACAACAAGGCCTTGAAGCGCAAGGTTTTGACCCTCGACGAGATTGAGACCGAGACGCTCCACCTGCTCCGTATGGGCCACAAGCGCGCGCTGCTCATCTGCGGTGAAAGTCCGCGCAACGACGCCAACTATATGGTCGAGGCCATCCGCCGCACCTACGCCGCCAAGGACGAGAAGGGCAGCACCATCCGTCGCATCAACGTCGAGCTGGCACCGATGAGCGTCGAAGACTATGCCAAGCTCAAGGCCGAAAAGATTGGTACCTACGTCTGCTTCCAGGAGACCTACGACGAGGTGGAGTACGCAAAGTTCCACCCCGCCGGCACGCCAAAGGCCGACTATCTGTACCGCCTGACCTGTATGGACCGCGCTATGGAAGGCGGCATCAACGACGTGGGCGTCGGCGCCCTGTTCGGACTGGTCGACTACCGCTTTGAAATCCTGGCCATTATGGAGCACGCCCGCCATCTGGAAGAGGAGTACGGCTGCGGTCCCCACACCGTCAGCTTCCCGCGTATCGAGCCTGCCGAGGGCACGCCGTTCAGTCTGCCCGAAAACATTCCGCATCCCGTCAGCGACAAGGACTTTATGAAGATTATCGCCATCATCCGCATCGCTATGCCTTATACGGGTATTATTATAAGTACGCGCGAGCGTCCCGAGCTGCGCGACCAGCTGGTCAAATACGGCGTCAGCCAGATCAGCGCCGCCAGCGAGACTAACCCCGGCGGATACGACGAGGACAACAACAGCAGCGAGGCCAAGCCCTACGAGAAGACCGGCGACACCGGTGCCCAGTTCACCCTCGGTGACCACCGCTCGCTCGACGAGGTCATCAGTATGATGATCGACGGTGGCTACATACCCAGCTTCTGCACAGGCTGCTACCGCAAGGGCCGCGTGGGTGCCGACTTTATGGACCTGGCCAAGCCCGGCCTCATCAAGGAGTACTGCAAGCCCAACGCTATGTTCACCTTCCGCGAGTACCTCGAGGACTATGCCAGCCCCGCCACCAAGGAGAAGGGCTTGCGCCTGCTCAAGGAACTTACGCAGACTTTCAGCAAAGAGGAACTGAAGCGAAAAGTGGAAGGAAATCTTTGCAAGATAGGCGAGGGTGAGCGCGACCTTTACTTCTAAAACCGTCCTATCGAACATTTCAGAGCCCGTTTTTGACGTTTCCCCCAAAAACGGGCTTTGTTTTCGAAATTGTGTGTACTTTTGCAACCGATTTCAAACAAGGAAGAACAAACCGAAATCCGAAATAGATAGAAAAAACCAAAAACAATAACTAATAAAATAAGAAAAAATGAAAAAAGTATTTTTAACCCTCGCTTTTGTAGCCTTCACGATGGCTGCCAACGCACAATGGATACTCGGTGGCCAGCTTGGTTTCACAACCAATGGCGGTACCTATACCCAAGAAAATGCAATATCCGTATGGGATATGCCCAACAATAAGGCTATGGGCCTTACTATAGCTCCCACTGTAAGCTATGTGATTAACGACAAGATGCAGGCCGGTCTCACCCTTGAATACAACTACGGTACTGCAACCAACTACAATGCTCTTGGCTACGCCGCAAATCAGGAAGTCTGGTCGAAGACATCCAGCACGATGTTCACCGTGGCTCCCTATTTCCGTTACTACTTAGCCAATGCCGGCAAGTTCAACTTCTTCTGCGAGGCTGCTCTCGGATTCGGTATCAGCCCCCGCACCAAGATTCACGACTACAGCAATGTGCCTGTCCTTGGCTACGACAACGAATATGATGGTACCACCAAGACCACTCAGCTGGGTCTCACCATCACTCCCGGCGTCAACTATCGCATCAGCGACCACTGGTCGGCCGACTGCTACATCGACCTCGCTGGTCTGGCTTTCCTCCACAACAGCACCAAGACTTATGTCGGAGGTACTGGTACAGACAAGGACGACCTTGTCTCGACCGATGTCAACAACTATTTTGGCCTGATGTGCAATGCAAGTGCTCAGGACCTCAATGCCCACCTCGGCAACTTCCGCATCGGTTTCAACTACCACTTCTAATCAGAGAATTACGAACATAACCATCTCTACTATACCATACTAAAATAACTAAACTAACTTCCATTAGACTAAGAATTGAATTTGTAGATTGTTTTGTTGAATTCATAATGGTGTCGGGCGTCCCTGTGAAGGGGCGCCCACTTTTTTGTGTTATGCCTGACAAAGCGAAGCCCCACCTGACATTCGGCAGGTGGGGCTTCGCTTTGTGGTGTAGTCAGATTATTGGCGGTCGCTCTCGATCAGGCGTACTAGTTCTTCGACAGCGTCCTTCTGGTCGATATTGCGCTTGACGATCTGCTGGCCTTTGTAGAGCGTTATCTTGCCTGCGCCGCTGCCCACGTAGCCGTAGTCGGCGTCGGCCATCTCGCCGGGGCCGTTGACGATGCAGCCCATCACGCCGATCTTGACGCCCGTGAAGTGCGCCGTGGCGGCCTTGATGCGCTGCAGGGCCTCCTGGATGTCGTACTGGGTGCGGCCGCAGGATGGGCAGGCGATGTATTCGGGCTGCGTGATGCGTGCGCCCACGGCCTGCAGAATGTCGTAGGCGACGGGTATTTCGGCCTCGGGATCCTCGGTCAGCGACACGCGTATGGTGTCGCCGATGCCGTCGATGAGCAGTGCGCCGATGCCGGCGGCACTCTTCAGGCGGCCCTGCATAGCGTCGCCGGCCTCGGTGACGCCGAGGTGGATGGGGTAGTCCATCCCCAGGGCCTGCATCTTCTGCACAAAGAGGCGTGTGCTTTGCACCATAACTTTCACGTTGCTGGCTTTCATCGAGAAGACCAGTTTCTCGAACCCTTGCTGGCGACACACCTCTGCAAACTCGATGGCCGACTGCGCCATCGCTTCGGGCGTGTTGCCGTAGCGGCTGACGATGCGTTCGCTGAGACTGCCGTGGTTGGTGCCGATGCGCATAGCTGTACCGTGCTGCTTGCAGATGTTTATGAGGCGGGACATCTTGTCGCCGATGCGCTTCAGGTCGTCGGCGTATTCCTCTTCGCTCCAGTGGGTGCGGCCGGTATTGCGGTCGGTGTAGTTGCCAGGGTTGACGCGCACTTTCTCGACGATGGCTGCTGCGGTTTCGGCGGCCAGCGGGTTGAAGTGTATGTCGGCCACCAGCGGCACGGTGCATCCGCGTCGGGCCAGCTCATTCTTGATATTGTAAAGGTTCTCGGCGGCGCGGACGTCGGGGGCGGTGATGCGCACCAGTTCGCAGCCGGCCTCGACGAGGCGCAGCGTCTGCTCGACGGTGGCGTGGGTGTCCATCGTGTCGGTGTTGGTCATCGACTGGACGCGCACCGGGGCGCCTCCGCCCAGAGTCAGGTTGCCTATTGTTATTTGCTTGGACATATTGATGTTGAGTGTTGAGTGATTTGTGACCTGTGACCTGTGAAACGAGCGATTTCGTGTCACAGGTCACTGGTCACTATTCACTATTATCTGAAATAAACTTCGGTGGCGCCGACGCCGTATTTTGCCATTGGGGCGTCGAAGAAGTGGATGTTGTCGTATTGCTTCAGCTCCTTGATGATTTCGTCCTTCAGGATGCCCTGTCCGACGCCGTGGATGAAGGTCACTTTCTTCATTTTGTTGCTGAAAGCGTGGTTCATACAGAGGCGGAAGTAGTGCATCTGCATCTCGAAAGCCTCGTGGGGCGACAGGTCGCCGGGGCGCTCGGTGAGCATATCGATGTGGAGGTCCACTTCGGCCTCGCCGGGGACTGTCTGATGTTGGAGCAGTATGTTGTCGGTCAACGTGCGGGTGTTCTGCTGCTGCACGTTGCTGAGCTGCTTCTTTAGCTTGGCAATCTGGTCTTTGAGGTTGGCAATCTGGTTTTTGAGCTGTTTGATTTCATCTTCGGGAGTGAGCGGCACGCTGACTTTCGGTGCTGCGCCGGGCAGCGACGAGGGCAGGGGAGTGCCTTTGCCTTTGAGGTGCTCTTCCATCGTGGCGTTGAACATTTTGGCGGCGCCTTGCTGGTCGGCCATACGTATCAGCTCGTCGGGCTGCATCGGTATGTCGAAGCCGGTATCGTCTTGCACAAAGACGAAGTCGTCGGTGACCTTGGTGACGATGCCGCCGCCTATCTGGTTGAGGAACTTTACTTTATCTCCTGGTTCAAATTTTGATTTCATTGTCGGTTTGTATGATGTGTGTTGATATGTTTAAATGATTTTGTCGGCAAGTTGGCTGAAGTCGATGCCGTCGAAGTTGCCGCTGGACATCATCAGAATTGAAAAATTAAGATTGGAAGCTGAATAATCGGAGCAGGTCTGCTTTACGGCTTCAATCATCTGTTTGCTGTCGGTAAAGACTTCGATGTTGCCGCCGAAGTCTTTGCGCACCTCCTCGGGATCGAGGGGCGGTAGTTTCTTGAGTTGCAGCGCGTGCTGGCTGAAGTAGACGAAGCGGATGTCGGCCTGGTCCATCGTGCCACGGTACTGCTGCAGGAATTCTTTGGTCAGCGAGCTGAAGGTGTGCAGCTCCATACAGGCCACGAGGCGCCGGTCGGGGTATTGCTCGCGAACGGCGGCGATGGTGGCGCGCAGCTTGGAAGGCGCGTGGGCGAAATCCTTGTACATTGCGCTTTTTTCGTTGGCTTTGACCAGCTCGAGGCGCTTGCTGGCGCCGCCGAAGGTGGCGATGGCCTTGTCGAAGGTCTGGTCGCTGATGCCCAGCTCGCGGCAGGCGAGGCGTGCGGCGGTGAGGTTCAGCAGGTTGTGGCGACCGAAGATGCGCAGCGGCGTTTCGTGGCCTTCGTTGTCGGCAATGTAGGTGATGCCGTTGCGGACGGTGTATTGCGGTATGTCGTAGGGCAGCTTGGCTATGTCGTTGCGCCGGTTGGCGGTGGCCACGTCGTGCACCACCGGGTCGTCGTCGCAGTAGATGAGTGTGCCGCCCTCTTCGATGAGGTCTATATATTTGGTAAACTGCTCTTTGTAGATATCGAAAGTGGGGAAGACGTTGATGTGATCCCATTCGATGCCGGTGATGATGGCCACGTTGGGATGGTAGAGGTGGAATTTGGGCCGTCGGTCGATGGGCGAGGTGAGGTATTCGTCGCCTTCGATGACCATAACCTTGGCGGTATGCGAGAGGCGCACCATCACGTCGAAGCCTTCGAGCTGTGCGCCAACCATATAGTCGGCCTCGATGCCTGCCTCGCGCAACACGTGGAGTATCATTGCCGTGGTTGTCGTCTTGCCGTGGCTACCGCCAATGACGATGCGCAGTTTGTCCTTCGACTGCTCGTAGAGGTATTCGGGGTAGCTGTATATTTTCAGTCCAAGTTCTTGGGCACGAAGCAGTTCGGGGTTGTCGATGCGGGCGTGCATACCCAGCACCACTGCATCAAGGTCGGGTGTGATGCGCTCGGGGTGCCAGCCTTCGTCGGGTGGCAGTATGCCAGCCTTAGCAAGGCGCGAGCGTGCGGGGTCGAAGATTTCGTCGTCCGAGCCGGTGACGGTATATCCTTTTTGCTTGAGCGCCAGCGCGAGGTTGTGCATTGCGCTGCCGCCGATGGCGATGAAATGAACTTTCATAGGTCTTTGTTTTCGTATCAAAACGTGTCGGGGCGCAAAATATTGTTTGGAACGCAAAATATGATTTTTGTGTTTATTCTGTGCGGTTTGAAAAAGAATGTGTATATTTGCAGTAGCAATCAAAAAACAAACATTATGGATAATACGCAGATAGTCAATGGAAAGCGCGTTGCGTCGGACAACATTGCCGAATTAGGCAAGGACGAAGTGTTCGTCTTTGGCAGCAATGTGCAGGGTATGCACGGCGGTGGTGCCGCCTGGTTCGCCCACAAGAATTTTGGCGCCGAATGGGGTGTCGGCGAGGGCCTTACGGGACGCACATACGCGCTGCCGACAATGGAAGGCGATGCTTCGCTGCGCCACGCTGTCGAGCATTTCACAGAGTGTGCCCGACAGCATTCCGAACTGACGTTCCTTGTCACCGCCGTGGGTTGCGGCATAGCGGGCTATACGCCTGCCGAGGTGGCTCCACTGTTCCGCGAAGCCGCCAAGCTGCCTAACGTCTACCTGCCGCAGGTGTTCTGGAACGTTATCGGCTAATCGGTTCTTGGCAAGGTACTCCTGTCGACGCAGCCTTTGTTGGTGAGTATGTGTCGACGTGGGAATCTCCTTTTTGCGATGAAAAAAAAGGCTTACGCGGTTTGTGGAAACCGTATAAGCCTCTCTCTATTATGGTATAGTCTTGAATGTCAGCTTTCGATACCTGCGGCGATGCGGGCGCGTTTGCGCTCAATCTCGTCGAGGATGATTTTGCGGATGCGCAGGTGCAACGGCGTGATTTCGAGGTATTCGTCTTCGCGAATGTATTCCATCGCCTCTTCCAGGCTGAACTTTATGGCAGGCGAGCAGGTCGACTTGTCGTCGGCGCTCTTGCTGCGCATATTGGTCAGGTTCTTGGCCGTGACGACATTGATGACAATATCGTTGCCAGGACGCAGGCTTTCGCCGATGACCTCGCCGGCATAGACCTGGTCGCCGGGCTCGATGAAGAAGGGACCGCGGTCTTGCAGCTTGCTGATGCTGTAGGCTGTGGCTTCGCCGGTCTCCTTGGCGATGAGGGCGCCGTATTTGTGGTCGTCGATGTCGCCCTTCCACGGCTGGAATTCGAGGAAGCGGCTGGCAATGACAGCTTCGCCGTTGGTGGCGGTGAGCAGGGTGTTGCGCAGGCCTATGATGCCGCGGCTGGGGATGGTGAAGTCGAGCTGGACGCGGTCGCCCTTGGTTTCGATGGTGCCCACTTCGCCTTTGCGGCGCGTGACGACATCAATCACCTTCGACGAGAACTCTTCTGGTACCAGCACAGTCAGCTGCTCGATGGGTTCGCATATCTGACCGTCGATTTCTTTGATAATCACCTTGGGCTGACCTACTTGCAGCTCGTAGCCCTCGCG
>DFHL01000011.1:21612-26712 GCA_002371315.1 Bacteroidales bacterium UBA3724 | reverse complement strand
TGCTCTATTCAGTTGAGCTAAGGAGCCATCATTTGTTTCTCTCGAAATCGGTTGCAAAAGTACACACTTTTTCGATACCGACAAAATTTTTTTTTAATTTTTTTCAGAGAAACGGCGTATATGTTTGATTTATTGATTCAAAAAAATGAAAATTATTTTGTCTTGGGGCCATTGTAACGGTACACTTCCTTGTAAAGAACGTCGCGCATTTCGTCAAATTCGCCGTCATCCAATTCATATTTCGACATCACGATCATCTGCAAAGCGAGGTTGTTTTTGCCATAGTAGGAAGGCTGCCAATACTCCTGCGGATTGCGCGTGAAGCCGAGATCGGTGTAGAACTCCAGACGGTGGTCGGCCACCTCGGTCGAGGGAAGCTCGGTTTCGAGCACCACCTGGTCCTTGTGTTGCGACAGGAAAGCGAGCATCGTAGCCTTTCCGAGGCCGCGGTTGCGGAACTCGCGATCGATGGCAAAATGCTCAATATAAGCGAAATCCTCGAAGACCCAATACGTGAGGATGCCCAGCGGTTCATCGTCAAGTATAGCGACAAGGAAGTGGAAACGCTCGTCGCGGTCTTCGAGGCTGCTAAACGGAGGGCGCTCTTCTTCGGGGAATGCCGACTCGAAGAGCTCTTTTGCAAAATGGTGATGTCTGCTTTCAGACAAAGGTTCAAATTCTATCATTGTTATTACGTTATTGTGTTATTGCGTTATTGTGTTATTGCGTTATTGTGTGAGGTGGTTCAGTCGAAGAAACTGAAATTGTTGAGGGCCACGTTGATACCGATGCCGTGATGGAAGGCAAAGGAGTCGTAGCCCGCAAGGTTCACCTTGTTGTAGTGCAGCGTGTAGCCAATGGACATTGCCGTTCCGACGGGCAGCGTAAAGCCGACGCTGACCGAAGCGAAAGCGCCGTAGCCAATGCCGCCCTGGTTGACATACTCGTAAGAGGTTATGTAGGACGACGGATACTGGCCGTGCCAAACGTCGATAATGCTGTAGACGATGCCGCCAATCTCTATGTCGCTGCTTTCCACCTTGGTATTGTTGACATTGCCGCCCACAGCCACCTCGAGATCGAGCCCCTTGCCCAGCCTGAAAGTGCGCAGCAGGCCCAGGTCGAAATAGATGCGCTCCTCGGTGCCCGAATAGGGGCAATTGACGTAAGCGTTCTGGTTGGTAAGGAAGGACTGGTTGTGTCCGCTGTTGAGCAGCACAAGCCCCAAAGCGTGCAGTTTGGCATAGTCGAAGCGCGCCAGCCAGCCGAAACGGCTGTCGTAGAAATCATAGCGCAGCCCGACGCCGAGCTGGAAGGCCAGACGGTAGTAGGCGTCGCCGTATTCGGCCACGGTTATCTGGCGGTAGTTGGCCACCGAACTGCCTATAAGGTCCTGATTGGTAAGGTTGTTCCAAATGCCGTTGCCGTAGGTCTCGCTGTGCAGTATGCGGTCGAGGGTGTTGGCATTGGCGGGATTGCCGTTGTAGAAGTTGGCGTGCACCGACGACGGTTTCAGCACCCCGGCATCGACCGTCAGCGACAAGCCACGAAGACGCCCGCCGTCGTCGACGCCACGCGCCGCAACAAAGGCTGGCAGAGCAAGGAGGAAAGACAAAAAAACAACAGCGAACTTCGTACATCGAACTTCGGCTACTGTGTCGTTACTCTTCTCTCTATGTGCGACGGGTCCTGCCCCGTCGCCACTTCGGTCTCGATCTTTGTCGTTCACGGTCTGGTTGTTATTGCTTTATTACGTTGGTCAATATCTCTCTGGTTGGTCTCCCGCCCGCAAGCGAGCGAAATCTTTGAAATCTTGGAAATCTGTTTTTTCTATATCGGGCTTGGCAAATCTTGGAAATCTTGGTTAATCTTGGAAATACTTTTCCGACAAATGTCGGAAATCAATATTTACCGGTCTCAATTCACAATTCACATTTTACAATTCACTAAAAGAACTCTTTCTTGGTTGACAGTATGTTGTGCAGCAGGTCGCGGGCGCGGAACAGCTGCACCTTGACGGTTCCGAGGGGCATACACAGCTCTTCGGCAATCTCCTCATACGACATTTCCTCGAAGTAGCGCATCTCGACCAGCTTGCGGTAGCGCGGCTTGAGCTGGCTTACCACCTCGCGCAGAATCTGTATGCGCTGCTGGTGGATGATGCTCTCCTCGGGGTTGTGGTCCTCCGAAGGGATGGGATACTCGTAGGCATCGTCGCCGGCACTGGTCCTGATGTCGTCAAGATAGACCGTCTGCAGCCGCTTGCGGCGGATGAAGTCGACGCAGTTGTTGGTGGCTATCGAGAAGAGCCAGGTGCTGAAGGCGTGCGTAGGAGTGTAGAGGTGCAACGAGGCAAAAGCCTTGCCGAAGGCCTCGATGGTCAGGTCGTCGGCCTCGGTGGGGTTGTTGGTCATCTTGAGCAACATAAGGTAGATAGGCTCCTTGTACATACGCATAAGGTCAGCGTAGGCACGTTGGTCGCCATTCTCGCGCGCCCGGCACACCAGCTGGTAGTCCCGTCGCGCTTTGTCCGTTGTCAGTTGCGAGTTCACCTCCATTGTACATTTTTCTTACGTAACGCAGAGAGTGACAAAAAAGTATCTGCAATAAGAAAATAAAATTCAAAAAATGGAGCAAAAAAATGCAACATCTTGACTTCAAAGCGTTTGTCCAAGAAAAAAGAACAAACAATTTGCCACAGGAATTTGACGGCGATGACGGCCGCAAGGATTTGCCACGGGAAAATGCCGCCAACGAACAGCAGCACCAGCGACAGGATAAAAAGCAGATGCGAAAGCGGATAGACGGCCAGCATCAGCTTGTCCTTCAGGCCATAGAGCCGGCGCGACGAGCGGCGGTGCAGGCGCTTCAGGTGCCATTCGCCGAACGTGTGGCTGCTTTCGCACGCCACGCCGGCCCCCTTGCGAAGCAGGGCCACGGTGTTGGAGCGTGTGGCATTGCGGTTGACAAACAGGTCGTCGGCCCCGTCGGGGAAACTGTAGTGGCTGATGAAGCCGCCGCGGGCAAAAAAGAAATCGCGCCTGTACGACAGGTCGCGGCCCGTGGCGGTATAGGGATTGCCCATCAGGGCGGCACCCATATACGAAGCCGTATAGGTCAGATTCTCATAGCTTTCCAGCGCGCCCAGCAGGCCCTTGCCGCCTTCCGTCAGACTGTAGCCCAGCACCATCGACGCGCCGCGCATATAGCCGCACACCATCTCGCCTATCCAGTCGAAACCGCCGGGACGGCAGTCGGGCTCGGTGAGCAGGATAACGTCGCCCACAGCCGACTTGATGCCTATCGACAGCGGATACTTCTTGCCGCGGAACATATTCACGTCGGCCTTGAAATTCACCACCTTGAGGTTGGAATAGTTCTCCGAGCACACACGCAGCACGAAGGGCGTGTCGTCGGTGGACATATAGTCGACCACGACGACCTCAAAGTCGGGATAGTCCTGCTCCAGCAGGTAAGGCAGGCTCTTCTTGAGCGACTCGGCCTCGTTGTGCGACACGATGACCACCGACACCGAGGGGCGGTCCGTGCCGCCGACCTCGTCGGGCTGCGGCAGCTTGTCGTTCCTGTAGCGCGCCACGCGCAGCCACACAAAGCCGTAATAGAGGCACAATGCGACAAACGAGACAAACAGTACAATCAGCAAAACGAGTGTGTATCTGCTATTTAAAACGCCATCAAAATTCATTTCTTCCTTAATTTGATTTTACAAAAGTAGTCATTATTTGGAAATTATTCGTAACTTTGCACCTGATTTTAGAAACAATTTATCAACAGCCATACCCCTCAACGGGTGATAGTAAACAAGTTATAATATAATATATTGTTCTCGTGCCACACGATTTCCCATATTCCACCTTCCGTTTCGACCTTTCGGGCACCGACCGCCTGACCAAAGCCCGCGCCGGAGTGCTCCACACCAGCCACGGCGACATACCGACCCCCATCTTTATGCCCGTGGGCACCGTGGGCAGCGTCAAGGCCGTGCACCAAAGCGAACTGCGCAACGACATCGACGCCAAGATAATACTCGGCAACACCTACCACCTCTATCTGCGTCCCGGAATGGACATCCTTCAGGCCGCCGGGGGCCTGCACCGCTTCATCGGCTGGGAGCGCCCCATACTGACCGACAGCGGCGGATTCCAGGTCTTCTCGCTGGCCGCCAACCGCAAAATCAAGGAAGAAGGCTGCACCTTCAAGTCGCACATCGACGGCTCGCGCCACACCTTCACGCCCGAGAACGTCATCGACATACAGCGCCGCATAGGCAGCGACATAATGATGGCTTTCGACGAATGCCCTCCGGGCGAGTCGCCCTACCCCTACGCCAAGAAGTCGATGGAGCTGACCCACCGCTGGATGGACCGCTGCGTGCGCCACTTCAAGGAGACCGAACCCCTCTACGGGCACGACCAGGCCCTCTTCCCCATCGTGCAGGGCTGCAAATACCCCGACCTGCGACGCCATAGCGCCGAGCACGCCGCCAGCCACGACGCCATAGGCTATGCCATTGGCGGTCTGGCCGTTGGCGAACCCACCGAGGTGATGTACCAGATGATCGAGGTGGTCAACGCCATCCTGCCCGCCGACCGGCCGCGCTACCTGATGGGCGTGGGCACCCCGGCCAACCTGCTCGAGGCCATAGAGCGCGGCATCGATATGTTCGACTGCGTGATGCCCACCCGCAACGGGCGCAACGGGATGCTCTTCACCTGGAACGGCACCATCAACATCAAGAACAAGAAATGGGAAACCTGCTTCGACCCCATCGACCCCGCCTCGCCCGCCGAGGCCGACCGCGTCTACACGCTGGCCTATCTGCACCACCTCATCAAGGCCGAAGAGCTGCTGGGGCTGCAGATTGCCTCAATACACAACCTTACGTTCTACCTCTCGCTGGTGCGCACCGCACGGCAGCACATCCTCGACGGCGACTTTGCCCAGTGGAAAGCGCAGGTAATGCCCCGACTGATGCAACGAATCTGACCCCATACCCCTCTGCCCTATGACCGACGCCGCACATATTTTTTTTGACACTTTCAGGTCCACAACGACCCACTTTCTCCGCCCGTTGTACAG
>DFHL01000011.1:0-21485 GCA_002371315.1 Bacteroidales bacterium UBA3724 | reverse complement strand
CATATACTGTACAACGGGCGGAGCAGGTGCTGTAAATCAGCATCTTGCAGCGGCCTCGAAATCGAGTTTTCCAAATTGACCGACCATATGTCCCCTTTAACTCCCACTTTAACTCCCTTTTAGTTACTTAATGCAAAAAACAATACAAATCTTATAAACATCAAACAATGAAGAAAATCTTTATCGCAATGGCTTCGCTGGCGCTGGTGTGCGCCTGCTCGAAGCAGAACGGCAACGACGAAATCATCGTCGAGAAGCCGCAAGTAAAAGTCCAGGATGGACGCTTCACCCCCGAGGTGATGTGGAGCCTTGGCGTTATGAGCGAATACGCCATCAGCCCCGACGGCAGCAAGGTACTCTACACGCTGCGCTACACCGATATGGAGCAGAACAAGAACAACGCCGAGCTCTACCTGATGCCCATCGAGGGCGGCGACGGCGAGCGCCTGACGACCACGGCGCAGAGCGAGTTCAACCCCGTATGGCTCGACGACAACACGATTATGTTCTGCCGCGGCGCGCAGATCCTTTCGATGGACCTGGGCAGCAAGAACGAAACCGTGGTGGCCGAGCACGAGCGCGGCTTTGAGGGCTTCAAGATGGCCCCCGACGGCAAGTCGCTGGTCTATATCAGCACCATCCCCGTCGAGCGCCCCGAGCATCTCCAAAAACTCTATGCCGGCCTTAACAAGACCACGGGCCGCATCAACGAGGACCTGATGTATCGCCACTGGGACAACTGGGTGGACGAGATTCCGCAGATTTTCTATGTGCCCTTCGAGAACGGCAAGGCACTGATGGACAAGGTTGTCAACATCATCGACAGCACCTTCGAGTGCCCGATGCGCCCCTGGGGCGGCACGGAGCAGTACAACTACAGCCCCGACAGCAAGACCATCGTCTACACCTGCCGCAAGAAGACGGGCTACGACTATGCCCATTCGACCAACAGCGACATCTTTATCTACAACCTCGAGAACGGCAAGACCGTCAACATCAGCGACGGCATTATGGGCTATGACCAGAATCCCGTCTTCAGCCACAACGGCAAGCTGGTGGCTTGGGAAAGTATGGAGCGCGACGGCTATGAGAGCGACAAGCTGCGCCTGATGGTGATGGACCTCGAAACGGGCGAGAAAACCGACCTTACGGCCGACTTCGACTACAGCGTGGGCAGCCTCTGCTGGTCCGACGACGACAAGGAGCTGTTCGCCGTGGTTTCGTATCGCGGTATGAGCGAGATTTTCGGCTTCAACTACGACACCAAGGAGGTGCGCCAGCTCAGCCACGGCTACCACGACGTCAACGGCATCCAGATGAACGGCAGCAAAATCATTGCCACCCAGGTTTCCATTCAGTATCCCGCCACGCTCTATGCCTACAACGCCAGCGACAAGATGGCCGAAGGCACCAAGCTGAGCACCTTCAACGACGACGTCCTGTCGCAGGTGCGTATGGGCAAGGTCGAGGAATGCTACGTCAAGACCGTCGACGGCAAGGATATGCTGACCTGGCTCATCTATCCCTACGACTACGACAGCACCAAGACCTACCCCGCCCTGCTCTTCTGCGAAGGCGGCCCGCAAAGCCCCGTGAGCCAGTTCTGGAGCACCCGCTGGAACTTTGAGGTGATGAGCGGCGCCGGCTATTTCGTCATCGCCCCCAACCGCCGCGGCGTGCCCGGCTTCGGTATGGAATGGCTTGAGGAAATCAGCGGCGACTACGGCGGACTGTGTATGCAGGACTATATGGCCGCCACCGACTGGGCAGCCTCGCTGCCGATGATCGACCGCGAGCGCATCGGCGCCTGCGGCGCCAGCTTTGGCGGCTACAGCATCTACTGGCTCGCCGGCCACAACCACGACGTGAAGGGCTACAACGAGGGACGTCGCTTCAAGGCTTTCCTGGCCCACAACGGTATGTTCAACTTCGAGCAGCAGTACCTCGAAACCGAGGAGATGTGGTTCGACAACTGGGACCTCGGCGGCCCCTACTGGGACTGGAACAATCCGCAGATTAAGAAGAGTTACAGCAACTCGCCCCACCTGTTTGTCGACAAGTGGAACACGCCCATCTGCGTCATCCACAGCGAGTTCGACTTCCGCATCGTGGCCAGCGAGGGTATGGCCGCCTACAATGCCGCCCAGATGCGCCACATCCCCAGCCGCTACCTCTATTTCCCCGACGAGACCCACTGGGTACTGAAGCCGCAAAACAGCCTGCTCTGGCATCGCAACTTCATCGACTGGTTTGACACTTATTTGAAAAAGTGACAAGTGAGCTGTGATCTGTGACCAGTGACCTGTGAAAAGTGACAAGTGACCTGTGACCAGTGAAACGAGAGCGTTCGTGTCACAGGTCACTGATCACAGGTCACACAATACATCATCAATTCGAATTATGAAACTGATCAAATGCGGCTACTGCGGCCGACCATATTACGACGACAGCGAGACGTGCCCCTACTGCGGGCACGTCCCCGGCTCGTCGCCGCAAACGGCCGACACAGAACAAGAGGCCACCACTGGCAGCGCAGATGCCGCTGCGCAAGCCATCCCGGCACCAGCCCTGGCACCAAGCGACAGCCTGCCGGAAACCATCACGCCAGTCGCCGACACGGGCAATCTGGCCGAGCAGCCCACTGCAAGCCCGCGCGCCGAATCGATAGCCGCCGCCGTGGCTTCAGCTCCCTCGACCGACGGCGACGACACAGAAAGCAGTCCCCTGCCCGACCCCAACCAGGTCGAGACCATCCTGCCGCCGCGCCGCCGCCATCCGTGGCGCTGGCTGCTGCTGTTTCTGCTTCTGGCCGCCATCGCCGCGGCAGCATACATCTACCGCGACACGCTGAAACAGATCATCACTTCATTGATTTCGTAAAAGAGATTGTAATCATAACACAAAATGGGTTGCCGCGTCGCCGGCAACCCATTTTCATTTTATTAATCAAAATTTATAGTTTTTCACTTGCCTGCGGCGATGTATTTGCGCAGGGCTTTGACGTAGGCACGGAAGGCCTCGGAGCCTTGTGGCGTAAGGCGGCAGACGGTGCGGGGCACCTTGCCGCGGAAGCCCTTCTCGACCTCGATGTAGCCAGCCTCGGCGAGCTTGTCTATCTGCACGCTCAGGTTGCCCGATGTGGCGCCGGTCTGCTCCTTGAGATAGGTGAAGTCGGCTTCCTCAACCCCTGCCAGGATCGACACTATGGCCAGCCGCAGCTCGGAATGCAGCAAAGGATCCAGTTTCGGTAACATAGCTTATTTGTATTGATGTTTGACAAGTAATCCCGTGGCCATCAGCACCAAACCGGCAAAGGTGAAGATGAACAGCTGCTCTTCTGCCGCGCCGGTGATGTAGTAAATGGCCAGTCCTCCGATGCCTGTCACAAAACCGGCAATCTTCATAGCCCAGTTTTTCAGCGCCACTCCGCAGATGCTTTCCGCCAAACCGAAGAGCAGCACTATTTCGGCCGTGAGACTTGCAACCGACACCATAGCGCGTATGGTTCTGCCAAGATCGAGTGCACCATCGCTCACATAGGAATAGGCAATCGTGAAGACCGCTACCGTGCATGCAAAGATGCCGAAGGCGGACCAGATGCCCTGTGTGATGCGGCTCACGTCATTCTGCACGTGTGTTTCAGTGTCTTTGCGGCCTATCAGACGTGCCAGCAGGAACCCTATGACGGGCATCGCAAACCACAGGTTGTTCCAAGCCTCCTGGTCAGTCAGCTTCCAAAGCAGATATACAATAAGCGAAAATGCGGTCAGCAGCGCACCCCACAGGATGTAGTATTTGCTGCTGCGCTGGGTGATTTCCTTGCGGCTGCTGTTGAGCGTCTCGGTGATGAGCGACAGGCTTTCCTCGGCCGTCATCTCTCTGTTTTGTTCAATTGTGTTTTCCATTTCTTTGATGTTTTTAATGTTCAACTTTTTTTCGACTTCGTTTTCGTACGAAGTTTGCATCGTCAGAAACTAAGCTAGCATTTTGTCCCTAAACGACGATGCGAAGATAAACAAGTTTACAATATAAACAAAATAAATTTACAAATTAAATACCATTAAACTGATTAGCAATATTATAATTTTTCGATTAGTCAACAAAACTAATCAATAATTGCACAAATTATACTAAAAGAAAAGGGAAAATCAGACCAAAATTATGCCATAAATAATGTGAATTGTTGTTTACGGCAGCATTTCGCAAATCTTGTCTTCCCTGATGACTTTCGGTGCGGATTTGCCTGCCAGAATCAACACTTTCTTCCCATTGCGGTAAATGTGAAGCTGGCGCGAACGAACCACCGCCGTCAGTTCGGGGTCGTCCTGCATAGAAATCCACAGCCGATGATAAACCCCATCGACGTCAAAGAGTTTGTTTCGCAAATGCGAGCACATATTTGTCGTGTCTATTTCCATAACAGGCTAAGGTTCAACAAGAAATTATCATTTTTGATTGTTGTTTTTCAACCAAGCCACCAGTTTGTCGCTAATGTTGTTTCCAATCTGGCGGCAAACATCCTGACTCCATCGTTGCGCCATAGCGATGCGGGCGTCCTGGTCGCCAATGCCACGCATCACAGCGTAGATGTAACCGGCGTTGAAATTGTCGCCAGCGCCGACTGTGCTTACCGTTGCAACAGGCTGAACATCATACGTTCTGCAGCACTCGGGAGTGTAGACACGTATAGGTTTCGAGCCGTCGGTCAGTATCAGCATCGGGCAATAGCGGCTCACGCGGGCATAGATGTCGTCGCCATCCTGCAGGCCAAACAGGTAGCCAAAGTCCTCGACTGAACCACGCACAACGTCGGCCAGACGCATATTTTCCTCGACAAACGGCATCACGTCAGGCAGATCGGATATGTGGTTCTTGCGGAAATTCACATCATAATAAAGAAAAGCACCAGCCTTGCGACCTTGTTGCAGAAGGCCGCCGACCACAGGCCGCAAGACCGGGTTGATTGCAAAGAAGGAGCCGAAAAGCACCACGTCGCTCCCTGTTATCTCCGGCAACCTGCCATCCATCGACACCGAGGCGTGGTCTTTATAGAAGATGTACTGCGCATCGTTGTTCTCGTCCAGAAACGCCAGCGAAATATGCGACTTGACGTCCTTGTGGCGACAGACGTATTCCGACGACACACTGTTTTCCTGCAGATAGCGGCAGACGATGTCGCCTATATGGTCTCCACCAGCCTCCGTCACCATTGCACAAGGCACGCCGGCACGTCCGAGCGACACAATGCTGTTGAATGTCGAGCCGCCCGGAACGGCCTTTTGCGGCTGGTCGTCCTTGAAGATGATGTCAAGCACCGTCTCCCCTATCCCTATCACAAGTCCCAGAGTCGGAACCTGCCGCTTGGAGTCTGCAACTTGGGTCCTGGGACCCGATTGTCTGTTTTCCAATTTATTCACTATTGCATTTATTTAGGGCAACATCTGCATAAAAAGCGGATTTACCATACATTAACCAATTCGAAATTCGATGCAAAATTACACTTTTCCCCGAATACGGCAAAATATAATTCATAAACTCACCAAAATGCGTTGTATTTCGATAAGCCGAATGACCAAAACCAAGCTTGCCTGAGTTTTGGCATAGCGAGGAAATGGTCCTGTGTAATGGAATCAAGAGACAACTATTATATATCATCGGGAAAGATATACGACCGCCTGTTTTATTTCTCAATCCAGAGTGTTTGTTTTACTTTTTTGATAAGTTTTATTTAATTCTTTTGATGTGTTTGAGTTTGCTGTTTTGAGAAATACAAGGACTACGCATTCTGCCACGACAGCTTTCGGCGTTCCTTGGATCATCAAGTTCGCCAGCCGAAGCACGCTCATCAGGTTCACCCATCAAACTCGAATGACACCCCACGCTGGGGCGCAACAGCCGGCCAAGCCGAGAGTATAGTTCTGGAGTTGCCTTTAGGGTAGGTTTATTCACTAAGCCTTTGGGCAATGTCGTATATCATAATTCCTTGATAATCGTATTTTTCGTGACGTGTACGCGCTATCAATATTTTGGGGTAGGCATCGTTTATGCTCAGCAGTGGTGATATACACATAATATCCTGTTTATTAACCTTATAATTAATTTCAGTTTCAAAACTTCAATTTTTTTTTATTTTTTGAAACCGAATGCAAAGATACAACAATTTATCATTCTGGGGAAAAAATACATTGTCGGACATCTTGCGTTGTATTATCTGGAGTCTTTGATTTCTATCGAGGATGAATTGTTGGTTTGCTCCGATGATCCGAATGAAAACAAACGCTGTCTCTTGTTCAAATTCTCAGAGGAATTAGACTATTGTATGCAGGTCGCATTCAAAATGAATGTCACAAGTGCCAGTGGCACGCGTGGAGAGGCCTTGCGCGTGGCAGCCCCGTCAGCCTTCACTTGTTTATAGAAACGTTACCATTGCCATCGGAAAAAAACCAATCAAGAGGCAACACTTACTTATCATTGGGAACGATATACGACCGCCTGACTTATTGGCGGCTTCTTCGTGGGTTCTTTGAACGGCACTTATTTTTTATACTTATAGAAAGCATAAATTGTTTGCCACTCTCCATAAGCAATCAATATTTTACACAAGAACATCAATAATTTACCAAAAGGAGTTAATGAAAAATCAGGTTTGTCTCCAATAAGATTAAAAATATCAAGCAATGATAGATATCCCACAAAAACATCTCCAAATCCACTGAAATGCCAATCAATAACAAAGTATTGTTGCTGCATTCCACAATAATTGAGAACAAAATATGAAATCAAAGCAATAATGGCAGTGAAGCATATTCCCCTAAACCAACTTCTATTATAATTGTTTGAATATTTGTTTAGCCACAAGAGCAAACCCTCTTCCGAAAAAATATTTATTGCAAATAGCCGAAATGGCTCAATTATTTTCCATTTTTTATTCTTTTTGTTATATCTACGTTCTATTTCTTTTACCTCTTTTATTTCTTTTAGGGAGGTGAGGTTGTGCTGTTCTTTTTTCTTCACCAATCTATTTTTTTTATTGGTGCTAATCGACTGAAGATAGTCTTCATAAATTACAGCAGTATATTTATTGTAAGCAATATCGTCATTTCGTTGCAATGCTCCGTTCCTCAAGACAGTACCAGCTTGATTCTCCAGCCTATTGTAATTAAAGGCGAATTCTAATATGGACTTTACTTTCACATTTACCATATCAATGGTTCCAATATTACAACAGAATAAGACCAATTGTTTTTCAATAGTTGTTCCACTCATACAGATAGAACCTTGACGAAGTATTTTTGAGTTATTGTCAATATTTTCATTAATGCTGTAATTAATCAACCTGAAATTAACACAACCATCTGTTTCAACATTAACGATTGTTTTTTTGTATAATGAACAATTAAAAAAATCAACATTTCTATATACTCTTCCTGCCAAATACAAATCAGTGCCCTCTTGTGGTAATAGTACAAAATTTCGAAACTCTAATCCGCCTTTAACATCAATTTCTTCAATATTGTAATTTCCTTTACAACTGATACAATCAAAAGAAATATTCATACCGGAAAAGCAGCGTATCATATCAAATTCATTACAATACACATTATTTATTTGTAGTGAGTTGGTGGCTGGACTATTAAATATGCAATCATAAAATGCTAGCCTTCCGATTGATGATTTAGATGTAGTTGAAAAAGTGACTTCTTTGTTAAATGTTAATTTTTCAAAAACGAGTTCATCACATTCAACACAATCAATAAAGACAGGATAATCAACAATAACATTACCAGAAGAAATGTCTATTGGAATACCTTTCTTATCATATAAAACATTAGTATCTACTTTGCATTTAATCTGTAAATTTTCAAGTCGGATTTCATCATATTTCTCAATGGATTTTTGAACAATACGAAATAACTCTTTATATGTTTTAACAACAGTCTTATTATTAGGTTTTTCAATTGTCTTTTTCATTGCGATGAACAACTAAATTAAATAATAATTTGCAAAGATACGATTATTCTGTGATATAGTTGTTAAAAAAAATACAGAGTCAGTAAGCGCCCTGTGACTTTTAATATAACTGCACAAAATTATTCAATTAATCTGAGCGCCTATTAATTTAAAAACATCTTCACTGCTGGGATGAATCCACATTACAGGTATTTTATGATTCTCAGCTTGTGCAAAATCTAATACCTTTTGTATTATTGATTTGGAGCATCTGTAACCAACGAAAATTTGATATATGAGTTCTCTGCCTATTGGCAAATAAACATTACCATTTTCATCGACACAGAGATTTGTTTCTTTATAATTTCGGTCATACCACACGATTCTCCATTCATTTTCTTCTTCGTAACATTTTGTTTTGGACAAAAAACCATCAGCAACAATGCCCCTATTAAAATCAAAAGACTCTTTATACTCTACTTTTTTGAAGACAAAATTGTCACTCAGACTCTTCTGAATCGTATTATCAAAAAAACGATACCGTATGCATATTCCATTACTACGATCTCCATAATAAGCCCATTTTTTACTATCTTCCCATGCCCATTCTTTGCCTTTGACATGGCCGAAACTACATACTCTTAATCCATCAAAAATAGCTTTATTTGGGAAAATATCACCAGGCAGTCCCTCTTGGGCGATTGGACAATCTGTCGGGTCATTAAAAGAAGAGGGCTTCGTCAGCCTTATTTTTTGTAAAATAGAATCTATATTATTGTCATCCACTGTATAGAATTTGTAAAATTCTTTATGTTGATATATTTTACTTTTACTTCCTTTAATATGATATTCTATGCTTCTGCGAAAATATTCTTCTGGATTAATTTCGTAGATTCTTGCAAGCAAGAAATAACAATGGGCCAAATTGCAGTAACAAGCCTCGCTTTTAGAGTTTGAATAATAATGCACGGCTCTCTCAAAACAATCTTTTTGTTGTTTTGAATTAAACTCTAGTAATTTCCCAAGTTCATACAATCTGTTTCCCTTATCTCCAAAAGTTGAATCCCAATTGTTCTCAATCCTTTCTATTTCTGAAATATAATCGTTATTGTTCATATTGAATTAAGCCTATATTACTTACAAGAAACGTAATATGCACATTATTGTTGTTCGATTATTGCGATTTCTTCGGGAGTGAGATTGTAGAGTTGGTAGACGAACATGTCTATTTCGTGTTCTAATACGGATGTGTCGGCATTTACGTTTGCTTCCTTCTTTTGCAGTATTTGGTCGACAATGGTCACTATTTGTTGTTCTTGTTCTTTTGTTGGACGTGCAACTGGCAACTGCTCCAATTTGTACTTCTTCCAACGGTTAGTTCCCATACCTGTCGTTGTAGCTATTTTGTGGAAGTACCACTCTGAAAGAGAACTATTCAAAATAGCAAGAAGATATTTCAAAGACACACCTTTATCATCTGTTGTCATAAAGAATGTTGTTGCTTCTGCGAAGTACCTTCCATCGTCATAAGTAAACTTTGCCTTGTCAGATATTTCACCCCACATTATCTTCTCTTTGTGCATGTTGCGTAGCATGGTTCCACTTGGACTTGCTTGTAGTTCATACCATTCATTGTTTCCAGATTTATTGCTTAAGGCCTCATAATTTGTTAACATATATTTCTTTAATGTAGGGGTTCTATCGATGTTATAACCTCGTGGGGTAACAATCATATACTTGTCATTATATGAATACGAATACTTTTTTAAATTCCTTCCTTGTAGAATTGGGAATATGGTATTATCCAAAAGTCTCTTTTCATCCTCTGTTGCATCAATATATATAGATTCTTTTGTATAACCGTCAATAATAAAGCCCACATTACAACCACTAGTGATTCCTCTATAAATTGTCAACGGCCATCTTTCAATAATTATTCCATTTGACTCTATTTTTTCTTTTACTTGCTGCTCTGATTGTACTCCTATGGTCCATGCACTTTTTAATGAGAAGTTACAGCTACAACTTTCTATGTCAACAGCATTTGATAGATTGGCAAGTATTGTATCTCTATCGTGATTCAGAAAACTACACGATTTACAGCTGTGCACATTCTTAGTCTTTGCAAACATTAGAATATTAGTCTCTACTATAGCATTTTCAAACAATCTCATTTGGTTAAAGTCGACAAGCAAAACAGGATTTGTGTATTCATGCAAATAGTATCTGAGATTGTCTCCATATTGTGATTTCATCCATCCATTAGAAGTAATATAACACAAGATGCCTCCTTTGTTCAAAATAATATTGCCCTTTTCGTAGAAGAGTTCGTAGATATCCCCTCGTCGATCAAATGAATCATATCCCATTCTTGAATATAAATCAGCCAATCGGCCACCGTCTGCCTGTAACTGGATATACGGCGGATTGCCAATGACAATATCAAACCCGCCGTTGTCGAAGATGTCTTTGAACCAGGTGTGCCAGAGGAAGAAGTCTTGGTTGGCGGAGGGGTCGAGCTTGTCGAGGTCGGCGGCGGTGCCGCCGATGAAATCAGTTATCAGTCGTTTGACTTCGTCGTTGATGGCTTGGCGCATACTGGCTTTCTGCTTGTGGTCGGTGACGGAGAAGTAGTCGCGCATCAGGCGTTGCAGGTTCTTCTTGCTGAAGTCGCTGTCCAAGCCCAGCAACAGCTGCGTGGACTTGCTCTGTCCGCCACGCAGACGGTTGGAGATACGGCTCAGGTCAATGCCCTTGTAGCTCTCGATAAGGCTGTTGCCCTGCATAAACTTGTAGTCGAAGTTGGGGAGTGGCTCGGGCTCCTCGGCGTCGACAACTATAGATAGCCAGAAGCGCAGGCGGGCGATGTCGATGGCTCCATTCTCGATGTCCACACCGTAGATGTTGTTCTCGATGATTTCTTTCTTGAGTTTACTCCTGCTCGCTGCGCTCACGAAATCTTGGGAATCTTGTAAATTATTTGCTTCGCGGATTGCCAATGCCTCTCTACAACGCCAGAGCTCGTTCAAGAGGCCCATCGGGAAGGCACCGGAGCCAATGGCGGGGTCGCAGATCTTCACGTTGCGGAGGGCGGCGTCAAGAATGTCGCGGTAGGGCTCCAACTCGGGTTGCATCTCGTGGTGCTCAACGAAGGCCCTTATGGCTGTTTTGAGGTCGCGTGTCTCCGACACGCATTCTTCTTTTGGGTCAACATCCCCACACTGCGAAAGCGGTACGCTTTCTTGTGTGGGGGTATTGGCACTTCGTGCGTTTAGCCTCTCCGAGGCATTGGTTGATGCCGCTATGTTTTCTCTATTCCCACACTGTGTACCTTGTGTGGGGTTATTAGCACTTCGTGCGTTATGCCTCTCCAAGGCTGCTTCTGTAGTGCCAGCACTTTCCAACTTGCTATCAAGGTATGCGATAAGGCTTTCCTTGCACATATAGCGCACTATCTCTTTGGGGGTGTAGAATGCTCCCTTGGCTTTGTTGTCCTCCAGCAGGCTCTCGAAAATCTTGCCCAGCATCTCGGGGTCGACACCCACCTCGGCATCGTCGGGGTCGTTCTCGTCGACGGTGAAGTTGTACTCCGCAAGGAATTTGAACAAGTCATCAAACATCGAACGCGGAAGCCGTATATTCAAGTTGTCGACCTCATCCTGTTCAAACAATCCGCCATTCAGATAGGGTATGTTTTCCCATATGGTCAAAAGATTCTTATCCCAATTCGGGTGATTGTCAAACAGCTTTGCACGGTCCTCTTTCCTGGTATTGAGAAATCCGAAAAACAGTGGCTCCAAAATCTTCTCCAAGAAATCATCCTGACAACTCTCGTTCCCCCCAAAGGTGTGTCGCATAAAGTTGACATCTCCGTTCAGCCACCCCTTTTTCTGCAAGAAATGCAGGAAGACGATGCGGCCCATCATCTTTTTAACGTAGTCGCGCACAATTTTGTCGGCATCCGCAACACCCGTAAGCTGTTCGTAGACCGACTGCAGCGGTGCGTGAATAACCTTCTCCACCCACTTGCTGTCCACCTTGACCATCCGTTTGCCGGTCAGGTACTCTACGATGTCGGCATAATGGTCGCGATACAAATCAAAGAATTCGTCGCTGAGTGTCTCTACGGAGAAGGCTTCGAAGATGTCTTTCAATCGCAGGCGAGGCGCCTGCGTACCAAGCTGCGCCAGACGGTTCACAGGGGTGTTGTATTGTCCGTTGAGGTCGCCGAGAATATAGGAGAAACGCTTGGCAGAGGTCTCGCCCCCTTTCAGGTCGCTCATATACGACAATCGCCAATGCTCATTGTCGGCAAAGACGGCGATGGCGGCATCGACACCATACTTCACGTACGACTTCATCATCTGCCGGAAGCCCACGCGCTTGCGACGCACATCGCTGTTGACTACATCGGTATAGTAGAGGCCAATCTGCTTGCCATCGGCATCAGTCAGGTAGCCAAGGCCATAGATGCGGTCGCCGTCGTTGGTCTCTTCAAGGAATTGAGGCTGACTGAGCAACTGTTGCGCGTGCAGAAGGTTCTGCAGCACCACCTTGCGGTATTCTATAGGATTGAACTTCTGTTGAAAAAGGGTTCTGAGCGTCTCTTTCATATCGTATAAAGATTTTAAGCAATGAATGTTTCGGAAATGATGATATCGGGAGTGGCATTGCCTGAGAAAGCGGATAAGGATTCTTCAATCTCGGGGCAATAGGTCTCGGCCAACTCTATTATCTGCTGTTCAAGCTGCTCGCTGTCCATCGGGTCGGCACCGCGCTGCTGCTTGGCCAGGTCGCCGAGTTGGCGCGGCAACGAGTTGTACACACCCTGCTCAACCAACGACTGCAACCGGCGGCACAGTTGCTGCCCGTGGTCGCTGCCCATAGCGGCGAAGGCCTCCGTGCGAAGGAACTTCAAGGCACCCAGCACCACCTTGTCGTGTGTGTTGATGCGCATCGACACGCTGGTGTCCTGCGACTGCAGCAGCTGGTTGTAGAGTTCGATGGCGCGGTTCACCTGCACGAAATGCCGTTCCTCGGTGTCGCCGATGGGATAGCCGGGCTCGTCGATATCGGCTTTCAGCCGCTTGACGGCATCCATAAACGGCAGGCGACGAGGCGTGTTGTCGCCATCGACAATCACATAGTCTACCCTCTCCTTCGAAGCGAGGAAGACCAGCGTGGTGCCGTCGGTATTGGCAGGGGTGTTCTGTGCCGAGCGCACACAACGGCTCTTGGGCGGCAACGCCTTGATGCGGTTGTAGAGGTCGGGGTTGTTCCTGTTCAGCTCGCCAACCTCACGGATGAGGGCCAGTTTGTCGTCGTTCTCGTCGTGTATCCCCTTGTCGAAGAGTTCGAACTCTTTAACAATCTCCTCGTGGGAGTAGATCTGCGAGTCCTCGCCCAGGGCCGAGTGGAAGCCTTGCAGCTTGATGAGGGCGTTGCTGTAGAGCTGTATCTGCTGGTCGCCCTCGCGTGAGGGGTAGAACATATAGTTGTAGATTAGGTCGGCGGTGGAGCCGATGCGGTTCACACGGCCGTTGCGCTGCATCAGACGGCTGGCATTCCACGGCGAGTCGTAGTTGACAATGACGTTGGCGCGATGCAGGTTGACACCCTCGGCCAGCACGTCGCTGGTGACGATGATATTATAGTCGTTCAGCTGGTTGCCGCTGTAATTGGCATCGAAATTGGCAGCAATGCGGTCGCGCTCCTGGTTGCGGTTCTTGGCGGTGATGCGCAGCACGTCGCTGCGGCCAAGTCGTTCAGTCAAGGTCCGGTAGAGGCAGTTAACAGTGTCAACACTTTCACTGAAGATGACGAGCTTTCCGCTCAGGTTCTCGCGCGGATTGAACAGTTCGCCCTGCATCATATTAACGAACAACTCCAGCTTGGGGTCGTAATCCACGGCATCCCATTGGTGGCAGAGTTCTTCGAGCGCGGCGGCATCCTCGCGGAGCATCCTCAGCAGGTCGGGTTGGAAGTCGGCGGCGCGATAGACGAAGTCCTTGCGGTCGACGCCTTTGCTCTCGATGTACTGGATAATGTCGTCCAGCTCCATCTCCTTCTCCACCTGCAGCTGCTTGACGTTGTATTCGGGCGCAATCAGCACCTTGTCGGCAGCAAACATCTCTATCATCCCGTTGGTGATATTCAGGAAGGTATGGAGCGACTTCTTGAAGGCCTCGAAGCTGCTCTCCAGACGCTTGACCATATGGGTGCGGAAGATGCCGGTGAGCAGCAAAGCCACGTGTTTGCCCTGCTTGCCCTTGTAGGGCACACCGGGACGGAAAAACTCCACGGCGCGGTAGCGGGCATAGTGCAAGCCTTGATATTCGGGATGCTCCTCCGAGGGGGTGTCGGTGAGCACCTGCATCGTGTGGGCGAAAAGGTCGGCCAGCTGCGGATCCATCACGTACCGTTTGTCGCGGATGGGGGCAAACCGAGGGAACTTGATGCCCTGTGCTTCGATGTCGGCACGGTAAGGCTCGTGGTTGAGGATGTTGTTGCGTGTACGCCGCACCATAATTGGTTCCAGCACACGGTGGCGTATCTCCTCCATTATGCTGTCCACTTCGTCCACAAACACATTGTGCGGCAGGGTGTCGCGCTGGCGCATCAGCTGCTTGTAGCGGCTAATCCAGTCGGAGAAGGTGCCGGTGATGTCACCAAGACCTTCGATGGTGCTGTTGCGGGCATCCTGAAACAACAGCAGCTGGTTGCGGATGTCCATCGGGGTGTTGTTGTAGGGCGTGGCGGAGAGCAGCAGCACCTTCTTGCGCAAACCCTCCACACGACCACGGTTGGCGCGCTGCGACTTGCAGATGCGTTGCAGGTACTGGTAACCCGAGTTGCCGTCGTTGCGGAAATTGTGCGCCTCGTCGACGATGACCATATCATATTCCCGTGGCTCGCGGTAGTTGTCGCGACCGTCGCACACCTTGTTCAGGCTTCCGCTGGTGACGAACCAGGCGTACTTGTGAATCTCGAATTTTTTGAAGGTGCGTTCCCATTCCTTGAGCATCGCAGGGGGCATAATGACGAGGATGCGTGTGTAGCGTCCGTTTTCCATTATGAAGCGCTTGGCTATCATCGTGGCCACGGGCGTCTTGCCGAGACCCACCACGTCGGCGATAAAACATCCGTTGTGGCGAAGCATTGTCTGGTAGCCCTGCGTGACGGCATCGCGCTGGTAGCTGAGATCGCGGAAGCCGTAGCGAGTGGGGTCGAGTTCGAAATTGTCCTCCACCATCGCGCCAAAGGTGTCGATCAGCACCTTCATATAAAGCTCGTAAGGCGTAGGAGGCCGTTCGCAGTCAAGGTGGGTGGAACGGCGTGCCCGCTGCATATCGTCGACGCTCACCGGCACACTTTCTTCCCACAGCCGCCAGAACTCATCCGCGCAGAAACGCACATCGTCGTAGTCCTTCATCGCCACATTGAGCTCGTAGCGGTGGTCGTTGGCCGTGCCGAGCCCCTGGTCGGTGAGGTTGCTGCTGCCCATAATGACCCATCCGTCGCTATGCTCCGAAAAATTGTTAGGCAGGCAGAGGTAGAACTTGGCGTGGAGATTGCGCGTGGCGTGGATGCGCAGCTGCAACTTGCCGCAGGCAATGTCGTCGAACATCTGCATAATGCCGTGTTCGGTGTCGGCGTCGTAGTGCGCCTGACGAATGTCGTCGACCAGCTGGTTGCGGTACTGTTCCACCACCTCATCGGGGTGGCTGTCGGCATTGAACAGCAGGTTGGCGTTGTGGTGGTTCAAGATGGCGTCGACATTGATGCCGACAAGGATGCGTATCTCGCTGACATTCTCCAGCTCGCGGCGCAGTTTGAAATATCCCGAAGAACGGAAATAGCCAACCACGGCATAAAAGATGTCGAAGTTGGCCATTGCGGAGGCGATGCCGTGGAACTTGTCCAGCAGCGTCGCATCGATATTGTTGAAAAACTTGGTGCTCATAAGGCTCGGCGTATTTGGCGCTTTGCCTTTCAATAAGCCACAAATAAAAAACCGTGAACTTTTGTCTAATGCTGAGGCTCTGGACTGCCTATAGTACCAACAGAAAGCTCACGGATAACACCGTGAGCGTTTCTGCCTTTCTGCGGTACTAATAATTGAAATTGTCCAGATTCCAGCATTAGTTGAAAGACGAAACGCTTTATATTATGTCTATTTTATTCTATTTATTCTCTATATCTAATTCTGTTTCTTACTTTTATTGTTGTTTTTATAATTGGTTTAAGTTTGTCTATTATTCTGTAGTGCGGGAAAAACCATTAAAGAAAATCAACCTCAGTTGTCAACGTTCGGGTGCCTCCGGCACGCAGTTCGGGTGTGTTGATGCGTATATCGCAGTAGACGACAAACAGTTGACCCTTTTTGCCCACTGCTCTATAATGTCTTCTTGCGCCTTTCCTCGTTGGCACTCTGCTTGGAAGCTGAGCCCTCCTGAAATTCCGCTATTTGCTGCAGCATCTGCTCCCGTGAGTAGGGATGCAATGACATTCGTTGCACCTCCCGTTGCGCAGCCATACTGTTCGAACGGTGAAAATCGTTTATATACAAGCCGTCCATTGATAAATAACTGACTTCGTCTACATTGCTTTGACTCGGCAAAGCGAGCAAGCTCTCTTTGCTCTCGTTTAGTGCAATTCCCTGCATAATAATCCAATTTTTGCAGACCCTCAGGAGTGAACCCGTTGGCAATGATGTTTTTTATGTCTTCCCAAAAATCTGCGTTGTTCATATTATGATAACGTTTTTCTTTGTCCTTTATTGTTCAAAAGTTCACAATCAAATTTCCTTTTTCCCTACTTTATTATTATTCTGTTATTTCTCTGCTTATTTTCTGTTGTATATCGGTTTGCTTTCGTGCTGCAAAGATAGTACTTTTCTTTAATACTCTCTTTCTCTTTTGGCAGGTGTACACCATTATTGTTTCTCGGTGAAGTATTTGAAGACGAGTTCTGCTTTGGCGGGGCCGATGGCTTTGGTGAGGTCGTCGAGGGTCTGCAGGCGCACCTCTTTGACTGAGCCGAAACGCAACAGCAGGTCGCGGGCGGTCTTTTCGCCGATGCCGGGAATGTCGGTCAGCTGGGTCTTGAAGGTGCCTTTGCTGCGCTTGTCGCGATGGAAAGTGATGGCGAAGCGGTGCACCTCGTTCTGAATCTGTTCGAGCAGGTGAAAGAGCTGGTCGGTGGGCTTGAGGCCGACGACGCGAATTTGCCAGTGCTCGTCGTAACAGAGCAACTCGTTGGTTCGGTGGCGGTCGTCCTTTGCCAGACCGGCAATGGGTATGTCGAGCTGCAAGACATCGACTATGACGCGCCGCGCCACCTCCATCTGTCCGGCGCCGCCATCGACAATCAGCAGTTCGGGCAGCGGCTTGCCCTCGCCCTGAAGACGACGGTAGCGCCGCTCGATGACCTCGGCCATCGAAGCGTAATCGTCTGGACCTTCGACGGTTTTGATGTTAAACTTGCGGTATTCGGCACGGTTGGGCTTGCCGCCGGTGAACCGCACCATCGCCGCCACGGGATAGGCACCCTGTATGTTCGAGTTGTCGAAGCACTCGATGTTCATCGGCAGGCGGCGCAGATGCAGCTCGCGCTGCAGACGCTCAAGCAGCTGGTTGCGTCCGCCGTCGGGGTCGACCAGCAGGCGCTGGTGCTCGCACTGGTGCTGATGGGCGCGCACATTGCGCTCGCTCAGTTCCAGCAGCTGCTTGCGGTCGCCGCGCGTCGGAACAGTCTGACGCAGATAATCCTCCGGGATTTCGTCGACCTTGAAAGGCACAACAGCCTCACTGGCTGTACTTTCCGTCCGCTCGTGCAGCGCTGGGATGATGGTAGCGAGAATCTCGCTGTCGCTCTCGTCGAGCTGCTTTTTCACCTCGGTCGAAAAGCTGTAGATGATGCTACCGTTCTTGATGCGCATCATATTGACATACGCATACTTGGAATCGGAAAGAATCGAAAACACATCGACGTCGCGCACGCTGGTGTTGACCACCGTCGAGCGGCTCTGGTACTCTTCGAGCAGCCTGATTTTGCGCCGTAAAACCTCGGCCTCTTCAAAGCGCAGTTCGTCGGCCAGGGACAGCATTTCCTTCTTCATTGCCTCGAGGATGTCGCCGAAATCGCCGCGCAAAATCTTGCGGATGCGGCGGAACGTCTCCTGATATTCCTCATAACTCTCCTTGCCGACGCAGGGGGCCTTGCAAAGCCCAATCTGATGGTTCATACAGGGGCGGTCGCCACCCAGAACAACCTGACGGTCAGCGTCCCAGCGCAGATTCTTCTTGCAGCTGCGATAGCTGAACAGCTTGCGGATGATGTCCTGCAGCTCGCGCAGGATGCGCTGGTTGGGATACGGGCCGAAGAACTGGCCTCGGATGCGGGTGCGGTCGCGCGTGAAAAGCAGCTGCGGATAGTCCTCGTCGGTGATGCAGAGGTAAGGATAGGTCTTGTCGTCCTTCAGCATACTGTTGTATCGCGGCTGGTACTGCTTGATGAGGTTGTTTTCGAGCAGGAGGGCGTCGACCTCGGTGGCGACGACGGTGGTGCGCAGGTCGTAGATGTGGCGCACAAGCATCTTGATTTTCGAGCTGTGCTCGTCGTAGCGGTTGAAATAAGAGCTCACTCGGCGCTGCAGGTTGCGGGCCTTTCCGACATAGATCACCGTGCCCGCCTCGTCGAGGTACTGGTAGACCCCTGGCGTTTCGGGCACCGTTTTGAGCTTCAGCCTGATACGGTCAATATTCTTATTTATGCTGCTGTCGATCACAATTCGCTGACCTTCATTCCGAGGGTGGCGATGCCGCCAATCTCATACTTGCTGGTGCGCTGCTTTATGCGGTAGGTGAACGTGCCCACTTCGTTGAAAAAGCGGCAGTTGTCGATGGTGTCGACCACGGTGCAATAGCGTTCCACGGTGCTGCCCCTGCGATGCCCGCTGCGGTCGGTGAGCATAATGGAGGGGAAAAGGGTGTGGCGCGCATTGCTGTCGGCAAAGAACTCGACGACCAGCGGCAGCGCCGCGTCGGTCACCAGCGTCGTGTCGTAGCTCAGCGTAAGGGTTACAACATACGGGACATCAACGTTTTTGACATCAAAATTGAACACTTCGGGTTCGAAGCGCTTCCAGGTGTCGTTGGCGAACGAATGCGTCTCGTCGATCAGCGTCCGCTTGCCGCACGATGCCAGCAGCATCATTGCGGCAACAAAGAAAAATATGTTAATATGCTTTTTCATAAATATATAATCAAAAATAACTTTCATTTTCTTTGAACAGGAATTACCAGAAATTGGCCAGGAATTGACCAGAAATTATTTTTATCTTTTAACAGCAATTATCAGCAATTAGACGGCAATTAGTCAGCAATTGTTTTAGTGATTAGTGAATTGTGAATTGAGCGCGTTCGTGTCGCAGGTCACTTGTCACTTATCACTGAATGACCATAAATGCCATACAAATATGGCTAATTACTCAAATTCCTGCGTTTAATCAGTTCTTCCATAATCTGGACGGCGTTGGTGGCGGCGCCCTTGCGCAGGTTGTCGGCCACGACCCAGAGGTTCAGCGTTTTGGGCTGCGAGAGGTCGCGTCGTATGCGTCCGACGAACACCTCGTCGCGTCCTTCTGACATAATGGGCATCGGGTAGCGGTTCTGCGAGGGGTCGTCGCAAAGGACCACGCCGGGGGTGTTTGCCACTATCTCACGCACCTCGTCGATGTCGAACTCCTGGCGCAATTCGGCGTTGACAGATTCGCTATGGCCACCCACGACGGGGACGCGTGCCACGGTGGCCGTGATGGCGATGTCGGGGTCGCGGAGAATCTTGCGCGTCTCGTCCACCAGCTTCTGTTCCTCGGTGGTGTAGCCATCGGGCTGGAAATCACCGCCGTGCGGAAACAGGTTGCGAAATATCTGATAGGGATAGGCCTGGCTGTGCTCGCCCATAGCGTCGACCTGCGACGGCACTTCGGCACCGGCTTCGGCCACGCGCGCCGCGTGCCAGGCTTCCTCTTCCTGCAGCTGGTGCACAGCTTTGACGCCCGTGCCCGTAATGGACTGATAGGTGCTTATAACCAGACGTTTGATGCCGTAGCGGCGATGCAATCCCGACAGTGCCAGCACCATCTGGATGGTGCTGCAGTTGGGGTTGGCGATGATGCGGTCGTCGTCGCCGACGGCGTCGATATTGATTTCGGGCACCACCAGCGGCTTGTCGGCATCCTTTCGCCAGGCCGACGAGTTGTCGATCACCGTCGTTCCGGCGGCGGCAAACAGCGGCGCATACTGGCGCGAGGCGGCTGCGCCGGCTGAAAAGATGGCAAAATCGGGACGCATAGCGATGGCGTCGTCGACCGACACCACCGTCAGTTCGCGTCCTGCAAAGGCGATGCGACGCCCCACCGAGCGGAACGATGCGGCGGCAATAATCTCGTTTCCGGCGAAGCCACGCTCTTCAAGCACGCGCAGCATAACACTGCCCACAAGGCCCGTGGCACCTACAACAGCTATTTTCATAATTATTAATGCGTTAGTGTGTCAATGCGTTATTGCGTTAGTGGCTACCGCGTCAGCACTAACGCACTAACGCATTAACGCACTAACGCAATTACGCAATTTCATTAGCAAATTGCCAACAGTTCAACGACAAAAACAAGTGCCGAATACGGCGGGATCGAAGCACCCGCGCCGCGCTCGCCGTAGCCCAGCTGGTAAGGAATATAGAACTTGTATTTCGAGCCGACCTTCATCATCTGCACGCCTTCGGTCCATCCGGCAATAACCTGGCGCAGACCGAATTCGGCGGGCTGGCCGCGGCGGTATGACGAGTCGAACACCGTGCCGTCGGGCAGCGTGCCTTCGTAGTGGCAACGCACGGTGTCGTCGGCCGTTGGCTTCGGACCGTCGCCCTCGGTCAAAACTTCATACTGCAAACCGCTGCGCGTGCAGAACACGCCGTCGCGCTTGGCGTTCTCGGCCAGGAAGCGCTCGCCGTCGGCCTTGGCGGCCTTGCCCTTTTCGGCGGCTTCGGCCTGCTGCAGCTGTTCCATTTCGGTGAAGAAGCGGTCGAGGACGGTGTGCACGTCGCCTTCCGCCATTTTGGGCTCGCGGCCGGCAAAAAGGTCGCCCACGGCCATTGCAAAATCGTCGACATTGAGGCTTGTCTCAAGTCCCATTTCGAGCAGTTGACGGCCTATGTTGTGGCCCAAAGCATAGCTTAATTTATCCATTTTCAACAGTTTGTTTTAAAAATAAGTATTCTGTGCAAAAATGCAAATATACGAATAAAAAAGATATAAATCCGCAAAAATAATACCCGAATGCCAAAAACCTGAAAAATTCGCGTCCCGACGCAGAAAACAGACCGCCGAAACAGCCTGATTTTCAGCACCAGCTATGCCCGTTGTACAGTATATGTAGAGTATATGTACAGTATATGGACGCTTCGGAAGCGTACAAATACTGTACATATACTGTACATATACTGTACAACGGACGGAGCGGGTGCTGGAAATC
>DFHL01000125.1:1941-5284 GCA_002371315.1 Bacteroidales bacterium UBA3724 | reverse complement strand
TATGGTGCGCGTGCCGCTGATACCCGACTACAACAGCGACGCCGACCGCGACCGCACCGTCGCGCTCCTCAAGGATATGGGTGTCACGCGCATTGACCGATTTGAATATATAGTTAAGGGGGAGTTAAAGGAAGTTAAGGGGAGTTAGAGGGAAGTTAAGGGACAATAGTGTCCAGCAAGTACTTAAATCTGCAACTAATGAGAACAGTAATACAACGAGTTAAGTCGGCTTCGGTCGACATTGAAGGAAAGCGGTACAGCGAGATAGGCCACGGCCTGCTGGTGCTGGTGGGCATCGAGGACCGCGACACTGACGAGGACATCGACTACCTGTGCCACAAGATTGCCCAGATGCGCATCTTCGACGATGCCGACGGCGTTATGAACCTGCCCGTCACCGCCGTCGATGGCAGCGGTGTGCTGGTCGTCAGCCAGTTCACCTTGATGGCCCGCACGCGCAAGGGCAACCGCCCGAGCTATATCGACGCCTCGCGGCCCGAACGTGCCGTGCCGATGTACGAGAAGTTCTGCGCCAAACTGTCCGAACTCGTCGGCCACACCGTCAAGACTGGCGTTTTCGGTGCCGATATGCAGGTTTCGCTCGTCAACGACGGTCCTGTCACCATCATTATGGACAGCCAGCGCCGCGACGAGTTCTAAGAGGCAAATCAAGCCTGGTGCGACCGATTGCTTGTTTGACTGAAGTATCTGTATCTGTATGATTTAGGATTATAAATGGCGTTGAATTGGCAAAAAAAGTATATTTTTTTTAGATAACATATAATATTTTTATATTTTTGCCGTTTACAATATTGGCTTTCATAAGGCGCCAGAGATGTCCTGGATGGGAGACTGTGGTGGAGTTTTATTTTTGCGGTCGCCCTTCCAGGCATCTCACTTTTATTATTTCAACAAAAAAAACTTCCAACGAAGGCGTTGGAAGTTTCATTTTGTAGGATGCCAAAATACTCCTTTACACGAAGCGCTCCTGAATTTCTTTTTTCATAAACTCGATGGCTTCGTCGGTAGGTATTTTGCTCTTGGCGACGCTTTCGAAGATGGCGCCGGCCAGGCTCGAGGGGTCGGCATCATTGGGCAGCTTGACGGCGCTGCCGTTGATGAGGTTGATCATCTCCTCTTTGGCCTCGCGGATGCGGTTCCAGCTTTCGGCCGACAGGTAGACCTGCTGGCTCAGGTTGTGCTCCCACTCGTCGCGGATGCTTTTGGTCATCGCTGTCTGCAGGGCCTTGATGTCCATTCCCGGGCGGAAAGTGCGCAGGATAAGGCTGTTGGGCGAGATGCGCTCCAGATAGAGAGCCATACGCTCGTAGGCCTGCAGGCGGATGGGCGTGACGACCTTGAGCGACTCCTTGTGCTCGTCGATTTTCATCTGCAGCATCTGGCTCTTCTGCTGGTTGTCGAAGTAGGTCTGTGCCACTTTGTAGAAAATGAGCCCCGTCACGGCAATGCTGAGCAGGGCCGTAAGGACGATGATGATTGCTATTGCGGTTGTTGACATATTTTCTCCTTTTTATCGCAGGCAAGGCGCCTGCGTACCATTAAATTGCAGGCATCGCGCCTGTGTACATTAGTCTAATTTCAGCACGGCAAGGAATGCGCTTTGCGGCACCTCGACGTTGCCCACCTGACGCATACGTTTCTTGCCTTCCTTTTGTTTCTCAAGCAGTTTGCGCTTACGCGTGATGTCGCCGCCGTAGCATTTGGCGGTGACGTCCTTGCGCACTTGGCGCACCGTTTCGCGGGCAATGATCTTGCTGCCTATGGCGGCCTGGATTGCCACATCGAACTGCTGGCGCGGGATGAGGTCCTTCAGCTTCTCGCACATCTTGCGACCGATGGGGTAGGCGTTGTCGACATAGGTCAGCGTCGACAGGGCGTCGACGGGGTCGCCGTTGAGCAGTATCTCCAGCTTTACCAGCTTGCTGGGCTTGAAGCCGTTGAGGTAGTAGTCGAACGAGGCGTAGCCCTTCGAAATGCTCTTCAGCTTGTCGTAGAAGTCAAACACCACCTCGCCCAGCGGCAGGTCGAAGGTTATCTCGATGCGGTCGGTGGTCAGGTAGTTCTGGTTCTTCAGTATGCCGCGCTTGTCCATACACAACTTGATGACGGGCCCGATATAGTCGGCCTTGGTGATGATCTGAGCGTGGATATAAGGCTCATAGACCTCGCTGATGTTGTTCGGCTCGGGCATTCCCGACGGGTTGTAGACGTCGATTTCCGTGCCGTTGGTCAGCTTCACCTTGTACTGCACGTTGGGCACCGTTGTGATGACATCCATATTGAACTCGCGCGTCAGGCGCTCCTGCACAATCTCCATATGCAGCAGGCCCAGGAATCCGCAGCGGAATCCGAAGCCCAGCGCCAGCGAGCTCTCAGGCTCGAAGGTCAGCGATGCGTCGTTGAGCTGCAGCTTCTCTATGCTGGCGCGCAGCTCCTCGTAGTCGTCGGTGTCGACAGGATAGACGCCGGCAAAAACCATCGGCTTGACCGACTCGAAGCCGTCGATGGCCTTGTCGCAGGGGCGTTCCACGTGCGTGATGGTGTCGCCCACGCGCACCTCGCGGCTGCTCTTGATGCCGCTGATGATGTAGCCCACATCGCCGGCTTTCAGCTCCTTGCGCGGCTCCATATTGAGGCGCAGCACGCCGATTTCGTCGGCGTGGTAGTCCTTCTCGGTGCTGACGAACATCACGTGGTCGTTGGTCTTCAGCGTGCCGTTGACGATGCGGAAATAGCTGATGATGCCGCGGAAGGGGTTGAACACCGAGTCGAACACCAGTGCCTGCAGCGGCGCCTGCTCGTCGCCCTTGGGGGCGGGGATGCGGTCCACGATGGCATCGAGAATCTGCGGCACGCCGACACCCGTCTTGGCGCTGCACGACAGGATGTCCTCCCTCGTGCAGCCCAGCAGGTCGATGATTTCGTCGGCCACCTCCTCGGGCATCGCGCTGTCCAGGTCTATCTTGTTCATCACGGGGATGATTTCCAGGTCGTTCTCCAGCGCCAGGTACAGGTTCGAGATGGTCTGAGCCTGAATGCCCTGCGTGGCATCGACCACAAGCAGGGCCCCTTCGCAGGCCGCTATCGAACGGCTCACCTCGTAGCTGAAGTCCACGTGGCCGGGCGTGTCGATGAGGTTCAGCACGTAGGCCTCGCCGCCGCGCTGATAGTTCATCTGTATGGCGTGGCTCTTGATGGTGATGCCACGTTCCTTTTCAAGGTCCATATCATCGAGCACCTGGTCCTGCATTTCGCGCTGCGAAACGGTGTTCGTGGCTTCCAGCAGGCGGTCGGCCAGCGTGCTTTTGCCGTGGTCGATGTG
>DFHL01000125.1:606-1878 GCA_002371315.1 Bacteroidales bacterium UBA3724 | reverse complement strand
GTGGGCGATGATACAGAAGTTGCGAATGTTTTTCAATTCAGTCAGTCTGTGTGGAAAAGGGTTGTCTAATTATTTCTTTGCGGGCTTGGCGTCGGCCTTTTTGCAGTCCTTCTTTGCGGCGTCCTTGTTGCAGGCCTTCTGTCCCTCTTTCTTGCAGCATTCCTTGCTTTCGGGCTTTGCCACCGTGGCTTTTGCGTCGGCAGCCTTGCCGCACTGCTTGTGGTTGGGGCAGTTGCCGCAGCCCTTGTGGGTCACCTGTGCGTCGGCCTTTTCGCTCTTCACCGTGGTGGTTTCAGCCTTCTTGGCGGGTTTCTTGACGGGTTCCTGGGCCATAGCGATGCCTGCGCAAAGCAGCATAGAGCAGGCCAACAAAACGATTTTCTTCATAAGTTGATGTTTTAAGGGTTGATTAATATTGATTGAATGCATAACGCCGGGGAGACAAAAAAATTATGTCCGCCACAAAAAAAATAAAAAAATGGGAGTTAAAGTGGGAGTTAAATGGGAAGTTAAAGTGGGAGTTAAAATGGACAACACATTTGTCTATAATATTGTCGCAAAATGTATTGTCCCTTTTAACTCCCCTTTTAACTTCATTTTTAACTCCCTCTTTCTTTAACTCCCTCAAAAATAGTCTGCCTCAAAACTTGACAATATCGATCAGGCGCACGCCGTCCAGCCACACTGCTATGCAGCCCACGGCACCGTCGTCGCCGGCCTCGTCCCACGTCTCGATGGGCTGCAGGGTGCGGGCGTTGACGACCTCGAAATATTCGGGCTCGAACTTCAGCCCGTCGGGGCACTGGTCGGCGTTGACCTCATTGTACGAGCCCAGGGTGCTCATCACCCATTCCTTCACCTCGTCCACCTCCTCGTAGGCGGCCATCTCGGCGGCCTGCTCCAGGGTTTCGTGGATGGCCGGCGCTATGGCGCGTGCGGCGGGCGAGAGGCGCATATTGCGGCTCGACAGGGCCAGACCGTCGTCGGCGCGCACAATGGGGCAGGCAACAATCTCGATGGGATACTTGATCTGCTCAATCAGGTTGCGGATGATGGCCAGCTGCTGGTAGTCCTTCTCGCCGAAATAGGCGCGGTCGGGCTCGGCGATGTCGAACAGGCGGCGCACCACCACGGCAACGCCCGAAAAATGGCCCGGACGCTGCGGCCCTTCCATCACCTCCTCGAGGGGGCCGAAATGGTAGACCTCCTTCACCGGCTCGGGATACATCTCCTCGACCGACGGGACGAGGGCGTAAATCGTCCCCTCGACGC
>DFHL01000125.1:0-475 GCA_002371315.1 Bacteroidales bacterium UBA3724 | reverse complement strand
TTGAACTGTATGGGGTTGACAAACAGGCTGACGACCACCACGTCGTTCTCCTGGGCGGCGCGGCGTATGAGCGACAGATGGCCCTCGTGCAGGGCTCCCATCGTCGGCACCAGGCCTATCGTTTTGCCTTCTTTTCTTGCTTTTCCAACGGCCTCCTTGATGGCCGCTACTGTAGTGAATTTCTGCATTATATGTTGATGGTTTATGTTAAGAATCGGGTTCTTTGCCGCTTCGCCGACCGTCGGGCTCGCACTCCGTCGGCCAACAAAGCGATTCCATAACGCGGCGAAGAGGTTTTTATTTTGCCGCGGCAATAAAAAAAAGCCGAAACCGCCGCCGACCCCTGCCTGCGAACGCCGGAAGCGGCCTGCAATGGCACCGTGTGACACACAGCGGCACACAGCGAAACGCAATGAAATAACAAACCTCGCAAATGACTGAAAACCAGCCATTTAAGCCACCTTCTCCGTCATAT
>DFHL01000131.1 GCA_002371315.1 Bacteroidales bacterium UBA3724 | reverse complement strand
ACTGTACAACGGGCAGTGCTGGTGCTGAAAATCTGGCAGTTAGGGTGGCCGTTTCGGGCCGCTTCGGGGCGGGGAAACGGGGGAAGGAAAATAATTTTTCTGCCGCCGATTGGGCCGAATGCAAAAAAAAGACTATCTTTGTGGTTTGGAAAAAAACGATATGATGAAGCGCAAAGGACTGATAAAAACAGCGTTGTGTGCAATGTTGCTGCTTGCCGGCGGCACCTGCGAGGGGCAAAGTGTGCGTTTGGCACGCCTCAAGAACCGCACGGACATCAGCCTCGACCTCGACCGGCTGTACAACTACAACAACTACGAGCACAACCGTTGGGGTCTGGGGTTCGACATAACGGTGCCGCTGAAATACGACGAGCGCTACGGGACGCTGTTCCAGAACCTTGCCATCGTGTCGGCCTACGCCGGCTATGGCACCGCCGACTACGCGTGGAAGTTCGGCGGCTCGGCGGGGATGCTGTTTCCGCGGTCGGTGGTGCGCGGCTTTCACGTGATGTACCAGCACGACCTGCTTCGCGTGGGCAGCCACAGTTTCGACGACTATAACCTATTCAATACCAGCAATAACAGCTCCTATTTCAGCTCGCGCTATGCCGGTGCCGACGTCGCCAGCGCCGTCCTGCAGGTCGACATCCCCGGGCCTGGCGAGCTGCTGCTCGAATACAGCCATTCGCGCGAGCGCTATCTCTTTGACGCCCACGGGCTTCTGTACCCCTCGCGGTATGAGGCCGACACGATGCCCTACAGTGTTTTCAACGAGGTGGGCCTCGACCTGTACTGGGGCAAGCACTGGAAACTGGGGCTGCTGGCCAACCTGCGCCGCGAGGACCCCGACAGAAACCTCTACAACATCCTGCCCGGCATACACTACGTGCGCCTGCTGGTGCAATACAACAACAGGATCGAGCTGAAGAACAACCGCGGCCGGCTCTCGCTCTTTGCCCAGGGCGGCGCGGTTTGGGACGACGCGCCCCTCTCGCGGCGCTTCGACCTGGGCGGCACCGGCGGCGGCCGCTACTACTTCAACAACACCCTGCTCACCGTGAGGCCCAACACCTTTATGGCCGATGCCTTCGCGCTGGCCAGCCTGCGCTATACGGCGGGCTTCAACCTTTGGAAATCAGAGATTTCCAATCCGCAGCCCTTCGTCCAGCTGGGTGCCGTGTGGGGCGTGCTCTACGGCAAGGATGTCGTCGACGACACAAAAATCGTCAACCTCGCGCCCGGCTCGCCAATTGCCATCACGGCCCCCTTCCAGGGCCTGCTCGAACCCGGCATTGGCATAGACAAACTGCTGCATTGGGGCGTGCTGGATATGGGCGTCGCGGCGGCCTATCAGCTGACAAATAAAAATTCTCCTTACCATCTGGACAATTTTTTCAACAAGTTCGCCGTTATGGTGGTGGCAAATCTTGTAATCGGAAGTTAATTTGAGGAGTTAAGGGAAGTTTATTTGGGGAGTCAAGTGAAGTTAAAGGAAGTTAAAGGGAAGTTAAAGGACGATAGTATTTGTATCTGAGGTTAAGGTTAAGGTTAAAGTTAAGGTTAAGGTTAAGGTTAAAGTTAAACACAACTAATATGAACAAAAAGATATTGTTAAGTCTCCTGTGCACGCTGGCGCTGGCGTCGCTTGCCCCGGTCGAGGCGCAGAACAGCTACAGCTTCACCTTCAGCTCGCCCTCGATGGCCGACGGGCGCTACTATATTGCACGCCAGTTCCGCGACGAGTTCCGCCTGCTCGACTCGGCCAACGCCGCCGGCGGCACGGTGGTTTTCGCCGCCAAGAGGCCAATCGACAAAGGCGTATACGTGCTGATGAAAGACCGCAAAACCAAGCTGTTCGACTTTATCGTCGACGACAGCCGCACCTTCAGCGTCACCTTCGACGAGAAGCACACCAACGCCGCTATGAAAGTGCGCGGCTCGATAGCCAACGAGCTGATGTACACCTATATGGCCAAACAGGACTGGGCCAACGAGCAGGCCCGCGCCGTAGGCGAGAAACGCAAGGACAAGGCGCGTGCCGACGAGGCGCAGAGGGATATGAACGCCCTAAGCGACGAGATGAAACGCTTCGAAGAGGAATATATGAAGCAGAACAGCAATTACCTCTTTACCAGGCTGGTGTCGATGTTCGGCAACATCGACGTGCCGCGGGCCATCCCCGCCGGCAGCAGCGACACCAACCTGCGCGACTGGCAGGCCCGCTATGTACGTACACACTATTGGGACAACGTCGACCTCAGCGACCACTCGCTCATCTACACCCCCCAGCTGTTCGAGAAGATGAACTACTACTTCTTCGGCATTCTCTACTATCAGGATGCCGACACCATCACCAAATACGCCGAGATGGTGCTCGACAAAGTGGTGAACGACAGCACTATGCTGCGCTATTTTATGGATTTCATCCTGCCCAAGTACGAGCGCAGCACCAAGAACATCGGCTGGGACCAAGTCTTCGTCAACCTGGTCGAGGACTACTACCTGCCGGGCAAGTGCCCCTGGGCCACCAAGGCCGAAGTCTTCAACAAGCGCCAAACGGTCGACTTCCTCAAGCAGTCGCTCATAGGCGCTATGGGTCAGGAACTTGTGATGGCCGATACCAACCAGTCGGACAACCCGCAGGACTGGATTTCGAGCCACGCGCTGCCGCAAAAATACGTGATGCTGTGGTTCTGGGACCCCGACTGCAACCACTGCAAGAAGCAGACCGCCGAGCTCATCGTGCTCTACGACTCGCTGAGCCGCGCCGGCAACAAGATTTTTGAAGTCTACGCCGTGGGCTACGAAAGCGACGTCGACAAGTGGAAACGCTACGTCCGCGAGCACAAGCTGCCCTTCATCAACGTCGGCGGCCCCAACGTCAACATAGACTATCAGGAAGCCTACAACGTACACGGCGCACCAACGATGATTATCCTCAACGCCGACCGCCAAATCATTATGAACAAGACACTTGCCACCAAGAATGTGCTGCCCTTCATCGAGCAGTACGAGAAGAAGCACCCCGAACAGGCCAACCGCGCCCCCTCGCGCTGGCAGCTTGAAGGAATCAGACGGGCGAAGTGAGCGGAAAGCGGAAAGCGGAAAACGGAGAACGGAAAACGGAGAACGGAAAGATAATTCGTATTGTCCATTTTAACTTCCACTTTAA
>DFHL01000081.1 GCA_002371315.1 Bacteroidales bacterium UBA3724 | reverse complement strand
TGAATTGAGCGCGTTCGTTTCACTGGTCACTATTCACTTGTCACTGGTTTTGAACAGCAATTATCAGCAATTTAACAGCAATTTTTTTGAATGTGAGTGACCTGTGATAAGTGACAAGTGACACGTACGCGCTCGTTTCACAGGTCACTTGTCACAGGTCACTGGTCACTGAATGACCATAAATGTCAAATATATTTGACCAATTACTTATTTTTCGGGCGACAAAATAAAGATGCCGTTTTTGTGTTATCATAGCATCCATACACGACCGAAATGAACAGATACACAATACGTCACACGCGAGCCGACGAGGTGCCGCAACTGATGGCTATGTACGAGCACTCGCGCGGCATAATGCGCAGCAACGGCAATGAAAACCAATGGATTAACGGCTACCCGTCGGCCGAAGTCCTTGCCGACGACATCCGCCACGGGGTCAGCTATGTGATGATCAGCGACGGCGCTTTAGCGGGGACGTTCGCCTTCATCATTGGGCGCGAACCGACCTACGAATACATCGAAGGCGGCAGCTGGGAGGACGACCTGCGCCCCTACGGCACGCTGCACCGGCTGGCCTGCGCGCCCAGCCAGCACGGCATCTTCGGGGCCTGCATCGACTGGTGCCGCAGCCAGGTGCCATCGCTGCGCATCGACACCCACAAGGACAACAGAATAATGCTGCATCTGGTTGAAAAATATGGTTTTGACTATCGCGGAATAATCTACATAGCCGACGGAACGCAGCGGCGCGCCTTCCAGATGCTGAACACGCGCAAGGTGTGTCTGTCGCTGGCGGAATACGTTGAGCAAGAAATACTTCCGCGCTATGCGGCCTTCGACCCCGCCCATCGTCGCGACCACGCCGAGAAGGTGATCGAGAACAGTCTTCAGCTGGCCCAAAGCCACGGTGCCGACCTGAATATGGCCTACGCCATTGCCGCCTATCACGACCTGGGGCTGTGCGAGGGACGCGAGCGGCATCATCTGGTTTCGGGGCAGATACTACTGGCCGACAGCGAGTTGCGCCGCTGGTTCAGTCCGTCGCAGCTTTCGCTGATGGCCGAGGCCGTCGAGGACCACCGCGCGTCGAAAACTGGCGAGCCCCGCAGCCTTTACGGCAAAATCGTGGCCGAGGCCGACCGCGACATCGAGCCGATAAAGATACTGCGCCGCACCGTCCAGTTTGGCCTCGGCAACTATCCCGAACTGGACAAAGAGCAGCAGTGGCAACGCTTTGTGGCGCATCTGAACGAAAAATACGCCGAGGGCGGCTACCTGCGTCTTTGGCTGCCCGAATCGCCCAACGCGGCAAAACTCGAAGAACTGAGGGCCATCATTGCTGATAGCCAGCAACTAAAAGAGCATTTCGACCAGCTGTTCGAGGAAGAAAAAAAGCGGTCCGCCACGACATCATCACACTGACAATTAGAACCATAGCAAAGAATATCGCCAGACAAGCCACATTTGTCCGGCGATAATCCGTTATTTTTTCGTATATTTGCAATTTTGAAAACATATATAATAACATCATATTTAGAAGAATGAAAAGCGTTTACAAGGTTTTCAAAGAGAGTGTCAAAACAATTACTCACTATTATATGCTGCTGGTCGAGGAGACCAAAAGCCAGCGGCTGGTGGGCAGCACCAACGAGTGGGTGCTGGACAACTACTATATGATCAGCGAGCAGGAGAAGGTGCTGAAAGTGGACCTGAAAGGCATCGAAAGCGGCCGCTGGAAGGTAGACCGGCGCCGCATAGCACAGATCGGCGACCTGCTGCTCGGATTTATGAAACGGTGCCACTACCAAATCGACAAGCCACTGCTTTTCAGATACCTTACGCAAGTGCAGGTGAGCCAGAAGGACTACCTCTCCTACCCCGAGGTCTATGCCCTGCTGCCGCTTATCAAAGCAATACTAATCAGCGAGTTGGCAGCCTTGTGCCAAACCCTCGAGAGCCAGAAGGCCTATCATTATTCGCCCACCGACAAAAGCAGCGTCGAAGCCGACCGTCTGGACGAGGCCGCGCGTCAGAACCTGATGATGATGAACATCTTCAATTCGCTGAAGAAGATGACCAAACTGCCTATGGCAGAACTGATTGACGGTGTCAGCTTCTCGGAGAAGATGCTGAAGAAAGAGAAGGCCGCGATGTACGACGAGATGTACGACAAGACAAAAGAGGACTATCGGGCGAAGATAGTGCGGCTGACGAAAACGAAGACTAAAACGAAAACCAAAACGGAATACGAGCTTGTCAAGGAGCTGGTGCAGAAGGCCGACGCCAATGGGCAACACGTTGGTTGGCTGCTGTTTCCGCCCAAGCGGTGGCAGGCCCGCGCGCGATGGTATGTGTGGATAGTGGTGCTGGCGTCGCTGGCGCTGGCATTCGGGTTCAGCCGGCTGGCCACCAGCCACTTCAGCTGGGTCACGGCACTTGTCACCCTGCTGATGTGGGTGCCGATGAGCCAGATAGTCATCGACCTTTTCAACCAGCTGCTCTACAAGATACACAAGCCGCAGAACACCTTCAAAATCAAGTTCAAAGACGGCCTGATACCCAAGGAGTACGCCACGATGGTCATTATGCCTACCATATTGAAAAACAAGGAGAAGACCATCGAACTGCTGGAGCAGATGGAGGTGTACTACCTGAGCAACATCAACCGCGCCAGCGAGGGGCAACGCCTTGAGAGCCGTCCGCAGAACCTGTTCTACACCCTGATTGGCGATGCCGCCTCGTATGGCGAGGCCGACGCGCCGTGGGACGACGAGGTGGCCGAAGCCGGTCAGCAGAAAGTCAAGGAGTTGAACGAAAAATACGGTGCGCCGATATTCAATTTCGTCTATCGCCGCCGTGCCTGGAGCGACGGTGAGCAGACCTGGCTGGGATATGAGCGCAAGCGCGGTGCGATACTGCATTTCAACGACTTGCTGCTGGGCCAGACCAGCGAGGGCGACAAGCAGAAACGTTTCCGCTGCGAGACCATAAGCCAATGGCAGCAGCTGGCAGTACCTGACATACAATTCATTATCACCCTCGACACCGACACCGAGCTGGTGCTCTATTCGGCACAGAAACTGATCGGCGCAATGGCCCATCCGCTGAACCGCGCCAAGCTGAGCGCCGACGGCAAGCGAGTGGACAGCGGCTACGGCATTATGCAGCCGCGCGTCATTGTGGACGTCGAGGTGACCAACAAGAGCCGCTACGCCCAGCTCTTTGCCGGCCTTGGCGGTCTGGACGTGTACACGACGGCCAGTTTTGAGCTGTATCAGGACATCTTCAACGAAGGAAGTTTTTGTGGCAAAGGCATCTACGACCTGCGCGTGTTCCAGAAAGTGCTGAAAGGCACCTTCCCCGAGAACCTGATTCTGAGCCACGATCTGATAGAAGGCTGCCACATACGCTGCGGCCTGATCAACGACCTGGAGCTGTTCGATGACAACCCGAGCAACTATATCGACGATGCCAAACGGCACCACCGCTGGACGCGCGGAGATTGGCAAATCATTGGCTGGCTGCGCAATACGGTGCGCAACGAGCGCGGCGAGAAGGTCAAGAACCAGGTGAACACCATCGGCCGCTGGAAGATATTCGACAACCTGCGCCGCTCGATGCTGAGCCTGGCGGTGCTGACCATCATCTTTGCCGGCTACGCCCTGTCGATACCGTCGACAAGCCACATCAGCGCATCGTGGTATGTGCTTGTGGCACTGCTTGCTGTGGCCAGCCCCATCGTGTTCTTCATCCTGGGACAAGTCACCAAGGTGCCCAGTTTTGGCCGTCGCTACAAATACTATATGACGCTGATACGCGGCTTCAAAGTCATTATCTACCGCTCGCTGGTGCAGTTTGCGCTGCTTCCCAAAGAGGCCTGGATGTACACCGACGCAGCCGTCCGTGCCTGCTGGCGTATGTGGTTCAGCCACAAGAACCTGCTGAACTGGGTCACCAGCGACGAGGCCGCCAAGAGCACCAAAGGCACGCTGGGCGACTATCTGGGCAAGTTCTGGTTCAACTATGTGGCGGCGGGAGCACTTGTGGCGATGGGTGTGATGGGCAATGTGGGCTTGATTGGTTTAATATGTGCAGGATTATGTGCAACGGTATGGGTTGCAGCGCCATTCATAATGTACTGGCTCGGCAAGAAATTCCCGCAGGGCAAGAAGAGTCTGAACGAGAAAGAGACCGAGGAGGTGCGCCAGCTGGCCAAGGACACGTGGCACTTCTTCGACAGCCTCATCACCGAAGAGAACAACTGGCTGATACCCGACAACTACCAGCTGAACCGCGAGCAGAAGACCGACTACAAGACCTCGCCGACCAACATAGGCTATTCGCTGACCGCCATAGTCAGCGCCGCAGAGCTGGGCTTCATCAGCCGCCGCGAGGCCGTGGAGCGCATAGGCCACATCATAGACACCGTCTCGCAGCTGGAGAAATGGAACGGCCACCTCTTCAACTGGTACCATATCAAGACCCTAAAGGCATTGCCCAACTTCTTCATCAGCACCTGCGACAGCGGCAATTTCGTGGCCTGCCTCTATGTCGTCAAAGGGTTCCTTTCCAATCTGGACGAACAGACCGACGAGTCCGAATCGCTGATAGCCAAGGTGGGACGCCTGATAGATATGACCGACTTCTCGAAGCTGTACAACCCCGAACTCGATGTGTTCAGCATCGGCTACGACTCGGGCGCCCGCTGCTTGCTGCCCTACCACTACAACAACTTCGCCTCCGAGGCGCGCCTGACATCGTTCCTCACCATCGCCCAGGGCGACGCCCCCTACAAGCACTGGTTCTGCCTCGACAAGACGCTGGTGCAGTACAAGGGCTACAAGGGCGTTGCATCGTGGTACGGCACGCTGTTTGAATACTTTATGCCGCTCATCTTCCTGCCCACCTACAAGCACACGCTGATGGACGAGACCTACAG
>DFHL01000124.1:9415-23116 GCA_002371315.1 Bacteroidales bacterium UBA3724 | reverse complement strand
GTCGTTGGTGCCGCTGGCGCGTGCACCGCCGAAGGGCTGCTGACCGACGACGGCGCCGGTGGGCTTATCATTATAATAGATGTTGCCGGCGGCATATTTGAGGATGTCGGCACCGGTGCGCAGAGCCTTGCGGTCGGTGGCGAAGATGGCGCCGGTCAGGGCGTAGGGCGAGGTCTCGTCGCAGAGGTGCAGCGTCTTCTCATAGTCCTTGTCGTCGTAGACATAGATGGTAATGATGGGTCCGAAGATTTCTTCGCACATCGACTTGTAGTCGGGCTTCTTGGCCAGGATGACGGTGGGCTGGATGAACCAACCGACGCTCTTGTCGCCTTCGCCGCCGAAAACGATCTCGGCGTCCTTGCTCTTCTTGGCGTGGTTGATGTAGTTCATACAGTTGTCGAACGAAGCCTCGTCGATGACGGCGTTGACGAAGGCGCTGAAGTCGCGCACGTCGCCGACCTTGATTTCAGCAAGCATCTTGCCGACAATCTCCTTGACCTCGGGCCACATCGATTTGGGGACGTATGCGCGGCTGGCTGCCGAGCACTTCTGGCCCTGGAACTCGAAGGCTCCGCGGACGATAGCGGTAGCCACCTGGGCGGCATTGGCGCTGCTGTGGGCGAAGATGAAGTCCTTGCCACCGGTCTCGCCGACGATCTTGGGATAGGTGCGATAGTTGGCAATGTTGTCGCCAATGCTCTTCCAGAAGCCGTTGAAGGTCTTGGTACCGCCAGTGAAGTGGACACCGGCCAGGTTCTCGTTGGCGAAAGCCACCTTGCCGATGAGCGAGCCGCTGCCGGGCAGGAAGTTGACAACGCCGTCGGGCAGACCGGCTTCCTTATAGATGTCCATAAGGATATAGTTGGAGAGCATAGCGGTGGTCGAGGGCTTCCAGATGCAGGTGTTGCCCATCAGTACGGGGCTGAGGCACAGGTTGCTGGCGATGGAAGTGAAATTGAACGGGGTGATAGCAAAGACGAAACCTTCCAGCGGACGGTAGGTCATATAGTTCAGCGTGCCCTTGTCGCTGCAGGGCTGGTCGCTGTAGATCTGGCTGGCATAGTAGGCATTGTAGCGCAGGAAATCGACCAATTCGCAAGCCGAGTCGATTTCGGCCTGCATAGTGGTCTTGCCCTGTCCCAGCATTGTGGCGGCGTTGATGAGCCAACGGTATTTGCCGCTGATGAGGGTGGCGATTTTCAGCATCACGCTGGCGCGCTCGATCCAGGGGGTGTTGGCCCATTCCTCGTGGGCCTTCATAGCGGCATCGATGGCCATCTTGACTTCTTTCTCAGTGACCTTGTAGTATTTGGCCAGCACGTGCTTGTTCTCGGTGGGCATAACGATGGTGCCGGTCTCCTTGGTCTTGATTTTCTTGCCGCCGATGATGGGGCAGATTTCATACTCTTTTTTGTAGAGTTCGTTCAGCGCCTCGCGGATTTTTTTGCGTTCAGGGCTGCCGGGAGCGTAGCCAAGCACGGGCTCATTCTCGGGCTTCGGGAAAGAAAAAAGTGTGTTGTTCATTTGGATTGAATTTTTATATTAGATTGTTTTATAATACATTATCAATGATTAAGCATTTTATCAAATTCAAAATCAGGTGCAAAGATACATTTATTTTCACACATTCAAAAAAAAATGTAACTTTGCGCTCCAATGAGAAATGAACAAATTTCAGCTATACTTTTGAAAACCAACAACAAAAAAAATAATAAAATTTAGTCAAAAATGAAAAAATTCGGAATCATTATGATGTTTGCCGCACTGCTTGGCTTCACCTCGTGCGGTGCTTTGGGCGCTGCAACCGACTCGACAGCAGCAGCATCTGGCTTGGCCTGCGGCAAGGCCCTCATCGCCCTCAACAGCAGCAAGAAGGCCGGCACTCTTGCCATCACCAACCCCACCGACCTCAGCAATATGCTCGTCGTCATCAGCGCCTACAACGGCCTGAAAACCAATAAGGACAACAGTGCCTACAAGAAATCGTTCGCTTCGGGTATGGTCACCGGCGGCAACGGCCTCATCACTACGGCCAACGCCACCGCCATCACCAACAGCCTGCTCAACGCCACCGGCCTTGACGGCGTGAACACCAGCAACATAGCCCAGAAGGCCCAGACCGTTGGCACCATTTTGCAGCTGCTTGCAGCACTGAAATAACAGAGCCACATCATATAAAAGTAACGGGAATCAATCGATTCCCGTTTTTTTTGTCTTTGCCTTATCGATGTTGCGCTGCCATTGCGCGTATTTGATGCGAGACAGTGCACTGTGTTTCGAGAATATGCGGAACTTCTCTTCGCCGGCATCGGCAAGCTCTTCCAGCTGACGTTTGCGCTCATTGTCAAGATGAAACGATGCCGGTGCCTGAATATTGAACGGACAGACACTTTGGCAGATATCGCAGCCAAAGGCATAGCCTTTTGTATCAAGGCTTTCGGGCAGGGTGTCGGCGCGGTTTTCAATGGTATTGTAGGATGTGCAGCGCCGTGCATCGAGCATTGCGGTTCCGAAACTTGAGGTCTTTATAGCATTATTCGGGCAGGCCTGAACACAGCGATTGCATTCACCACATTGATCAGCAGAATATATCTTATCGTAATTGTCAGCAACTGCACTGGTGACAATCTCGCCCAGAAAGCAATAGGAACCATAGCAGGGATGGACAAACAGCGTGTTGCGGCCTATCCAGCCAAGACCGGCGCGGACAGCCCAATGGCGGTCACTGATGGGGGCGGTGTCAACAAAGGGGCGTCCTTCGAAGTCGGGACAACGCTCCTTGATGGCCGACATAAGGCTGAACATCATCCGTTTTAGGCGCGTGTGATAGTCTTCGCCGTAGGCGTATTGGGCTATTTTTGCCGAAGCCTGCATCTGGCTGTCGGACTTGTAGGCCAAAACGAGCGAGATGACCGTCTGAGCCCCTTCGACCAGCAGGCGCGGGTCGCGCCGCATTTCTGCATTGCGTTCCATATAGTGCATATCGGCCTGACAGCCAGCACCGAGCCATTCATCAAGAGGGTATTCCTCTTCGACGAGCCGCTCGGCACGCGCAATGCCGCAGTCGGAAAAACCCTCAGCGGCAGCCAGCTGTTTGATTAACGCACTATTTATCACTATATACGATAGATTATTTATTTCTCATTCTCAGAACGACCATCCGATTTTAAAGCTTATCATTTGGGTTAGTCCAAATATAAGCTGAGCATCGTCCATCAGTTTGTCGCCATCGTCCTGATGCCATTTTCTGCTAAGAGGGGTATATTCAACAAATTCGGCAGTGAAACGCTTTTTTGACAGGAACCTGATTCCAAATCCAAAATCAGGTGATGCCAGCAATCGGCGGTAGTGGAACTGGCGTGTTCTGATGTCCCACCCGTCGCTGCCATCGAAAACGTCATATTTGCCTGATGCATAAAGCAAATTGCCTCCAGCCTGAAGGAAGAACAACATTCCCCAAAGCTCTGCAATATAGAAACGATAGTGTACAGCCCCCATAGCCACCCCCACGTGATGCACACCGGCCATCAAATCCATCTGCGGCGCACCGCCAAGCGAGACTTCGGCCGAATGGCGACGGTGGATGTTGTATTCATAGAACACTGTCGGATGAAACCAGGCAAAAGGGTTGATTTTGATGGTATGTTTGTAGAGCGTATCCCAAACCGTAACAGGTTTGGGCACAACGGCTTCCACCTCTTGCGCTTTTGCGGAGCCTCCCAATGCCGTCATCATCAAAACCAACAAGGACAGCAGCAACACGATTCTTGACTTACATACCATAATGCCACCGTCCTTTCCAGCTACCGGGATACAGATTCAGAGTGTCGCGAATACAAGGGTATTCACCACCATAAAGAGTGTCGCCTTTATACAATATGTAGAGCCAACTGAACTCGAATTGGAACTTGCTGTTGTCGACTAAATTGTCGACACCGGTATTGTAAGCGAAGCCGAAACGGCCCTGACTGTCGGTGGACACCGAGCCCAGAGTGTCGAAACCGTCCATTGTGAAAAATAGTTGCTGCCCCGGCAACGGCACCGTCAAAGTGCTGTCGGAATACAGCGTTCCACGTATTTCGTACAGTTCGGTATCGACACACGAAAAAAGCGTCAACGCTGTAGCGGTCAGCAATATATATTTCAGGAACTTCATTTCTCAATCCTCCGTTTTCGTCTTTTTGCTGCCACTGTAGAGTTCGAACTTCAGCAGGCGGCAGTCGAGCGCGCCGTTGAAGAGTTGGATTTTCTTCGACGGGTGCAGGCCGATGTGCTTCATAGCCTCGAAGTCGGAGGTGATGAGCCACACCTCGCAGCGTTCGCCGTAGAGGTTCTTGAAGGTGTCGCCAAGCTTGGTGTAGAGGGCGTTGAGGTCTTCGACCTTGATGCGCTCGCCGTAAGGCGGATTGGTGACAATCAGCGTTTTGCCTTCGGGTGGCTCCTGGTTTTCGAACGAGCCGTGATAGAGCATCACGTCCTTGTGCAGCTTGGCATACTGCAGGTTCTGCTCGGCCTGCTGCAGAACGTCGAGGTCGATGTCGTTGCCCCATATCTCGTACTCGAAGTCGCCGGCACCTATCTTGCGGTCTTCCTGCTCTTTGACGCTTTTCCATTCGCCGATATTGAAGTCGCGCCAGCGCTTGAAGGCGAAGTTTTCACGACGGTAGTACTGTGCCGGTATGTTGTTGGCCAGCATTGCCGCCTCGATAAGCAGCGTACCGCTACCGCACATCGGGTCGTAGAAGTTGCAGTCACACTTCCATCCTGCAAGCTTGATCATACCGGCGGCGAGCACCTCGTTGAGCGGTGCCAGACCCACACCCTGACGGTAGCCACGCTTGTGAAGCGACTCGCCCGACGAGTTGAGCAGCAGGGTGACGTGGTTGTCGGCTATATGCAGATTAATCTTGAAATCAGCGTTTTCGGTATCGATATTGGGACGATGGTTGAACAGTCGGCGCAGACGGTCGACGATGGCGTCCTTGGTCTTGAGGGCGGCATAGTAGGAATGAGTGAAGATTTCGCCCGAGGTTGTGGAGTCGATCATAAAGGTGCCATCGACGTCTATAATCTTTTCCCACTTGATTTTGGCCACATTATCATAGAGTTCCTGCTCGTCGTTGGCCTCGAACTCGGCGAAGGGCTTGAGGATGGCCAGCGCTGTGCGGCAGGTGTAGTTGGCGCGATAGAGGACACGCATATCGCCCGTGAAAGCGACGGCGCGCGTAAGGGGTTCGATGTCCTTAGCGCCGCATTGGCGCAGTTCGTCGGCCAGGATTTCTTCGAGACCGAACATTGTTTTGGCTATCATTTTGAATTCCGCGCGCGGACGCTGCTCGGTTGGGACTGTTTTGCCGTGTGACTTCTGGATAATCATATTTATAATGAGTTAATTTGTCAATTCGTTAATACTTGAGTGTGTTTTTCAGTTTGCCTGCGGTGTGTTTTTCATTTTGCCGATTCCCGACGGGCTGTGGTAAATGTTGGAGCCGCGAGGCTGGCGACAGTTGGGGTTGTCGGTTCTGAGGGCATAGTGCGGACGCTCCTTGATGCGGCGCTGACGCTCTCTTTTGCGGTTGCGCGAAGGCTTGTAGCCATCCTCGCGGCTGTCGGCAATGGCGATATTGACGGCGTAACCTGACAGGATGACAATGCAGTTGGCGTAGATCCAGAGCATCAGTATCAGGAGCGTTCCGATTGAACCATAAAGGATATTATAGTTATTGAAGTTGTTGATATACACTTGGAAAGCCCACGAAAGTCCAAATATCAAAAGCGTCGAAATGACCGAGCCGATAGAGAGGAAGTTGATGCGCTGCTTTTTGACCGGTGCCAAATAGTAGAGCAGACTGAGTGTCAGCAAAGTAAGGAACACCAGCAGGAACCAGCGGCCAAGGCTGAAAGCAAAGAGGCTGAGCTTGGTTTCGGCCATAAAGTTGCGGCTTATCATAAACTGGATGAAGAACTTATAGCCGATAAGGAGCGACAGGATGGCCACGACGAGCACATAAAGTATCACGACCAGCAACAGGCAAAGCAGGTAGCGATGCACCAACGAACGCCATTCGATGCTGTGGCTCACGGAGTTGAACGACTGCAGCAGACCGTGGATACCGTTGGCGGCAAGGATGATGGAGCCGATGAATCCGATGGACAGCAAGCTGCTGTGCTTGTGGCCCATAACGTCGTTGATGGTCGGGGCTATGCGGTCGTAGATGCCGCCAGGCAGGATTACGGCCAGTTGTGTAAGAAGTTCGTTCTGAACACCTTCGATTGGCAGATAAGGGATAAGGGTGAAAAAGAAGATGAGCAGCGGAGGCAGGGCCATAAGGAACGAGAAGGCCAGGGCTTTGGCGCTCTGCCACAGGTCGCGGTTCGAGAAGTGCGCCAGAATCTGCACCAGCGGGACACCAGCGCAACCGGGCAAAATCAGCTTGTTGGCGAATGGCACCACACGCAGCGACCAGAAGCGCAAAACGGCCTCATATCTGCGGTAGCACCACACCCCTACCCGACTGTCTTTCAATGTCTCGTATAGTCGCATTTTACTATTTTAACCTTAACTTTAACCTTAACTTTAACTTCAGAATGCTTTCAGCAATCCCTTTTTCGTTTTCGTTTTGGTTTTCGTTATTTCTTCACCAAACTGAGGTCCAAGCTTTTGATATGGTGCGTCAAGGCTCCGACCGAGATGAAATCGACACCCGTTTCGGCGTACGGACGCAGCGTCTGGTCGGTGATGCCACCACTGGCTTCGGTTTCAAAACGATGGTCGATGCGCTTAACGGCTTCACGCAGAGTAGGAATGTCGAAATTGTCGAGCATTATGCGGTCCACGCCGCCGTGGTCGAGCACACGCTGCAGCTCGTCGAGGTCACGCACCTCGATTTCGATTTTGAGGTTCTTGCCCTTGGATTGCAGATAGTTGCGGGTGCGGTCGATGGCAGCTTCGATGCCACCGGCAAAGTCGATATGGTTGTCTTTGAGCATAATCATATCGTACAGGCCGATACGATGATTGGTGCCGCCGCCACAGGCAACGGCATATTTCTCGAGCAGACGCATATTCGGGGTCGTCTTGCGCGTATCGAGCAGTTTGGTATTCAAGCCTTTGAGCATCGACACCATACGATGCGTCTCGGTGGCGATGCCGCTAAGGCGCTGCATAAAGTTTAGGGCCGTGCGTTCGGCCGTCAGGATGCTTCCGGAATGGCCTTCGACCAACATCACTATGTCGCCTTTCGCAACGGCGTCGCCGTCGTTTTTGAGCAGGGTCACTTCCAGGGTCGGGTCCACAAAAAGGAACACACGTTTGCCCACTTCGGCACCGCAAAGGATGCCGTCCTGTTTGGCTACCATTTTGGCAGTGCCCGTCGCCGCAGGAGGTATGCAAGCCAGCGTGCTGTGGTCGCCGTCGCCAATGTCTTCCTTCAGAGCCATCTGAATGAGCTCGTCTAAATTAGGTATGTCGGTCATAGGTCAAAATATATGATTATAAATAAGATTCAAAGTCCACAAAGAATTTGCAAAAATACAAAGTTTTTCGCAATCAGCGCAAAAAAATTTTATCAATCGCCTCAACTTTAGTAATTTTGCACAAAATCGGCGAGTGCAAAAATCGCCATAAACTACACAGAATATGAAAGTTAGCATAATAAATATAGGAGATGAACTATTGATAGGCCAAGTGGTGAACACCAACGCTTCGGCAATGTCGCAGATGCTGATTGCAGCAGGAATCGACGTAAATGAGGTCGTTACGATTGGCGATGGCGGCGACGCAATTCGCGAGAGTCTGGCACGCTGCCTGAAGCTTTCCGACGCCGTCCTCATTACCGGCGGACTGGGGCCGACGAAGGACGACATCACCAAAACCGTGCTTTGCGACTTCTTCCACAGCCGCCTGGTCGAAAACGCCGTCGCGCTCGAAAATGTGCGCCGCCTGTTTGCCATCCGCGGCTTCGAGCTGACGCCCGTCAACCGCGCCCAAGCCCTTGTGCCCGAATGCTGTCAGGTGCTCAACAACGACCTTGGCACGGCTCCCTGTATGTGGTTCGAACAGGACGGCAAAGTGGTCGTGTCGATGCCCGGCGTGCCGTTCGAGATGGAATGGCTGATGGAAAACCGCGTGGTGCCCAAACTGCAAGAGACCTTCAAAACAGGCGCCATCGTCAACAAAAACATTCTGGTACAAGGCATTGGCGAGTCGTTCCTCAGCGACCTCATCGAGCCGTGGGAGCTGGCGCTACCCAAGTGCATCCGGCTGGCCTACCTGCCGCAAGCGGGAATGCTGAAACTGCGACTGACGGCCCGCGGCACAGACCGCGACGAGCTGCAAGGTGCCATCGACGAAGCCGTCAAGACGCTCTATCCTATTGCCGGACAATACATTGTCGGCGAGGACTGCGAGACGCTGACCGAACTGGTACACAGTCAGCTGACCGCCAAAGGCAAAACACTTGCCACTGCCGAAAGCTGCACCGGCGGCACCATAGCCAGCCAACTGACGGCACAGGCAGGTGCGTCGCGCTACTTCCGTGGCGGCATAGTGGCCTACAGCAATGAGGTGAAAGAGTGCGCCTTGGGTGTGAAGCACAGCACATTGGAGCAATACGGTGCCGTCAGCGAACAGACCGCCCGCGAGATGGCCGAAGGGGTGCGCGAGCGCTTCGACAGCGACTATGCCATCGCCACCACAGGCATCGCCGGTCCCGACGGAGGCACGCCTACCAAACCGGTTGGAACAGTGTGGATTGCCGTTGCCAGTCGCACACATACCGAAGCTGCGCTGCTCAACTTTCCCGGCCGTCGCCGCCAGCAAAACATCGACCGTTCCGTCAACCAAGCTTTTGCAATGTTAATTAGAATGTTATGCCAAAAGGACTGACGAAGCGGCGGTGATGCGGCGGATTTGCAATCCGCCGCACATTAATATAAGGATTTGTAATCCGCTAACTTAACCATAAAAGAAAAATGCCCAAAGGACTGATAACAATACTTCTGCTAATAGTCAGCAACATCTTTATGACCTTTGCCTGGTACGGCAACCTGAAGCTGACCGAAATGAAAGTCAACAGCGATTGGCCACTGATACTCATCATATTGACCTCGTGGGGCGTGGCCTTCTTCGAGTACAGTTTTATGATTCCCGCCAACCGCATCGGCAGCCAGATCAACGGCGGCCCCTTCTCGCTGATGCAGCTCAAAATCCTTGCCGAGTGCATCTCGCTGACGGTCTTCACCATCATCGTCGCCACTGTCTTCAAGAGCGAACCTATCCGCTGGAACCACCTCGTAAGCTTCGCTTTCATCCTGCTGGCCGTGGTCTTCGCCTTCTGGAAAAACGAATAGACCTACTAAGCGGAAAACGGAAAGCGGAAAGCGGAATACCGCGTCAGCCACTAACGCAATAACGTATTAATTTCAACATATATGAAGAAATTATTATTTATCGTCGCCTCTTTGCTGCTTGCCGCTTGCTCGACACAGAAGACCGACCGTATATACCTGACCGACTGGCAATTCAAGTATCAGGACAAGTGGTATCCCGCCTCCGTGCCGGGATTCATCCACACCGACCTGACGGCCAACGGCCTCATTCCCGACCCCTACCTCGCCACCAACGAGGACAGCGTCCGCTGGATTGCCGACGAGATGTGGACCTATCAAGTAGACATCAGCAGCCTGAATCTGCCCAAAGGCAAAAAGCATTGGATTGTTTTCGAAGGACTTGCGGGCGATTGCCTTATCAACCTCTATCACGGCGAGGGGTCACACGTGCTGACAGAGAACAATATGTTCGTTCAAAACACGATGGAGTTGCCCGAAGACTGCGACCGCATACAGATAACCTTTTTCCCTCTCCAAGACGAATACAATCAATCCGTTTACGGCATCACCCTGCCCGACCGGCGCGCCTTCACGCGCATAGCCCCCTACCAGCAAGGCTGGGACTGGGGCCCCAAGCTGCCAACCTGCGGAATATGGAAAGAGGTGTATATAACTAATGATACCAATAATATTAGTACCACTAACAATACTAATCTCTCTAACAGTCCTGTCGAGTTCCGCCAGCAGCCCGACTCCATCGGCCAGAGTTTCGCCTTCTACCGCGACGGCAAGCCCATCTTCATCAAGGGCGCCAACTGGATACCCGTACACAGTTTCCCGGTGCTCGACCAGGCGCAGAAAGCCCGCTACCGCTACCTGCTCTGCTCGGCTAAAGAAGCCGGATTCAATATGATACGCGTCTGGGGCGGCGGCATCTACGAGCACGACTACTTCTACGACCTCTGCGACTCGCTGGGGCTGATGGTGTGGCAGGACTTCATTTTCGCAGGCACACCATATCCCGACAACGAGGAGATGCTGGACAATATCGACCGCGAGGCGCGCCAGCAGGTGAGCCGCATCGCCCGCCACCCCTGCATCGTGCTTTGGTGCGGCAACAACGAGGTGAAAAACGGCTGGGAAGACTGGGGCTGGCAAGGGCAATTCAACTGGACACCCGAGCAGCGCGCCCGGCTGGAGAAGGCAATGGACACCATCTTCGGCTATCCCAACACGACCAGCAACACCAGCTCGACCAGCATCCTTGCGCGAGCCGTAAAAGACTGCGACCCAATGCACAGGCCCTACATAACCACCTCGCCGCTCTACGGCTGGGGCCATCCCGAATGCACCACCCACGGCGACAGCCACTACTGGGGCGTATGGTGGGGCGAACTGCCTTTCGAAATGTACAAGGAAAAGACCGGCCGCTTTATGTCGGAATACGGATTCCAAAGCTACCCACTGATTTCCAGCATCGTGCAATACTGCCCCGCCGAACAGCTCAACATCGACTCTCCCACCCTGCGTGGCCACCAGAAGCACGCACGCGGCCGCGAGATAATCGACAAGGCAATGCAACGCTACTATGGCTTCGACAGCCGCACCCTGTCGCTCGCGGACTACGCCTACGTCAGCCAGCTGCTCCAGGCCTGGGGCACGGGCTACGGCATCCTCTGCCACATCGCCGACCCGCGCTGCGCCGGCACGCTCTACTGGCAAATCAACGACTGTTGGCCCGTAGCCAGCTGGTCCTCAATCGACTACTACGGCAACTGGAAGGCGCTCCACTACCGCGCAAAGGCACTTTTTGAAGCGGAAAGCGGGGCTTCGCACGAAAACGAAAACGAATACCGGGAACGGGGTTTGGACGAATGGCAGCAGTACTATGCCACCCACCCCAAAGACCGCCACTACGACAAGGCGCAATACACGTTAGACCAGAATGTTAAGGATGGCGTACTGACCGTGACCATCCGTGCCCTGAGCGACCTCTACGACGTCTGCCTCGAACCGCGTCCCTTCCGCAACGGCCACTTCGACCGCAACTTCTTCGACCTCAAGAAGGGACAAAACATCACCGTCCGCTTCATCCCCGCCCCCGCCGAGATGGGCAACACGCTGGGTTACGGCATCCCCCAAGACGCCACCGCAACCCCCACAAGCGTCGTCGTCCGCACACTGAACGACCTGTACAAATAAGCGGAGCTTCGCACGAAAACGAAGACGAAAACGAAAACGGAAAGCGGAAATCTGGTACGCAGGCGCATCGTCTACGGAAAACGAAAACCAAAAACCTGACAAAATGTCAGGTTTTTTTTTGCGAAAAAAAGTTTCAAAAACGGAAAAATCGCCCAAAAATCGCCCTTCATAACCACCACAAAAACAGGACCATCTTCTTATCAAATTCTACCCAAATTCTTACAAAGTTCTTACCACCTTCTACCACGGTAGAAGATGGTAGGTCTTTGGTTAGGGTTTCGTAGGACTGACATTTTGTCAGGTCGCCTTGCAGGCGGGATTGCAACCATAGGGCAACACTCGCTCCTTTTTGTTTTTCGCTTCGGTTTGCGGCGGCGACACACCCCAAGCAAAGAACTATTATATAAATAAGTAATTGGTCAAATTTATTTGACATTTATGGCAATTCACGGACGTTTACGTTCTAAAAAAAAATTGCTGTTAAATTGCTGTTAAATTGCTGTTAATTGCTGTTAAAAGAAAAATAAATTTCTGGTTAATTCCTGGCCAATTTATGATAATTCCTGTTAAAAAATGAAAGTTATTTTTGACCATTTACTTAATGTATAATATATAAAAAGAGAGCTGCGATTGGTTTCGCAGCTCTTTTATTCAGGTCTCTGGCGCTCAGCCCTAAGGCCAGCGGCAGAGGTGGCCGGGAGCGACTTGTTTCAATCCTCACAAGTCACTTGCCCATAGGCAAATAAATCACCTTCTTTGTTTCGAAATAGGGCTCTTCGAAGAAGTCGCTGATGTCGAACAGACGCACCTTTTTGCGGAAGGGTGCCAGCTCGGCGTCGAGGTCGCCGCCTTTGAGGTAGATGATGCCGTTGCGCAGTTTATGATAATGGATATCAGATATTTTCCCTTTCACCCACCCTGCGAACTGGCTGAGGTCGGTGACGGCACGCGACACGATGAAGTCGAAGTCGCGCTGCACCTGCTCGGCACGGATCTGCTCGGCAGTGACATTCTTCAGCTGCAGCTGCTCGGCGACATCCTTGACGACCTTGATTTTCTTGCCGATGGAATCGCACAGGTAGAAGTTGGCGTCGGGGAACATTATCGCTAACGGGATTCCCGGGAAGCCGCCGCCGGTACCGAGGTCCATAATGTCGCACATCGTCTTGAACTGCACCACTTTGGCGATGGCCAGCGAATGCAGCACGTGGTGCTCGACAAAGTTGTCCATATCCTTGCGGCTGATGACGTTGATCTTCGAGTTCCAATCGTTGTACAGGGCCGGCAGGGCTGCAAACTGCTCCTTCTGGCGCTCGGTGAGGTTGGGGAAATATTTGAGGATGAGGTCCATTTTGATTGTGTTAGTGTGTTATTGCGTTATTGCGTTAGTGGCTGCCGCGCCAGCCTCGCTTTCCGCTTTCCGCTTTCCGCTATCTTGACAGGCAGGCGTCGAGTTCGGCGGTGATGGCGTCGCGGTCGAGGTGCTGACCGATGAAGACGAGCTTCTGCATACGGTCGCCGTAGGTGTCGTCCCAGTCGCGCTGCAGGTCGGGGTTGCGGCGCATAAAGTCAAGCAGTTCCTCGTCGGGCATCGTGGCGTACCACTGACCTGTGTCGCGCAGCGATACCTGCTTGCCGGCCTGCTCAAAGAGGTAGCAGGTGTCGGGTTCGGAGAGGAACCAGCAGATGCCCTTGGCGCGGATTACGCCCTTGGGCCAACGGCGGGCGACAAAATCGTCGAAGCGGCTGATATTCATTGGTTCGCGACGATAGTAGACAAAGGTCGAAATGCCGTATTCCTCGGCTTCGCCCTCGTCGTCGTGGTGATGGTGATGATGATGGTGGTGATGGTGCTCATCGTCGTCATCATCGTGATGATGATGTTCTTCGTTTTCGTCTTCGTGATGATGATGCCCGTGTTCTTCGTTTTCGTCTTCGTTTTCGTCTTCATCCTCGTGATGACCCTCGATAGCGTCGATCCAGGCGGCCGACGTGGCCACGCGGTCGAAGTCGAACAGACGGGTATTCAGTATTTTGTCGAAGTCGACATCGCAATAGTCGCAGTCGATGATTTCGGCCTTGGGCTGTATGGCGCGTATTATTTCGCGGATGCGGCCCAGTTCGGCGGATTCGACCTCCGAGGCCTTGTTGAGCAGGATGATGTTGCAG
>DFHL01000124.1:9042-9370 GCA_002371315.1 Bacteroidales bacterium UBA3724 | reverse complement strand
CAGGATGATGTTGCAGAATTCGATTTGCTGGATTACGAGGTTCTCAATGTCGTCCTCGGCCAGGCCGGGCTTGAGCAGGTTCTTGCCGCTGCCAAACTCGTCCTTCATACGCAGCGCGTCGACCACGGTGACGATGCTGTCGACCACTGGGATGCCGTCCTTGACGTATTCCGGTCCCATTGTGGGTATGGAGCAGATGGTCTGTGCTATGGGTTCGGGTTCGCAGATGCCGCTGGCTTCGATTACGATATAGTCGAAGCGGTGCTGGCTGGTGATGTCGCGCAACTGCTCGACTAGGTCCATTTTGAGGGTGCAGCAGATGCAGCCG
>DFHL01000124.1:6158-8979 GCA_002371315.1 Bacteroidales bacterium UBA3724 | reverse complement strand
CAGCCGTTCTGCAGGGCCACAAGATTGTCGTCCTTTTTGCCCACAACGCCGCCCTTCTCGATGAGGTCGGCGTCGATGTTGACTTCGCCGAGGTCGTTGACGATGACGGCAAACTTGATGCCGCGGCGGTTGGAAAGGATACGGTTCAACAAGGTGGTCTTGCCGCTGCCCAGATAGCCCGTGAGCAGCAGGACGGGGATGGTATTTAAGCTCATTTACGATTGTTTTTATGTATTATAATGTATCAGAAACGCGCATCGCACGGTTTTCGTATGCCGAAAGGGGAATTTTTAAGCGGAAAGCGGAAAACGGAAAGCGGAGAGCGGAAAACTGAAAGCGAGGCTGCGCGCCAGCCACTAACGCATTAACACATTAACACATTAACGAATTAACGAATTCACAACTGCTTTCCGCTCTCAGGTGTTTCTTTCGAGGTTCAGCAGTTTCCGCTTGATTTCAGAGCCGTAGGCATAGCCGCCGAGGCCGCTTGCGGCGACAACACGATGGCAGGGGATGATGATGGCTATGGGGTTGCGGTTCAGGGCCTGCCCTACCGCCTGCGCGGAGCGGCAGCCGATGCGGCGCGCCAGTTCGCCGTAGGTGACGGTCTGGCCATAGGGGACCTTCAGCAGCTCCTGCCACACGCGCCGCTGAAACGGCGTGCCTTGCGGCTCGAGGGGCGGAATGAAATCGGGCTCACGGCCGGAGAAGTAGCAGTCGAGCCAGCGGATTGCGGGCACATTGGACGGGGATGCCGGAGCGGGGATGTGAGAACCGGCCGGCACCAAATGCAGCGATGTCAGCACGGGGCCATCGAAGGCGAGTTCGAGAGCGCCTATAGGCGAGCTATAGATCATTTTCTCTTCGATTTCGGTTTCGGTTCCGGCAGGTCGGTGCAGGTGGCACGGACCAGCGCGGAGACGTAGTCGCTGTCGTCGACATCTTCGATATAGAAATAGGGTTTTGCGCCTTCGTATGGCGGACGCAGGTCGACGCTGCGCAGCATTTGGCGTCCAGCCTCGGTGGGCTTGACGTAGAAGCCGTTGTCGCTGACGAGGCCGAAAATCTTGCCGTTGCAGTAGACGCCATAGTCGCCAAACATCTTACGGGCGGTGATATCACCTGCCTTTCCACACTGGTCGACAATATATTGTACAAAATCGGGATTGCTTGCCATAGTATAATGAGATTATTTTGGGTTTCAGATTTGCACCTCTTCGAGAGCGCCGGTCTCGCTGTCGATGATGAAGCCGCGGACGGTGACATCGCCCGGCACCAGCGGATGGGTACGGATTGTTTCGACGGTGCGGCGCACGCTTTCTTCGGTGTTGCGGAAGCCTTCGAGCCAGTGATTGAGGTCGATACCGCACTTGCGGATAGTGTCGAGAGTCTGGTCGGTGACACCGCGTGCCAGCATCTGGTCGTGGAAGTGGTCGTAGCTCATATGGCAGGCACCGCAATGCGAGTGTGCCACCACCATAATACTGTCAACGCCAAGCTCATAGATAGCAACGATGAGGCTTCGGATGGTCGAATCGAAGGGAGTGATGACGAGGCCGCCGGCATTCTTGATGATCTTGGCATCGCCGTTGCGGAGCCCCAGAGCGGCAGGCAGCAACTCGGTGAGGCGCGTGTCCATACAGGACAGCACGGCGAGCTTCTTGTCGGGGTATTTGTCGGTGATGAAGCGCTCGTAGCCCTTTTCGGCCACAAACCGCCTGTTGTATTCAAGGATTTGGTCTATCATAATGTTTGTCTTTTATTCTTGCCAAGTAAGTTCCCCGGTAACGACAACCCATTGGCCCTTATGTTTCTCCAGATACACATTGCCGCCTTCATAGATGAAGCGGAATTCGACGATGGCACGCTGCATTGCAGCGTCGAAGATGATGGCGTTCGCCTTGGGGTAGGTCTCATACTGCCAGTAGCCTCCCCAGTGCCCATAGAATATCTGGGCGGCATTTTCGATGAAATCCTTCCGTCGGGCGCTCTCCTCCTTGGCATAGGCGGGTTGCATAATGTTTTCCGTCCCCAGGGCGATATGCTGGTTGCCGAGGAATGTGTTTAGCAACTGCTCATAGCCGGCGGACAGATGGACAATCTTCTTGTCGGGGAAATCCACCGATGGGCGGAAAGATATGTTTGAGTCCACCAATGTGGTGGGGATAGCACACCATTCTCCGGGAAACATATACTTCTCCCTTTTAAATTCTGCATACAGGTTACCGTATCCAATTATCCTCTGCAGACTTTCCAGCTTCTTTTTGCGTTTATGTTTGTTGGTGTACATCCGTTTGATACGGTTTGTGTAGTAATTCACCAACTCGTCGTCGCCGATAGGGATGGTCTCCGTTACATAGATTCTATAAAGAGTGTCCTGAACAATAAAAAAAGGATAATCCTGATAGGATATTCGGAACTCACCACAGCCTATCTTGTCAAGCTGGAGAGGCTGGTAGAAGGCGGCGAAGACCTTGTGTGCTTCTGCCACCCAGGGGTTGGGGGCTTCGCTTTCGTTGGAGGAGACATCGGCCGACCAGTTGTCGAAAAACTGATACAGCAGTGTTACGGAAGAATCTTGATAGGCTTTCTCCAGTAGAGATGCTTGTGCAGTGCTCTGTCCGTAAAGGACAGGGCTCAAGAGCAGAAGGCAGCATAAGATAGTTAGAGAATGTTTCATATGGATTGTTTTAGCTTTTCTATAATCTGCACGTCGGCGGGCAACCAGTGGACGCAGTCGAGTTCTTCCTTGGCCAGCCATCGGGCGGCTTCGTGCTCTTTGAGGGCCGAGGGGATAATCTCTTCGTGGTAGAAGTAGTTG
>DFHL01000124.1:0-6107 GCA_002371315.1 Bacteroidales bacterium UBA3724 | reverse complement strand
GTGGTAGAAGTAGTTGACCACCACGGGCGACTCGGCGCCGGCATCTGCGGCCCCTTGCATCGCACTTTCCAGCATCTTGGCAGTGTTCCAGCCCTTGCGCGGCGAACCGTTGACAAACATTGCTTTAACAGTATTACTCATATCAGTTCGTATAAGTTTTCGAGAGTGCAAAGATACACAATTTTCCCGACATCCGCCCTGCCGATAAATTCAGCAGTACACCGAACCGGGAATGCGAAAACGTTTTAAAGCAGAAACGTGGGAGTGTTGACGCGTCAGCCACTAACGCATTAACACATTAACGCATTAACACAATTAAATTTTGCCATATCGGGAAATAGTTGTAATTTTGCAAATTGAAATCAGAGAAGAAAAGCCTATGAGCACCGAAGCGATGACCAAGATAATAGCCGACTATTTCAAGACGCAACCCGTCCTGAAGGCTTGGCTTTTCGGCTCCTTCGCCCGCGGCGAAGAGACGCCGCTGAGCGATGTGGATATTCTTGTGGAGTTCGACCACGGACGTCCTATCGGATTGCTTCGCTATGCTGGGATGTGGCGAGAAATAGAAGATTTAATCGGGCGTAAAGTCGATTTGGTGGAGAATGGCACTTTGATGCCGTTCGCCGCGGAATCTGCAAATCGTGATAAACAACTGATTTATGAGAGAACAGAGTAGAGACATAGAAAGGCTACGCCATATTGTCGACAGCATTCCCCACATCGAAGACTTCCTTCGCGGCAAAAGCCTCGAACAGATGAAAGATGATGTGATGTGTTACTCTGAACTATCTGAAAGCAACACATTCTCAATACAATAATCAAAATAAAACAATGATATAAAACAAAGAAACAGATATGATACGCCACACGACATTAGTACTACTGATTTCGGCACTTGCCTTTATTGCGAGTGTACAAGGTCAGACTTTTACAGTAGTCACACCGAGCAATCATACAGTTTATTTCCAGATTGAAAACGGATATGCCGAAGCAACATTTCAAACTTACGGTATGCCGAATTACGGTTCATCAATAGCAGGTACCTTAATTATACCAGACAGCGTGGAGTATAATGAAGTATGGTATCCGGTTACATCAATTGGATATAATGCATTCCATCATTCATACTACATAGACACAGTTATTTTGCCAAGCACAATAATTGAAATAAAACAGGATGCTTTTAGTGCCTGTTCGAATCTTACATCTGTAGCTATACCTAATTCTGTAACTACTCTTGGTTGGGGTTCATTTGCATCCTGTCATAATCTGTCAGACCTAACTATTGGAGAATCTGTAACCACCATAGGGCAACAAGCCTTTGATGCAGACACAAGCCTTGTTAAGGTCATTATTCCAAATTCGGTTGTTTCTATCGGATCAGCGGCTTTCTCTCAATGTTACAGTTTGAGAACTTTGGTTTTTGGTAGTTCCGTTTCAAGTATTGGGAATGCAGCATTTACCTATTGTCCTAAATTGGACTCTTTGATTTTCCTATCTGAATTAGCCCCTTCTTATGGTGGCGGTTTCTATGGTGGCACTCCTGATACGCTCAATATCATCATCCCTTGCGGCTCTTACCATTCATACTCTTACTGGTTTGGTACCCAACATAACTACACGGTTCCTTCTGTCGGGTTTACAATGAACGTTTCTTCGGAACAACCGCAACAAGGAACCGCTATCATTGTAAAAGACTTGGATTCTAATGAGGTTCGATGCGATTCAAGTGTGGTCATAAAAGCTATGCCCAATTATGGATACCATTTCAATCAATGGAGCAATGGAAGCACAAACATTCAGGACACCCTGTTTATTTCTGGAGACTCATCAATTAGTGCCTCTTTTGCGAAAAATCAGTATTCTCTCAATGTACAAAGTTTCAACACATCGTTAGGCACAGTGACAGGAGATGGCGTATATGATTATTTAGATACGGTAATTGTTACAGCGACCGCGACAGCGCCACACTATTTCTTTGAGCGATGGAGTGACGGAAGCACCGAAAGTAACCGTAGTGTCGTAATTACAGAGAATATGCTGCTAACGGCGTACTTTGCCATCGACACTCATACTGTCTCTGTTTTGGTAGACAGTATCATTTATGGAAGTGTCTCTGGAGGAGGTCGCTATACATATGGATCCGTTGCCACATTAACGGCAGCACCTTATAGTGGATACCAGTTTTCACATTGGAGTAACGGAGCCACATTCAATCCTTACGTATTTGCGGTAGTTGGCGACACCACTTTAACCGCATACTTCTTTGCAGATGGTGAGCCTTATCAAGATACAATCTATGTTTATGACACAGTGTTTATCCCCGTTCACGACACCACTATTATCAACACAGTTGATACAATGTTAATGTCCGTACACGATACAATATTACTATACGATACAATATATTTGCCTCAATATATTTATGACACCATTTATATTCACGATACTTTGTATGTTGGAATAAATAAGACAGAAACTATTAATGTCAAGGTTTATGCCAACAATGGTCAAATTGTTGTGGACGGTGCAGATGGCAACACCGTGTGGCTCTACGATATCAACGGACGTGTGCTTGCAACTAAACAGGACGAGTATACACCCCTGCGGTTTAATGTACCTGTTTCCGGTGCATACTTGGTTAAAATCGGCAACCACCCTGCTCGCAAGGTGGTGTTGATACACTAAAGATACTATAGAGTGTACCTCCATAATGATGAAGGAAAACAATATTTTCATCCATCTACGGGCATTTTTTATTTTTTTCTGCAATGTTGTACGAGTAGTGTCTTGCACTGAAAAAGTTGACAAGCCAAAGTTCCGGCTCTTGGCCATAGTAAACCGTCATCAGCCGCAACCGCGGACGGCTGACATCAAAAAGCAGTCGATAATTATAAACCCGTCAACCAAATCCAGTCGCAGGACGCAAAAGTAACAATCAGAATCAGTAAATCACACCCCAAAAAGCAACGCCCACTCAGCCATTTCGCCGTTACTTCGCCGTTATTTCGCCGTTACTTCGCCGTTATTTCTTCGATTGCGTATCGAAGAAGTAACATTGAAATAACGTTGAACGATGGTTGAAATGGGCGATTTGGTGCAACGGCTGTCTCATCGCGCTGCCACGCAGGCGGTTTACGGTGCTATTCACAAAACGGATTCCAGTACAGGGCGGCATAATGACTATCTGGAAGTGCGGCAGATGGTGGTTCGGCTGTACGAAACACCCCCTTTGCCACGGCGTGGCAAAGGGGGTGTCTGTTGGTGTCAAAAAGGGTTACTTAAAGTACTGAACGCCACTCTCGAAGATCTGCTGGTCGTCGTCGCCGTAGATGTTGAGGGCGGAGCCTTTACTGCGTCTTTCGCTGTGGCCCATCTTGCCGAAGACGCGTCCGTCGGGGCTGGTGATGCCCTCGATGGCACAGTAGGAACCGTTCATATTGTATTCCTCATCCATCGTAGGATTACCCTGCAGGTCAACATATTGCGTAGCCACCTGGCCGTTACGGAAGAGGCGGTCAATCCACTCCTGCGGAGCCACGAAGCGGCCCTCGCCGTGCGAGATGGGAATGACGTAGGTCTTGCCCAGCTCGGCACGCTGCAGCCAGGGGCTGAGGTTGGAGCAGACGCGCGTGTAGGCCATCTTGCTCTGGTGGCGACCGATGGTGTTGAATGTCAGCGTGGGAGCATCCTCGGCCTGCGAACGTATCTCGCCATAGGGCACGAGGCCCAGCTTCACCAAGGCCTGGAAGCCGTTGCAAATGCCAAGCATCAGGCCGTCGCGCTTCTGCAGCAATTCCATCACTGCGTCGGCAATCTTCGGGTTGCGGAAGACGCTGGTAATGAACTTGGCGCTGCCTTCGGGCTCGTCGCCGGCCGAGAAGCCGCCGGGAATCATTATGATCTGGCTGCGGCGGATGGCGTCAACGTATGCGTCCACACTCTCGCGGATCTGCTGTCCGTTCTGGTTGCGGAAGACGATGATTTCGCTCTCTGCGCCGGCACGGTTGAAGGCACGGGCGGAGTCGTATTCGCAGTTGGTGCCGGGGAAGGCGGGGATGAAGACGTGGGGCTTGGGGGAATGCGTCAATGCGCTGATATGCGAATGCGTCAGTGGGGCGGGAGCCTTAAAGAGCGGGGTCTCAACTTTCTGACTGCCGCTTTCCGTTTGGACGCTGCGTGTGGGGAAGACACCTTCGAGGGTCTTTTGCCAGGCAGCGAGGGCATCCTCGATGCTGACGCGTTCGCCTTTGTATTCGAAGTATGGATTGTCGGTCACGACACCTATCTCGCGGCAGCGGAAAGGCAGATCGGCAAGCTCGGCGGCGGTCTCGACGACGATATGACCGTAGTTGATAAGGCTCAGGTCGCTGAGGGTCACGCTGTCGCTGAGGGTCACGCCCAGCTTGTTGCCGAAGGCCATCTTGCTGACAGCTTCGATCAGGGCACCGCGGCCGATGCAGTAGGCCGAAAGCACCTGTCCCTGCTCGATGCCTTTGCGCAAAGCTGCATACTGGGCAAGGGCATCGTCATAGTCGGGCATATCGTAGTCCTTCTTCTGGATGTCAAGCAGCACCAAGCGGCTGCCTGCTTTCTTGAGTTCGGGGGTGACAACGTGCTGCAAGTCGCTGATGCCCACGGCAAAGCTGCAGAACGTAGGCGGCACGTCGATGTCGTTGAAGGTGCCGCTCATCGAGTCCTTGCCACCGATGGCCGGCAGATGCAGTCCCATCTGGGCGTTGTAGGCACCGAGCAGGGCACTAAAGGGCTCGCCCCAGCGATAGGGGTCGTTGCCGAGCTTCTTGAAATACTCCTGGAATGTGAGGCGCACGCGGCTGGCATCGCCACCGGCAGCGGCAATCTTGGCCACCGAGTCGAGAACGGCGTAGACGGCTCCGTGGAAGGGGCTCCAGCTGAGCTTGTATGGGTCGAGGCCGTAGGACATAATGGTCACCGTGTCGCACTTGCCGTCCAAGAGGGGCAGCTTGCCGATCATCGACTGGGTTGGCGTCAGCTGGTAGCGGCCGCCGAAGGGCATCACCACGCTGCCGGCGCCGATTGAGCTGTCGAACATCTCGATCAGGCCCTTCTGCGAACAGACGTTAAGGTCGGCAAGGGTTTCGCACCATTGTTCCTTGAGGGTGCTAGGCTCATTGCGGTAGGCTTCGGCGATGGCCTCCTCGGAAGTATCGAAAGGTTTGCGAGGCATCTTCACGCTGACCGTGGTCTCCTGATGGGCACCGTTGGTGTCGATGAAGCGGCGGCTGAGGTTGACAATCTCCTTGCCGCGCCAGCTGATGACCATACGGGGATTCTCGGTGACGGTGGCCACAACGGTAGCCTCGAGGTTCTCCTCGTCGGCATACTTGAGCATCTGTTCCACATCCTTCGGGTCGACGACGACAGCCATACGCTCCTGGCTTTCGCTGATAGCCAGCTCGGTACCGTCGAGGCCGGCATATTTCTTGGGGACTTTATCCAGATTGATCTGCAGGCCGTCGGCCAGCTCGCCAATGGCCACGCTGACGCCGCCGGCGCCGAAGTCGTTGCATTTCTTAATCAAAGAGGATACTTCCTCGCGGCGGAACAGGCGCTGAATCTTGCGCTCGGTGGGGGCGTTGCCTTTCTGCACTTCGGCTCCGCAGGTGGTCAACGACTTGGTGGTGTGGCTTTTCGAGGCTCCCGTGGCACCGCCGATGCCGTCGCGGCCCGTGCGGCCGCCCAGCAGGATGATGACATCGCCAGGGTCGGAAGTCAGTCGTTTCACGGCGCGACGCGGAGCGGCAGCGATGACGGCACCGATCTCCATGCGTTTGGCTACATAGCCTGGATGGTATATCTCGTTGACCAAGCCGGTGGCCAGGCCAATCTGGTTGCCGTAGCTGGAATAGCCGCGGGCGGCGGTGGTGACGATCTTGCGCTGCGGCAACTTGCCCGGCAGGGTCTCGCTGAGGGGGCGTGTGGGGTCGGCAGCACCGGTGACGCGCATGGCCTGGTAGACGTAGGTGCGGCCGCTGAGCGGGTCGCGTATGCAGCCACCCAGACAGGTGGCAGCACCACCGAAGGGTTCGATCTCGGTGGGGTGGTTGTGCGTCTCGTTCTTG
>DFHL01000078.1:3222-4578 GCA_002371315.1 Bacteroidales bacterium UBA3724 | reverse complement strand
CGAGACCCACAACCACCCGACCGAAATCGAGCCCTTCGGCGGTGCAGCCACCTGCCTTGGCGGATGCATTCGCGACCCACTTTCGGGCCGTACATACGTCTACCAGGCCATGCGCGTCACTGGTGCTGCTGACCCCACCAAGCCGCTGAACGAAACCCTGCCCGGCAAGTTGCCACAGCGCAAGATCGTCACCACCGCCGCCCGTGGCTACTCCAGCTACGGCAACCAGATTGGCCTGGCCACCGGCCTGGTGAACGAGATATATCATCCCAACTATGTGGCCAAACGCATGGAGATTGGCGCCGTTATCGCTGCTGCTCCGCGTCGCGCCGTGCAGCGTCTCAGTTCCGACCCCGGCGATGTCATCATCCTGCTCGGTGGCCGCACCGGTCGCGACGGCATCGGAGGTGCCACGGGTGCCTCGAAGAGCCACACCACCAAGTCGCTCACAACCTGTGGCGCCGAGGTGCAGAAGGGCAACGCCCCGACCGAACGCAAGATTCAGCGCCTTTTCCGTCGCGAAGAGGTAAGCCATCTTATCAAGAAGTGCAACGACTTTGGCGCTGGTGGTGTCAGTGTGGCTATCGGCGAATTGGCCGACGGTCTGCAGATCAACCTCGACCGCGTTCCCAAGAAATATGCCGGTCTCGACGGCACCGAACTGGCCATTAGCGAGAGCCAGGAGCGTATGGCCGTCGTCGTCGACCCCAAGGATGTGGATCTGATGCTCAAGTATGCCGACGAGGAGAACCTCGAGGCTACGGTCGTGGCTACCGTTACCAAGGAGCCTCGCATGGTCATCAGCTGGCGCGGCAAGGAGATTGTCAACCTAAGCCGCCGCTTCATCGACACCAACGGAGCCCATCAGGAAACTACCGTCAGTGTCAAGATGCCCACAAAACCCATTGAACCCATCAACCCCACAAAATCCGTCAAAGAACTGTGGTTGGAGACCCTCGCCAACCTCAACGTATGTTCGCAGAAGGGCCTGGTCGAGATGTTCGACAGCTCCATCGGTGCCGGAAGTGTGGTGATGCCCTTCGGTGGCCGTTATCAGCTGACGCCTACTCAGTGCATGATCGGCAAATTGCCGCTGCTCGACGGCAAGTGCGACACTGTGACACTCATGTCCTATGGCATGGATCCCTACCAGACTTCGTGGAGCCCCTTCCATGGCGCAGCCTATGCCGTGCTCAGCAGCGTTGCCAAGATTGCCGCAGCCGGTGGTGACGCCAGCCGCGTGCGACTCACCTTCCAGGAATATTTCAAGAAACTGGGCAACGACCCCTACCGTTGGGGCGAACCCTTCAGTGCCCTCCTCGGCGCCTATCACGCCCAGATGGGTCTCCACCTGCC
>DFHL01000078.1:2535-3152 GCA_002371315.1 Bacteroidales bacterium UBA3724 | reverse complement strand
CATCGGTGGCAAGGACTCGATGAGTGGCACCTTCAATGATATTGATGTGCCGCCCACGTTCTGCTCTTTCGCGGTGTCGACCGACAATCTCTACCATGTCCTCACACCTGAGTTGAAGAAGCCCGGTGCCAAACTGGTGCTTCTCGACATCAAGAAAGACGCTTACGGCATGCCCGACTACGAGGACGCCATGAACCAGTATCGCCTGCTGCACAACGCTATCGCTCTTCGCGACAAGGTTGACGAGAAGGCGTTCGGACCCATCTACTCGGCCTACGCCATCGGCATTGGAGGCATCATCGAGGCAGTCAGCAAGATGGCTTTCGGCAACAAACTGGGTGTCTCTCTCAACGACAGCGTAAAGCTCGGCGACCTCAGCCAAGTCAGCTATGGCGATATCGTGGTGGAGACCGATGCCGACATTGCTTCGCTCCCGTTCCGCTGCCGTCAGATTGGTGTGGTGACCGATAAGCCCTGTTTCGAATACAATGGCGAATGTGTCAGCCTCGACGAGGCTTTGGACGCCTGGCAGAAGCCCCTGGAGGGCGTCTTCCCCACCCGCACAAACATTCCCATTCAGCCCATTCAGCCCATTCAACCCAAGGACTTTAAGAATA
>DFHL01000078.1:269-2357 GCA_002371315.1 Bacteroidales bacterium UBA3724 | reverse complement strand
AGCGAGATTATCGTCTTCCGCAACCAGAACGGTCAGCAGATCCGTGAGAGCGTGGATGCTTACGTCGACGCTATCCGTCGCAGCCAGATCGTCATGATTCCTGGCGGCTTCAGTGCTGGTGACGAGCCCGAAGGCAGCGCCAAGTTCATCACCAGTGTCTTCCGCAACCAGAAGATTGCCGACGCTGTGATGGAACTCCTCAACAAGCGTGATGGCCTCATGCTGGGCATCTGCAATGGCTTCCAGGCGCTTGTCAAACTGGGTCTCGTGCCATACGGGGAGATTCGTCCGCAGGCTGAGGATGCTCCTACGTTGACATTCAACACTATCGGTCGCCACCAGAGCAAGATGGCATATACTCGCGTCACATCTAACCTGAGCCCCTGGCTGCGTAAAGCCGAGCTGGGAGCCACCTATGTCATCCCCATCTCTCACGGCGAGGGCCGTTTCGTCGCACCGCAGGAGTGGATCGACCGGCTCTTCAAGAACGGCCAGGTGGCTACGCAGTATGTTGACCTGAGCGGCAAACCGACGATGGACGAGGAGTACAACATGAATGGCTCCTACATGGCCATTGAGGGCATCACCAGTCCCGACGGTCGTGTTTTCGGCAAGATGGGCCACAGCGAGCGTCGCAGCAAAGGCAGCGCATTGAACATCTATGGCAACGACGACCAGCAGATATTCGAAAGCGGTGTCCAATACTTCAAATAATATCCATTGACATTTTCATAAACGATGAAACTGTTGCGGGAAATAATTGGATATGCGCTTGGCTGCATAATCTTTGTCGTTGCTATTCCGTTGCTGATGTGGCTGCTGTCGGGTATGCCGCCCATAGTGCATATTGGGGCGTTGAGAGCTACAATGACGGGGGTGCTGATGATAGGAGGCATTGCGTTAAGTGTATGGACGATAGTTTATATGCGACGCATTGGCAATGGCAACCCGATGGACGCTTTCAACCACGAGATAGCACCTCGTACACAGCACCTGATGATTGAAGGTCCATATAGCCTTAGCCGCAACCCTATGCTTAGCGGCACATTTGTATATTTGATTGGTTGCTGCGTATGGTTGTTCAGCTGGCAGACGCTGGTGGTTTTCCTCGTTTTTGTAGCAGTTATGCTGATGCAGGTTCACAGCGAGGAAAAACGACTGCGCCGCGATTTCGGTGACGAATACGACAACTATTGTCGCCGAACAGGGCGTTTCTTCCCAAAACGGCTGAAATAGATTTGTATTCTCGAAAACGGTTTTGTTTTCAAGTCTTAAACGCAGAATGTTATGGATTTAATATTGAAATATTTCCCTGAACTCACAGAACGTCAAAAGGAGCAGTTTGCAGCCTTGCCGGAACTCTATGCCGATTGGAATTCGAAGATTAATGTCATATCGCGCAAGGATATGGACAATTTTGTGGAGCACCACGTGCTGCATTCGTTGTCGGTTGCGAAGGTGATAAAGTTCAAGACGATGGCAGACATAATGGATCTCGGCACCGGTGGTGGATTCCCCGGCATACCGCTCGCCATCATGTTTCCCGACACCAATTTCTATCTCGTCGACTCGATTGGGAAGAAAATCAAAGTCGTGCAGGATGTCGCTCAGCAGTTGGGCTTGAAGAACGTCGTTGCCGAGCAGATACGAGCCGAGCAGGTACAACGCGATTTCGATTTTGTCGTGTCGCGCGCTGTCACCGACCTCAGCCAGTTTGTCGGCTGGGTGCGTGGCAAGATATCGGACATACAGTACCACAAGCTGCCGAATGGAATCATCTATCTGAAAGGCGGCGACCTGACCGACGAGATTGCACCATTCCGCAAGAAAGTGCGCCTCTTCGAGATATCGGACTTCTTTTCGGAACCATATTTTGAAACGAAAAAGGTGATATATATGCCTTTGAAATAAAATATGATAATAACAATTTTCTAAATCAATTCAAAGTTTATGAAAAAAGTCATTTTTTTGGCTGCCGTTGTAGCAATCATCGGCATACAGTTTTCAGAAGTTTTCGCTCAAGCCGACCAAAAGTTGATTGCTAAGGCTAATTCGGGCGATGTCAAGTCGATGCGTAAGCTTGCTTTT
>DFHL01000078.1:0-141 GCA_002371315.1 Bacteroidales bacterium UBA3724 | reverse complement strand
GCTGCCAACCTCGGCGACGGGGAAGCGTGGCTGCGAGTGTCGCGCTACTATCTGGAAGGCAAGGTGGTGCCGGCAGACACTGCACGCTATTTCGCTATCCGAAAAGAATGGGCCGACAAGGGTCTGCCGAATGGTATTGCG
>DFHL01000095.1 GCA_002371315.1 Bacteroidales bacterium UBA3724 | reverse complement strand
AAAGTTAAGGTTAAAGTTAAAGTTTTAGACAATATAACAATGAATAAACGTTTACTAATCATCGGCTGTGCGGCTCTGACGCTGATGGCAGCCTGCAAAAGCAAGGAAAATATGGACAATCCTTTCTTCGGGGAATGGAACACGCCCTACGGCATCCCCGATTTTGAGAAAATCAAGCCCAAGCATTATATGCCCGCTTTCGAGGAGGGCATCAAACGCCAGAAAGCTGAAATCGACGCCATCACCGCCAACAGCGAGGCCCCGACGTTCGCCAACACCATCGAGGCGCTGGAACAGAGCGGCGACCTGCTGAACGAGGTCAGCGCCGTCTTCTTCAACCTGGCCGAGTGCATCAACAGTCCCGAGATGGAGAAGATTGCCGAAGAGGCCACACCGCTCGTCTCCGCCCACAGCGACGACATTATGCTCAACGCCAAGCTCTTCGAGCGCGTCAAGGCCGTCTACGACCAGCGTGAATCCCTCGGTCTCGACGGCGAGCAGATGCGCCTCGTCGAGGAGACCTACAAGAACTTTGTCCGCAACGGTGCCAATATCCCGGCCGACAAGCAGGACCGCTTCCGCGAGATCAACAGCCTGCTGGCATCGCTGACGCTGCGCTTCGGCAACAACGTGCTGGCAGCCACCAACCAATACTGGCTCAGCCTCGATGCCGACAAGGCCCGCAACATCGGCCTCGGCGACGACCAGCTGGCAGCAGCCTTCGAGGCCAGTTCCAGTGCCGGCATCGACGACCACGCCCGTTTCACACTCGACATCCCCAGCTGGGAACCTTTTATGCAGAACTGCACCGACCGCGAGCTGCGCCAACAGATGTGGGAGGCCTACGCCAACCGCTGCTCCGGCGGCAACTATGACAACAGCGTCATCATAGACAGCATTGTCAACCTGCGTCTGGAACGCGCCAACATCCTTGGCTTTGAAAGCCACGCCGCCTATACGCTCGACGACTGTCTGGCCAAGACCCCAGAGGCTGTCTACCAGTGCCTGATGGACCTGTGGACTCCGGCCTTGAACAAGGCAAAACAGGAGCGAGACGAGTACCAGAAGATGCTCGAGAAGGACCAGCCCGGCGCCAAGCTGCAGCCCTGGGACTGGCGCTACTACTGCGAGAAGCTGCGCAAGGAACGCTATGCGCTGAACGACGAGGAGATACGCCCCTACTTCCCGCTCGACAATGTGCGCGAGGGTGCCTTCACCGTTGCCAACAAGCTGTACGGCATCACCTTCCGCGAGAACAACAAGCTGCCCAAGTACCACCCCGAAGCCATAAGCTACGAAGTGCTTGACGGCGACAAGGTTATCGCCATCCTCTATATGGACTTCTTCCCGCGCGAAAGCAAACGCAGCGGTGCCTGGATGACCAACTTCCGCGAGCAATACATTGACAAAGACGGCAACAACGTCATCCCCATCATCTCGATGGTCTGCAATTTCACCAAGCCCACCAAGGACAAACCCTCGCTGCTCAACTTCGACCAGAGCGAGACCCTCTTCCACGAGTTCGGCCACTGCCTGCACGGTATGCTGAGCCAGTGCCACTACCGCTCGCTGAGCGGCACCAACGTGCCCCGCGACTTTGTCGAGATGCCCAGCCAGGTTATGGAGAACTGGTGCCGCCACCCGCAGGTGATGAAGGAGTACGCCCGCCACTACCAGACCGGCGAGGCCATCCCCGACAGTCTGATTGCCAAGATCGAGGCCGCCGGCACCTACGGCCAGGGCTTCATCAACACCGAGCTGCTGGCAGCCTCGCTGCTCGATATGGACTACCACAGCATCACCAAGCCCACCAAGATAGTCCTGCCCGACTTCGAAGACCAGGCGATGGCCAAGATCGGTCTCATTCCTGAAATCATCAGCCGCTACAAGAGCTGCTACTTCCAGCACATCTTCAGCGGCGGATACTCGGCAGGCTACTACAGCTACACCTGGACCGCCATCCTCGACGCCGACGCCTTCGAGGCCTTCCGCGAGAGCGGCGACCTCTACAACCCCGAGCTGGCCAAGAAGTTCCGCTTCCTGCTGTCGCACGGCAACACCATCGACCCGATGAAGATGTACGTCGACTTCCGCGGCAAACAGCCCAGCGTCGAGCCCCTCAAACGCAACCGCGGACTGATTTAAGCGGAAAACGGAAAGCGGAAAACGGAAAGCGGAGAACGATTCCCACTCCAAACCCCTCAATCCCTTCAATCCCTTCAACCCTAAAACCCTTTAACCCTTAAACCCTTTAACCCTTAAACATAAATCATCACCCAATGGGAAGAGCATTTGAATACCGTAAAGCAAGAAAACTGAAACGCTGGGGGCATATGGCCCGCACATTCACCAAGATAGGCAAGGAAATCGAGCTGGCCGTCCTGGCCGGCGGTCCCGACCCGTCGAGCAACCTGCGCCTGCGCCTGCTGATGCAGACCGCCAAGAGTGAGAGTATGCCCAAGGAGAACGTGGAACGCGCCATCAAACGCGCCACCGAAAAGGACAAATCGGCCTACAAAGAGGTGGTCTATGACGGCAAGGGGCCTCACGGCACCGCCTTTGTAGTGGAGACCGCCACCGACAACCCCACGCGCACCGTCGCCAACCTCCGCGCTGCCTTCGTGCGCGGCAAAGGCGAACTGGGCACGATGGGAATGAACGATTTCCTCTTCGAGCGCAAGTGCAGCTTTGTCGTGGCCTGGCGCGACGACATCGATATGGACGAGCTGGAGCTTGAACTGATTGACTGCGACATCGACGAGGTGTTCCGCGACGAGGACGAGATAATGATCTATGCCGACTTCAAGAACTATGGGCCCATCTCCAAGTACCTTGAGGACAAGGGCTACGAAATCAAGTCGTTCAAGTTCGAGCGCATACCGCTGACGATGCGCGAGCTGAGCCCCGAGGAGCAGGAGGACGTCAACGGCCTCATCGAACGCCTCGAAGCCGACGACGACGTGGTCAACGTGTTCCACAATATGGCTTAAACAATAGTGAATAGTGATTAGTGACACGAGCGAGTTCGTTTCACTTGTCACTTATCACTTGTCACTTCGGAAGACGCCAATTTTGCAAAAAAGAGCAACCCAGAACGGGGGTTTTGCCAACATTCAGGACGGCAAAGCCCCCGTTCCCAATTTTACACAACAGTAATTATCAACGAATTAAGAAGTACATAAACTTTTTTTTCATAAAACTGCTTTTATTTCGGAAAAAAGATGTACTTTTGCACCCGATTTCAACAGAGATATTGTTGGTCAAATCAAACGCCGCATTCGTCTAGTGGTCC
>DFHL01000039.1 GCA_002371315.1 Bacteroidales bacterium UBA3724 | reverse complement strand
GTCGTTGGGGCCGTAGAGGTTTGTGGGCATCACGGCGACGTAGTTGGTGCCATACTGGCGGTTGAAGGCGTGGCACATCTTCATTCCGGCAATCTTGGCCAGAGCGTAGGACTCGTTGGTGGTCTCGAGCGGCGAGGTGAGCAGGCACTCTTCGGGCATAGGCTGCGGCGCCAGGCGGGGATAGATGCAGGTGCTGCCAAGGAATAGCAGCTTCTTGACCTGGTGACGATAGGCTTCGCCAATGACGTTCTGCTGTATCTGCAGATTCTGGTAGATGAAGTCGGCCGGGCGCGTCGAGTTGGCCATAATGCCACCCACAAGGGCAGCAGCCAGCACGACGACATCGGGCTGCTCGCGGTCGAAGAAGTCGCGCACCGCAACGGGGTCCATCAGGTCGAGCTCGGAATGCGTGCGCCCCACCAGGTTGGTGTAGCCTTTCTGCTGCAATATGTTCCAAATGGCCGAGCCCACCAGTCCACGGTGGCCGGCGACATATATTTTGTCAGATTTTTTCATTACGCACTTTCGTTAAGTCGTGTTCCACCATTATGCGGACAAGTTCGGGGAAGCTGGTTTTCTGCGGATTCCACCCGAGACGGGTACGTGCCTTGGCGGGGTCGCCGAGCAACTGCTCGACTTCGGCGGGGCGGAAGAAACGCGGGTCGACAGTGACGAGTGTGCGTCCAGTCTTGGTGTCGATGCCTTTTTCGTTGATGCCCTGGCCTTCCCACCGCAGCTCGATGCCGGCATAGCGGAACGCCAGCGTCACGAACTCGCGGACGCTGTGGTTTTCGCCAGTAGCGATGACATAATCCTCGGGTTCAGGCTGCTGCAGCATAAGCCACATACATTCGATATAGTCCTTGGCATAGCCCCAGTCGCGCAGGGCATCGAGGTTGCCAAGGTAGAGACAGTCCTGTACACCGCAGGCAATGCGCGCCGCGGCGAGGCTGATTTTGCGCGTGACGAAGTTCTCGCCGCGCCGTTCGCTTTCGTGGTTGAAGAGTATGCCGTTGACGGCGTACATACCATACGACTCGCGATAGTTCTTCACTATCCAGAAGCCGTACTGCTTGGCCACGCCATAGGGCGAACGCGGATAGAAAGGAGTGGTTTCGCGCTGCGGAATCTCTTGCACCTTGCCGTAAAGCTCGGAAGTGGAGGCCTGGTAGATGCGGCAGGTTTGGGTCATTCCAAGGATGCGCACGGCTTCGAGCAGACGCAGCACACCAGTGGCATCGACTTCGGCAGTATATTCAGGCACATCGAAACTGACCTTAACGTGGCTCTGAGCGGCGAGGTTGTAGACTTCGTCGGGCCTCACTTCCTGAAGGATGCGTATCAGCGAGCTGCTGTCGGTCATATCGGCATAGTGGAGATTGACAAGACGTTTTTTGTGCATATCGCGCACCCATTCGTCGAGATAAAGATGCTCGATGCGTCCTGTGTTGAATGAAGACGAGCGACGCAGCAGGCCGTGGACCTCATAGCCTTTTTCGAGCAGGAACTCGGCAAGGAAAGAGCCGTCCTGTCCAGTTATACCAGTAATAAGTGCCTTTTTCATTTTAGTTTTAACCTTAACTTTAACCTTAACTTTAACCTTAACTTTAACTTCAGAATGTTTTTATTTCTACTATCACTTTTCCGTTTTATGGTCGAGTTCGCAATAGATACTGTTGTTGCTGATGAATTCAGGGACTATCGATTTCATCTTGGCGACAATCTGGCGGTCGTCGAGAGTGAACATAATATCTTCGAGTTCACCATATTCACGGTCTATATCCTCGAGCTTGTATTTGCGCACCTCGGCACGCAGAATCTTGGGATGATAGGTCGGGATGTTGTTCTCTTTGGTTGCAAGCAGTTCTTCGTAGAGCTTCTCGCCAGGACGAAGGCCGATCTCTTTGATTTCAATTCCTTTAAGTCCCGAAAGCTGAATCATACGGCGTGCCAGGTCGTAGATTTTGACCGGCTTGCCCATATCGAAGACGAAGATGTCGCCACCCTCGCCCATCGCGCCGGCTTCGAGCACAAGGTTGCAGGCCTCGGGGATGGTCATAAAATAGCGGATTATATCCTTGTGGGTCACCGTCAGCGGGCCACCGGCGGCCAACTGCTTCTTGAAGAGCGGGATGACGCTGCCGTTGCTGCCCAGCACGTTGCCAAAGCGGGTGGTGACGAAATGGGTCTGCTCGGTGGAGCGGCTTTGGATGTAGATTTCGGCCATACGCTTGGTGGCGCCCATCACGTTGGTAGGATTGACGGCCTTGTCGGTCGAAATCATCACGAACTTCTCGGCGCCGTACTTTATGGCCAGGTCGGCGACGTTCTTGGTGCCAAACACATTGACAAAAACAGCCTCGTATGGGTTCTCCTCCATAAAGGGCACGTGCTTGTAGGCCGCAGCGTGGTAGACGAGGTTGGGACGATATTCCTCAAAGACCTCTTCCATACGCGAATGGTCCTTAACGTTGGCGATGACGAAGGCCATCGAATCAACATACTTTTTGTAGGGTTCGTTGTTTTTCAGCTCGAACTGAAGGTCGTACATAGGCGACTCGGCCTGGTCGAGCATAATGATTTTCTTGGGCTTGTATTGCAACAGCTGACGGCAGATTTCGCTACCGATGGAGCCTGCGGCGCCAGTGACGAGGACCGTCTTGTCGAGCACTTCGCGGACGACATTGATATTGTCGATCTTGATAGGTTCGCGCTGAAGAAGGTCTTCGATCTTGATATCCTGAATCTGGTTGGCTGTGAAGGTGCCGTTCATCCAGTGCGAGATGTGAGGCACAGCTTTGACCGTAAGGCCGAGGTCGAGCGCACGGTTGGTGATAGCCTGCTTGTGCATCAGGCGGATAGTCGGTATGGCGATGATTATCTGCGTGATGTTCTTAGAGTCGATAAACTTCTGGTTGAGGACTTCACGAGCACGCATAACAGGCACACTGTCGAGTTGCTGATTGACCTTCGAAGGGTCGTCGTCGATAAATGCGACCACTTTATATTCCACGTGAACATCCTGTTTCAGAGCATTGTTGGCTATAACGCCTGCTGCACCTGCGCCATAGATGACAACGTTGACTTCGCGGCGACGGCGACGGAAATACTGGTTGTAGATATACAGTATCATAAACCTTTCGAGCAGCATCAGCAAGGCCAGCAACGAATAGAGCAACACCACCATTCGGTAGGACGGGATGATGTTAGTGACGGTGGGCACAACCTTGAACTTGTTGTTCAAGAAATTGATTACTCCACACGTAACAGCCATAAACACACACGCCAGCAGGACACGGAATATGTCGTTGAGACCCATATGGCGTATGATACTGCGATAGGTCTTGAAGAGGTAGAAAAAGCCCAGAGTGACAACTGAGCAAATTGCCAGATTGCACCATACCGCATTCCAAGTCAGTTGGCCTTCAAAGCGCCAGGCAAACACTTCTGCCACCGCAAACACAGCAGCGAAAAGGATTATGTCGAACACGAGCATTATCCATTGCGGCACCGTTGAGTGACGATATCTTTTGACAATGTTGTAAAATAGTTTTTTGAACATATAGATTTGTTTTTATTGATTTTTTTGTTGGTTTATAATCTTGCATTTACAACTTCGCGCGGCAGGAAACCCTTAACGTCGTAGACCACGCCCGGAAGCGGTACCAGACGGCGGATGTCGATGCCGGCAAACTGACGATGGGCCACAGCAAGAATGGCAGCATCGAATGTCTGGCCATACGGCACTTCGCTGCAGACTTCAATACCGTATTCGCTACGCACCCTGAAGATGTCGACACAAGGGTCGACGACGGTTATCTTGTCGGTATACTCGCTGAGAGTGTGGTAAATATCGGCAACTTTGGTGTTGCGCGTATCTGGACAGTCCTCTTTAAATGAGAATCCGAGGATGAGTATGCGGGCATCCTTGACGGGAATGCCACCGAGATTCATATGATGTACAAGCTGTGAAGCGACGTAGGCTCCCATACCGTCGTTGAGGCGACGTGCACTGGACATCACACGCGGCAAAACGCCGTAGACCTGAGCCTTCTCGATGAGATAGTAAGGGTCGACGCTTATGCAGTGGCCGCCGACAAGACCGGGCTTCATACGGATGAAGTTCCACTTGGTGGCGGCAGCGGCAAGGACATCGCCGGTGTCGATGCCCATTGCGGCAAATATCTTGGCCAACTCGTTGACAAAGGCTATATTGACATCGCGCTGGCAGTTCTCGACAATCTTGGAGGCCTCGGCAACACGTATGGAGGGGGCCTTGTGGGTACCGTTGAGGAGCACGGAGTTGTAGAGGCGGTCCACAAAGTCGGCTGCC
>DFHL01000091.1:4476-5990 GCA_002371315.1 Bacteroidales bacterium UBA3724 | reverse complement strand
CGCACCATAATATGGTCGGCGCCTTTCTTTCTCAGCAGCCATCGCAGGTTGCCCAGCGACTGGCGGTTGCTGCGGCCGGTGTAGCGCTTGTATATGTCGGGGTTCGAGTCCTTTATGTCGACAATAAAATCGTCGAATATTTCGGCCGCCCTTGCCACCGTCGCACGTGGAACGGCCAGCGACGTCTCGGCCGTCAGGCGCCACGCCGTGCCGCACAGCGCGCGAAACTGCTCCAGGAAATCGATCCTCAACAGCGGCTCGCCGCCGCCGAAACAGATGCCGCCGCCGGTGGCCAGAAAGTAGAGGTTGTCGATGCGCACCTTCTCGTAAAGGCTTTCGGGCGTGTAGCGGAACAGGCGGTCGGTCGGTCCCGTGCAGGCTGGATTCAGGCAGTAGCGGCACCGCAGCGGACAGCCGTGGAAGGCCGCCAGCGTGGTGACGCCAACGCCGTCGACGCCGATTCGGTGGCGCGAAACGCCGATAAAGGGGACTGCTTCCATTGCCTATTGTGCCTTTCGGTCCAGCGGATTATCCACATCGGTTTTCGGACGCTCGATGGGTAACGGACTGCCCGATTCGCTGGCCGGGGTACCGTCCAGCTGCGTCTCGACTCCGCCAATGGTGTATTTGCCCGTGGCCTCGCCGTTGCCTTTGGTTTCGATAATCACAGTCGGAGTGCGGCCTGTGTCGGGCTCGCCAATGTCGATGTGCTTCACAGGCACGATGCCCATCAAAGACCCCACGACTTCAGTCGCGTCGTCATTGGCATTTTTTTTGCCCGACAAATCCCGATTCAATATTGTGAACCCATACGCACGGACTTCAAATTCAGGCACAATCAGTGTGCTGTAGCCTATATACGAAAACTCCACCGAATATGTGCCCGCCTTTACACCCTTGATGGTGTAGACGCCGTCGAAATCGGTTCTTGCCCCCGTGATAATCTGCCCGTTTTGCCTTAACACGACATTGCAGCCAATCAGCGGTTCGCCGGTTTTTCGGTCGGTGACAGTTCCCTTCACCGTGCCTTGGCCGACGGGTTCTTCGATAGGCCCTGCCGGTTTGCCCATAATGACGGGTTCTTGGGCTTGTGCCGTCTGCACCGATGCCATCGTCAGCACCGTGCCGGCCACGATGGCGGCCTTGCCGAGGCCCTGGCGGCGAGCCAGCTCGCGCTCGATGTATTGCAGCTCGGCGTCGCAATGGGGGCAGGTACCGTCGCAGTGGCCCTTGTAGGTGCACTCCTCCTGGTGCAGCTCAATGCCGTTCTGGTCGGCGATGTCGCGCCGCAGCTGCTTCAGCTGCCGGCAGATGTTCCTTCCGTGGTCCATAGTCAGTGTGTTTTTGTTCTGATAATATTAGTAACGGGAAAAACGTTTTTTTTACATATCGTGCAAAAATTATTTTGATTTTTGCCTTCGGCGACGGCTTTCCCCTGCTGTTGGTTGTGGTGAAAAAAGATGGTTCCAAGGGCTTGATTACCAAGACCCGCTATGCCCGTTGTACAGTATATG
>DFHL01000091.1:2008-4350 GCA_002371315.1 Bacteroidales bacterium UBA3724 | reverse complement strand
ATACTGTACATATACTGTACAACGGGCATAGCGGGTCTTGGTAATCAGTGGGTTATGGGGTAGTGTTTCGAGGGGGCGGACGGGGGCGGTCGGACGGGGCGGATGCAAAAAATGCGCCCGGCCTTTCGGCCGGGCGCATTGGGTCGCGGCTTGGGGCCGCGCAACAAGTATGATAGGGTCTTTTATGTTTCAGAGCATAAAGCCGAGCTTGATGGGGTACACCTTGGTGTCGGTGTCGATAAAGACGGGCATAGTGGGCAGCTGGATGAAGAAGCCGAGCCAGTTCCACTTGACGGTGAAGCGCACGTCGAGTTTGTATGGGTTTACGAACTTGGAGACATCCTCCTGCACATCCTGATAGTTGCGGCCGCGTTTTTCCAACTCGTGCTTGAGGCCGGTATGGCTGCTGTTGAACGACAGGCCGGGAATGACACCCAGCTTGATACGCCACGACCTTAGGGCGCTCTTGTCGCGATACTCGAACTCGACGGGCAGAGTTACGTAGCGCGTCACGAAGCGCGACGACCAGTCGCCCAGATTGCTGCCCGTGACGCCGCTGACGGCATCGACACCGGCCTGATCCTGGCTGACGAAGGCACCGGTGGTGGCATCCATCGAAATGTAGTTGTCGGTGAACTTGTATACATCCGACTCGTAGCCGATACCGATATTAAGTTTGAAATGTTCGGTCATCACAACAGCGTAGTTTTCCGACAGTTGGAAGCTGCTAAAGCTGGTGCGCAGGTTGTAGGGGCCATCCATCTTCATCAGGCCGTTGTAGGGCTTGTCGCCCCAGTTGTTGAAGGCCCAATGGAAGTCGAAGTTAGTGCGGTCGCCGAAAGTGTACTTGCGTTTGCTGCGTGGGCTGTTGACGAAGGCCTCGCCGGCCTTGTTGCTGTTGCCGCTTTTGGCCACGCTGTCGTAGGTGGTCACCAGCTCGTCGACCAGGCCTTTCAGTTCGCTGAAGACGCCGCTGATGCTGGTGTTCTCCATTCGGGTCGAAATCTCGGTCTTCTTGCCGTTGGGCCAGGCGAAGCGCGAGTTGCCGTCGACGGTGACGTTGACCTTGGTGCTGCTGTCGAGGTGCAGCTCGTAGTAGAAGCGGCCCAAGTGGTCCTCGAAGGTCAGCTCGCTGCCTTTGATGCTGATGCCGTAGCTTTCGGGGGTCTCGACGTCGCTGGTGAACCACGAAACCTGGACGTAGGGCTCCGTGTCGTGGACCCACACCACGCGCGAGTTGCCCAGGACTTTGATTGATGTGATGCTGTCGCTGGTGATGCTTTCACGAGCGCTTTTGGTTTGCGCCACTGCGCTGCAAACACTCGTCAGCGCAAGCAGCAGGCTGAAAAAAGATGCTAAACGTTTCATTCTAAAGTTGCTATTAAGTTACTAATTAATTCGTTGTTTTCCAAATGTTCTTCAATGGCGTCCTCGATGGCCTCGCGGCGCTGCTGATGGCTGGCGGCGGCGGTGGCCACCACGGTGGTGGCGCGACGGGCCAGGTTGCGCAGCTGCTGGCGGCGCGTGACGGTTTGCGGGTCGGCGGCCTGGCGTTCGATGATGCCGCTGGCATAGAGCACCTCCTGGTCCATCGGGTCGTTGACTTCGCGCAGCGTGGGGATGTCGAGGTCGTAGACGCTGCTGTCCGAGGGGGTGGCGAGGGAGGGGGTTGTTTTGGGTGTGTTAGGCTGGTTAGGCGTATTAGGCGTGTTAGGCGAGGTGGGCGTATTAGGCTCTTTGGGATCGGCTGAAGCCAGCAGGACAGGGGCTTCGCGGCGGGCAAGGCTCTGGGTGGCGTTGACGGTCGCGGCGGGGGCTGTGGCGACGGGGGTGGCTTTGTCTTCGGTGGGGGTTGCCTTGTTTTCGGCGGGAATGGCTTTGTTCTCAATTGGCTGTTGCTTGATGCTGTCGGCTGCAAGCTCGGCGACAAGCGGTGCGTTTGCGGGGCTGTCGCCGTTGGCAAACTTGACGATAGTGGTGACGAAAAGCAGCAGGCAGGCGGCAGCGGCCACCGTTGTCCACAGCGGCATCAGGCGGCGGCGCTGTGTCGTGGCGTCGCGCAGCACGATGGGCTTGCGCTCTCTTGTCGCCGCCTTGGGGCCTCCATCGCGCAGCGACTCGAAGCCGGCGTAGGGCATCGTGGCGCCGCTGGGCAGGGTCAGCTCGGGGTCGTAGAGGTCGGCCAGCTCCTGCCAGTCGGGGCGCGAGGCCAGCGCCTTCTCCACCTCGGCGGTCTCGGCTTCGTCGAGCAGTCCTTCCTTGTAGCGGAATAGATAGAGTTCTATGTTGTTGTCGTTTATCATTTTCTTTAACTTTAACTTAACTTTAACTTTAACCTTAAC
>DFHL01000091.1:0-1960 GCA_002371315.1 Bacteroidales bacterium UBA3724 | reverse complement strand
AACTTTAACCTTAACTTTAACTTCAGATAGATTTATATGGTCTTCAGGGTTCTGATTTGCTGAGTTTTTTTCTCATCGCGGTGCGGGCGCGGAAAAGGTAGACTTGCACCTGCTGGTCGCTGATGTCGAGCATCCGGGCGATTTCTTTGTAGCTGTATCCGTCGACGTCGCGCAGCTGCAGTATGGAGCGCTGTATCTCGGGCAGGCTGGCCAAGGCTCCGGCCATCTCGTCGCTCAGGCCGTCGTAGGGCTGGCAGGTCGAGGTCTGTGCGTCGCGGGCCATATCCTGGTGCGCGCGTGCCACCACGCTGTCGTGGCGGAAGCAGTCGATGAGGTAGCGGCGCGCCGCGGTGAGGAGGAACCCCAGCCCCTTTTCTACCGACACCTGCTCCTTGATTTCCCACAGCGATGCGAAGGCTTCCTGCATCGCGTCCTCGCCGCGCATACGGTCGCCGCAGTTCCAGACGGCGAAGCGCAGCACGCTGCCCGACCAAGACTGGATGTGTTCGTTGTATTCGGCGCGGGTCATTGGGGGTGTCGGTGTGAATGATTATGCCAGCACGGCGATGATGGTTTCGGCCACGAGTATGCCGGCGGCGAGATGGCCCATCACTATTGCCGCCGGGATGATTGCGTTGGAGTATTTGCTCAGTCGTTTCATTGCTGTAATGTTTTGGTCGTTTTCTGCATATAAGTCGTTTCAGAGGGCGAAAATATTACAGCACGGGTGGCTATTTTTCGAAAGCCGAGCACAATGGTTTAATTATCAGATTGCTATTTGTTGTTATAATTGTCGATTTTCAGCACCCAGACGTGGTCGAGGGCGTTGAGCCGGTCGCCGTTGACGTCCGAGAGGTCGATGGTCAGGAGGTTGTTTTTATTCTGCTTCCAGGGCAGGTCGTTGTTGGTGCCGAGCAGGCGGATTGTGGCCTCTTGGGGCAGTTTGAAGCTCAAATGCTCCTCGACCTGCTGGCCGGGACGGTCGAAGAGGAGGATGTAGAAGGCGTCGCCGCGGCGCGTGAAGCAGCGCGTGGTCTGGTACGAGCTGGCCATACCTCTCCACGCCGCCGGCACGGGCTCGAACTCGCCTCCATCCTTGCTCCACAGCAGCCGGGCCGAGGCTTCGAGGTCCTTCTCGCGGAAGTGGACGTTGAGCGGCAGCTCCTGTCCCTGCTTGAGTTTCAGCGTCTTCACAGCACGGTCGTTGTCGGCCCAGTTCTTGTTGTAGTAGAGCAGGGTGTCGTCGCCACGGGTGACGATGATTTCGTCGTCGGCTTCGGCGCGGAGGGTGTAGGTGCCGTCGGCCGGCACGGTGACGGTGCCCTCCCAGATGACGCTGAAGTCGTCGACGGCGATGGTGGGGTCGGGCGAGTTGCGCACCCAGTCGAAATCGATGCTGTCGCTGATGGGCAGCCACTTGACTATGCGTTTGTATTCGTGGGTAATCTTCACTGTCTGGCAGCGCCATCCGTCGTCGGGCGGCTCGGAGCCATAGATGGCTTCGCCGTTGATTTTCAGCCAACGGCCCAGCGCCAGCAGACGCTCCTGCTGGATAAAGGGAATGGTGCCGTCGGCCATCGGGCCCACGTTGAGGGTCAGCCCACCGCCGGTGGCGACGAGCTCGCAGAAATGCTGTATCAGCTGGCGGTCGGTGAGGAAGTTGGCAACATCCTCGTTGCGGTTGAAGCCGAAGCTGCGCCCTATGCCGCGGCATTCGGCCCAGGGGCGGTCGCCCTGGGCGCTGAGGCCGGCGCTGTATTCGGGCGTGCGGAAGCCGTGCTGCGTGCCGCTGCCCCAGCGGTCGTTGACAATGGCATCGGGGCCAATGGTGTTGTAGTACCAGCTGATAAGCTCCTCCGAGCGGAACTGCTTGGCGCTGTTCAGCCAGTCGCCGTCGGTGAAAATGAGGTCAGGACGGTAGCGGCCGACGAGCTCTTTGAACTGCGGAACCATATAGTTG
>DFHL01000080.1:2410-4190 GCA_002371315.1 Bacteroidales bacterium UBA3724 | reverse complement strand
CCTGCAGCTGGCACTGAATGGAATTGGAAGGGTGCGCCCCAACCCAATGGTTGGTTGCGTCGTTGTGAAGGATGGCTCAATCCTGAGCGAAGGTTTTCATCAGCATTATGGCGGCTGGCATGCCGAGCGCAACGCCATTTTGAATGCGGAATGCGACCTGCGCGGAGCCACCCTTTATGTCAACCTTGAGCCTTGCTCGCACTATGGGAAGACGCCTCCCTGCGCTGACCTCATCGTGGAGAAGGGTGTCAGCCGTGTGGTGTGCTGTAACGACGACCCGAACCCGCTTGTCGCAGGGCGCGGTTTTGACAAGCTCGAGGCTGCTGGCATAGAGGTGGTGCGTCATGTGCTGGAAGGGGAGGGGAGACATCTTAACCGACGTTTCTTCACCTTCATGGAAAAGCAACGGCCATACATAATCCTCAAATGGGCCGAGAGTGCCGACGGCTACATGGCACCTGCAGCAAAAGGAAACTACTGGATAAGTAGCGACAGCCAGAACCGGCTGAACCATCGCTGGCGCACAGAAGAGGCGGCGATATTGGTGGGGTCGCAGACCTATCTCGACGACCGTCCGCAGCTTACGGCTCGACATTTCTGTGGCCCGCAGCCTGCGCGGATTGTCCTCGACCGACGCGGCCGGCTAACAGATGTGCCGGAAGATTGGCTGCACCTGCGCTGCGGTACGCTCACCGAGGTGGCGCAGTCGCTCTTTGAGAGGAAAATCCAGTCGGTCATCGTGGAGGGTGGCAGGCAGATACTCGATGCCTTTATCGCTGAAGACATGTATGATGAAGTGCGAATCCTCCGTGGCTCGTGTCGAATGGAGTCGGGGCTCAAGGCTCCCGATGCGACGGAACTCAAAAATGTCACTATCTATACCGACTAACAACTGATCTATACAAATGTTTGACGATACATACCACACCATCAAGGCACCCTCCGAGGGGCTCTACAAGGAGAAAGGCAGCAAGTTCTTGGCTTTCGCCTTTCCGGTCCGCACTGTCGAAGAGGTGAAGGCTCACCTCGACCAGCTGCGCAAAGACTACTTCGACGCGCGTCACCACTGCTATGCCTACATCCTCGGTCCCAACAAAGATGCTTTCCGAGCCAACGACGACGGCGAGCCCAGCGGCACGGGCGGCAGACCCATCCATGGGCAGCTGCTCAGCGCCGACCTTACGGACACGCTCATCGTCGTGGTGCGCTATTTCGGCGGCATACTGCTCGGTGCCAGTGGATTGGCCAATGCATACAAGACTGCAGCCCGCGACGCCATCCAGAACGCCACCATCATCGAAAAGACAATCGACATCCGCTACCGTCTGCATTTCGAATATGCCGCAATGAACGACGTGATGCGCATTGTCAAGGAATACGAGCTCGTACCTCGAAACCAGGACTTCAATCTCGATTGCCGTCTCGATGTCGAGGTGCGTCAGTCGCTCAGTGTCCGTTTCTACGATGCTATCGCCAACCTGCGGACTGTCAGAATCGAAACTTTGTGAAATAACGTTAACCGTAACCTTAACTTCAGATACAATATGAAAAACTTAGTCGCATTCTTTGTCTTCGTTTTCGTCTTTGTTCCCGTTTCACAGGCACAAACCGTCGAACCGAATTGGAAATCAATCAACGAGCGCGGCTATCCGTGGTGGTTCAGCGACGCCCGTCTGGGCATCTTCGTCCATTGGGGCCTATACAGCGTGCCGGCCTACGCCAGCAAGGAGGGCTACGGCGAATGGTTCTACCGCGGCCTGATGACGGGCGACACCGCACG
>DFHL01000080.1:0-2262 GCA_002371315.1 Bacteroidales bacterium UBA3724 | reverse complement strand
TTGTGGAATCCTGATGAGTGGGCGCAACTGTTCAAAGATGCTGGGGCGCGCTACGTGGTGCTCGTCACCAAGCACCACGACGGCTACTGCCTGTGGGACAGCCCCCAGCAGCCCGCGTGGAACAGCACCGTCAGCGGTCCGCGCCGCAACATCGTCGAGGAGCTCACCGCCGCCGTGCGCCGCAAGGGGCTCAGGATGGGCTTCTACTATTCGCTGCCCGAATGGAGCAACCCGCGTCACATCTGGATGCAGGACCCGCCCAAGAAGATTGGTGACTATGTCGACAACTATATGGTTCCGCAGTTCAAGGAGCTCGTCAGCCGCTACCGTCCCGACCTCATTTTCACCGACGGCGACTGGCTGAACAGTGCCAAGCAGTTCCGCTCGGAGGAGCTCATCAGCTGGTACTACAACACCGTGGGTCCCAACGCTATTGTCAATGACCGATGGGGTAGTGGCACGCAGCACGGCTTCCGCACGCCCGAATACAGCGCCGGACTCAGTGGCCAGGGCAACCGACCTTGGGCCGAATGCCGCGGCATAGGGCGCAGCTTCGGCTTCAACCGCAACGAGGATGTTGCCAACTTCCTCACCGACCGCCAGCTGATACAGCATTTCTGCGAGCTCGTCGCCACCGGCGGTGGGCTGACCCTCAACGTAGGCCCGATGGCCGACGGTACCATTCCGTTTATCCAACAGGAGCGTCTGCTGGCGCTGGGCCGTTGGCTGAAAATCAACGGCGAAGCCATCTACGGCTCCGAGCCGCCCGACGACGGTTGGCGCTGCAAACCGGTAATTATGATCAAAGACTACAAACGCATAGACAAGTGGCTGCCCGTCAGCGACAGCATCGGCTTCGACTGGGTGCGCAACTCGCCCGACCCCACCATCGCCGTCGACGATTTCAGCGTCATCTGGGAGGGTACCGTCACCGTGCCGGCCGACGGCAAGTACACCCTCCGTGCCGAGGCCGACGACGAAATCATCGTCACCCGCGGCAACGACACCCTGCTCTACTACAACAAGAACTGGGCCGACAACGACCGTGCCGAAAAGACGATGAAACTCAAACAGGGACAGGAGCTGCCGCTCAAAGTCCACTTCTTCGAGAAGGACCTCGAAGCCTCGGCCCGGCTATTGTGGAGCAAGGATGGCGGCGAGTTCGAACCCGTGCCGTCGGCGTGGAAAGGTATGGCCAGCTCATACCAGACCGTGCGCTGCTACACGCGCCGCGGCGACGCCTTCTACATCCTCCTCTTCGACCGTCCCGGCCAGCAGGTCAAAGTGCCTCTGGACTTCATTCTGCCCGCAGAGGCCACAATCCGCCTGCTCGGCACTAACGACAACCTACCCTGGAAGCAGGACAAGGACTACCTTACAACCATCGACCTCTCGGCCGTCAATCCCGACCAGTTAAACGCCCTCGAACACGTATGGGTGCTGAAAATTGATGATTTTGGAGGAAGATACCGATTTGATAACTAATGCGTTGTGTTTGAATTTCAAAAAAAGTTACTATTGCTGTAAGATTTTGATGTCCTAAAACGATTTATACATGAAAACACAAAATTGAACAGCAATGAAAACTATAAAGAAAATCTCTGCAACATTAATACCCATGGCAACAATCCTTTTCACCGTATTCTCCGGTATTGGCATATCCGAGTTGCTCATCTACGCCCTTGCGTGACATTCTACCCTAAAACGCCACATACACCGTGACTCGCACAGAATACAACAACAATGTCAAAACATGGTCCGGCAACGTGCTACGCTTTGCCGTGTGGAACTGTGGCGACAGGATGCGTGGCGAAGATGCAGTGCAAGAGGCCTTTGCAAAATTATGGGAGAATCGCGAGCAAGTTTCTGTCGAGAAAGGGCTTGGATACCTGTTGACCGTGGCGCGACGCTACCTGCTTGACTGTTTCCGTCACGACGATGTCGTCTGTCGAGCTCATAAGGAAATGGCCGATACACAAGAGACGGCTTACGAAAGTCGCGATACAGGCTTGAGCGATGAGATGACGGCGGCACTTGTTCAGCTGCCAGAGATACAAAGGACTATAATGCAGCTGCGCGACGTGGAGGGATACAGCTACAAAGAGATAGCCGAACAACTCAAAATCAACGAAAACCAAGTGCAAGTCTACCTGTTCCGTGCCCGCACCACAATGAAAAAAATACTAAGTAAAAAAGCCATATAAAAACAAGTCAAGTTTACAATACAACTCTTTCTGAAGTTTGCTCCACTGCGGTCGCAGG
>DFHL01000056.1 GCA_002371315.1 Bacteroidales bacterium UBA3724 | reverse complement strand
TACTGTACATATACTGTACATATACTGTACATATGACGGAGAAGGTGTCTTAATGGTTTGGAAATGAATGATATATGATGTGTTTTGCGCCACTGCGCCCCATTGCGCCCCACGTGGTGCCACTGTGTGTCACCGTGTGCCACATTGCCGTGAAAACAGAGTGTCGCCCTGGTATGAGGGCTAAAGTTTTGAAAACCAATGGGAAGTGTGTTTACTTTTGTGGCTGCAAAATTAAACATAATTTATGTTATGGCAAAATGTTTTTTTCGCGATGAGCTGTTGCACTGCCGCAAATCGCTGAGCATTACCTCTCAATTATATCAGAGTTTCAGTGATTTAAACATTTCGAAGCGGTTCTTTTGCACATAATTTTTTTTCTCTTTTTGGGGGCTTGTCAGGACATATTGCAGTATGATTTTTATGGCATTTCGTCGGGTCGAATCGTTCAAATGAGTATAGATTTTTGTCGTTTCGATGCTCCTGTGTCCGCACAGTTCGGAGACCGTCAGCAGTTCCACCCTGCCGTTGATAAGTATCGAGGCGAAGGTGTGTCGCGAGACGTGAAATGTGACGTGTTTTTTGATGCCAGCCTCTGCACACCAGCGGTTTAGGGTTTTCGACACCGTGGTTCGCGACGGAAGGATGAAAACGGTTGTTTTATTATTGAAACAATATTTTTTAAGCATCGCGTACACCTCGTTTTCGACGGGGATGCGGACGGCATTGCCTGTCTTTACTTGACGTTTGATGATCATCCAGCCGCCGTCGGAGCGGACGATGTGTTCCCACCGCAGCGTCTCGATGTCCGACAGCCTCAATCCCGTGAAACAGGCGAACAGGAACGCAATCTTGACCTGGTTGTTGCGGCATTGGGTGCTGATGAGACTGCACAATTCGCTCCGCTCAAGCTGGGTGCGCGAACTGCGAGGCACCGATGGCATCAGTCTGCCTATTGGAGGCATCGGATTGCTGTTCAGGTATTTGTGACGGACGCACAGTTCGATGATGGCGTGGAGCTTCTGCAGATAGGTGCGCACGCTTGACGGTGCAAGTTTGGCGTCGTTGAGCAGATAGCTGCTGAAGCCGAAAATAAACTTTTCGTTTAGATCACAGGCCTTTAGCGGACGCTTTGCGAACGTGTACAGGTGTTTCACCGTTGCATTGCAGATGTCCTTTGTACCTTTGCGCCCGACATTGGCACATTGGGCGACGATTTCTTTTATCGTCTTGTTTTTCTGTGATGTAAGCTGGATGGGATTTGCCTTCTTTTGCATAATTCTGAGTTTTTTGTGTTGTGAAATATAACGCGAAATCGGGAATTCAAATTACAGGTTTGCTTTTGCAGCCACAAAAGTAAACACAGAAAACCCCAACAGTCATAGGACAATAATGTGAGAAGAAGGAAAAGTGATTCCGTGGAAAAGTCTTGCATCGTTGTTCTTCGGTATTGTGACTGAGGGTGCTGCTGCATTATTCGCGCCCGAGGGCAAGATGCCTGGGTATGGACGTTATAAAGAAACATAAATCACTGAACATAATGAAGATATCTGTAGCAGGAACTGGCTATGTAGGCCTTTCGATTGCCACATTGCTGGCACAGCATAACGACGTCACGGCAGTCGACGTTGTCAAGGAGCGCGTTGACCTGGTCAACAACAGGAAGTCGCCCATCCAGGACGACTATATTGAGGACTATCTGGCGCACAAGCCGTTGAGTCTCAAGGCTACTCTGGATCAGGAGGCGGGCTATCGTGATGCCGAGTTTGTGGTCATCGCCGCCCCCACCAACTACGACAGCCAGAAGAACTTTTTCGACACCAGTGCCGTGGAGTCCGTTATCGACGCCGTGCTGAAGGTGAACCCCGAGGCCGTGATGGTGATAAAGAGCACCATCCCGGTGGGCTATACGCGCAGTCTTTACGTTAAGTATCAGAAACAAGGCGTTAAGAAGCTCAATTTGCTGTTCAGTCCCGAGTTTCTGCGCGAGAGCAAGGCGCTGTACGACAATCTTTACCCGAGCCGTATCATCGTTGGTGTTCCCAAGATGATGCCCGGAGCCGAGTATCAGGAGGAAAACGATGCCATCCGTGCCCTGACCGACATCGACTGGCTGACGGAGAAAGCCCACGTTTTCGCAGGTTTGCTGCAGGAGGCAGCCATCAAGGAAGATGTGCCGACGCTGTTTATCGGTATGAAAGAGGCCGAGGCTGTGAAGCTTTTTGCCAACACATATCTAGCACTTCGCGTGAGCTATTTCAACGAGCTGGACACCTACGCCGAGATGAAGGGTCTTGACACTCAGGCCATAATCACCGGCATCGGCCTGGACCCGCGCATCGGCACGCATTACAATAACCCCAGTTTCGGCTACGGTGGCTACTGCCTGCCGAAGGACACGAAGCAGTTGCTGGCCAACTATGAGGACGTGCCGCAGCAAATGATGACGGCCATCGTGGAGAGCAACCGCACGCGCAAGGATTTCATTGCCGACCAAGTGCTGAAAAAGGCTGGCTACTATGCTTATACCGAGAACAACGAGTTCAATCCAAACACTCACGCATTAACGCATTCGCACAATAACGCATTACCTGTACCGACGATTGGAGTGTACAGGTTGACGATGAAGAGCAACAGCGACAACTTCCGTCAGAGTGCCATCCAGGGTGTGATGAAACGCATCAAGGCCAAGGGTGCGAATATAATCATTTATGAGCCTACGCTCGACGACGGCACGACTTTCTTTGGTTCGCTGGTGGTCAACGATTTGGATGAGTTTAAAAAACGTTCGCAGGCCATCATCGCCAATCGCTACGACAGCTGTCTGGACGATGTGCAGGACAAAGTCTATACCCGCGACATCTTCAAACGCGACTGATATGAACATTCTCGTCACCGGTGCAGCAGGATTTATCGGAGCCAACCTTGTACAGCGTCTTTTGAAAGACGGCTTTCAGGGCCAGCCGTGCAGTATAGTAGGCCTCGACAACCTGAATGCCTATTATGACGTCAGCCTCAAGGAGTATCGTCTGCAACAAATCAAAGAAAGTACTTTAAACTCTAATCTTTCGACTTTCAATTTTATAAAGGGCGATCTTGCCGACAAAGCGCTCATCGACAGTCTTTTTGCCGAGCACCATTTCGACATTGTGGTGAATCTTGCTGCCCAGGCCGGCGTGCGCTACAGCATCGAGAACCCCGACGCATACATACAGAGCAACGTCATAGGTTTCTACAACATCCTCGAGGCCTGTCGGCATAACCCCGTCGAACATCTGGTCTATGCCAGTTCCAGCTCTGTCTATGGTGGCAACAAGAAGGTGCCTTTTGCTGTCGAGGACCGCGTTGACAACCCTGTAAGCCTGTATGCGGCAACGAAGAAGAGCAACGAGCTTTTTGCACATTGCTATTCGAAGTTATACGATATCCCCACCACGGGTCTGCGGTTCTTCACCGTCTACGGTCCTGCCGGTCGGCCGGATATGGCCTATTTCGGCTTCACAAACAAACTGCTCGCAGGCAAGACTATACAGATCTACAACTACGGCAACTGCCGTCGCGACTTCACCTATGTCGACGACATCGTCGAAGGCATTGTGCGCGTGATGGGCGGAGCGCCTGCCCGCCGCAAAGGCGAAGACGGCCTGCCCGTGCCACCGTATAAGGTTTACAATATCGGTGGCGGCCAGCCTGAGAACCTGCTGGACTTTGTGCAGATACTTCAAGAGGAGCTTGTCGCTGCCGGTGTATTGCCGCAGGACTACGATTTCGAGGCCCACAAAGAGCTTGTTGCAATGCAGCCCGGCGACGTGCCGACCACATACGCCGATGCATCGGCCTTGGAGCGCGACTTTGGTTTTACGCCGAAGATAACGCTGAGGGAGGGTTTGCGCAAGTTTGCCCAGTGGTACAAGAGTTACTATCAGTGACGAGTGACAAGTGACCTGTGACACGAACGCGCTCTTATCACTTGTCACAGGTCACAATTCACGGACATTCATACATCAATATGCAAACTCAAAATACATATCAGCCTCTTACTGGCGGCTTGATTGAGGATCTGGTCCTCGGTCGCGACGACTGGAAGAGCAAGAGTACGCGCCAGAGCTATGAGAGCCTTGTCAAGCAGATGAGGTCTTATGCCAATGGTGGGTTCGAGACACGCGTCATTGACGAGCAGTACTGTCGTGAACTGGCTGATTTCCTGCTCGCCAAGCTCAAGCCCTCGTCGGCCCGCAACTATCTGGAACGTCTCTCCACTCTTTTCAAGACTGCCAAGCGCAATGGTATGGTGGCCGAAGTGCCGGCGTTGGACATCTCGTCGCTGATGCCCGAGCGTCGTGATGCGGAGAAGGTGTTCCTTACCAAGGAAGAGCTGGGAAGGATGCAAAATACTGAATGTCCGGCTGAAAGCACCAAGCAGGCATTTCTTTTTTCGTGCTATACAGGTCTGCTGAAAGGCGAGGTGCGTGAATTGAGTTGGGACAGCATCCGCTTAAGTGGTAGCGGGATGGTGCTGATTCGCCCTGTGGAGAACAGCGAGGAGAAGGTAAAGGTGCCTATTATCGAACCGGCTCGTGAAATACTGCAAAGCGTTGAACGTGAGTATTCCAATCTGCCACAAGACAGCCAGGATGACCACGTTTTCCACCTTTACAGCAATATGACCATCAACGACCATATTAAACGCTGGGCCAAGGATGCTGGCGTCAATAAGAACGTCAACTATATGACCAGTCGCCACACTTTTGCCACAATGGCGCTGCGTGCAGGCGTGGACCTTTACGTCCTTGCCAAATGGTGTGGATACAGCAACGTCAGCTCCGCCGAGGTCTACGCCGAAATGGTCGGCAAAACCGGCCGCAGCGACAGCGAAATCCTCGCCTCGGCCTTTGCCTGACAAGTAATTAGTCAAGTTTATTTGACATTTATGATAATTCACGGATATTCACGTTCGATAACATAATTTCTGGTTAATTCCTGGCCAATTTATGGTGATTTCTGTTTGAAATAATTGAAAGTTATTTTGACCATATATTTATCAAATAAAAAAATATTTACAAAACAATGATTAACGTTGGAATTATTGGATGTGGCTTCGTAGGTGGAGCCCTGAAAGATTGGTTGGAACATAACAACCCCGAGTGCAAATTGTTCATCAGCGACCCTCCCAAGGGCTACAACGATGACCTGAGTGGTATTGATATAGCTTTCCTGCAGATACACGTTCCCACCGAGGACGATGGTACGCAGGATTTACGTTTGATGGCCGAACTCATCAAGAACCTCCCTGATGTACCCGTGTTCGTACGTACCACCATCCTCCCTGGTACCAGCGACCGCCTCTCCAAGGAGACAGGTCATCAGGTATGCTATATGCCAGAGTTCCTTACCGAGCGTACCCATATCGAGGACTTCAAGAAGCAGACAATGGTCTTCACTGGAGCCCAGGAACTGCTCACTAAGATTTTTGTAGGCAAGAAGTTTACCGTGATGTCACCCCTGGAGGCAGAACTTACCAAGTATATGCACAATGTGTTT
>DFHL01000071.1 GCA_002371315.1 Bacteroidales bacterium UBA3724 | reverse complement strand
TACTGTACATATACTGTACAACGGCCAGCGCAGGTCGCCTAAAGCCTTGACGCACACCACCTTCCGAAAAGGCATTTCTCGGCACCGCAAAACAACGTTGTCTAACTGAACTTTTTCTAACACCTTCAACTGAAAATGAGCTATATCCTCTCTATCGAATCCTCCTGCGACGACACGTCGGCTGCCGTCCTGCACGACGACCGCCTGCTGGCCAACGTCATCGCCTCGCAGAAAGTGCACGAGCAGTACGGCGGCGTCGTCCCCGAACTGGCATCGCGCGCGCACCAGCACAACATCGTGCCCGTCGTCGACAAGGCCCTGCGCGACGCCGGCATCGACAAGCGACAGCTCGACGCCGTCGCCTTCACACGCGGACCCGGCCTGCTCGGGTCGCTGCTCGTGGGCGTCTCGTTCGCCAAAAGCTTCGCCCAGGCCCTCGGCATACCCCTCATCGAGGTCAACCACCTGCAGGCGCACGTCCTCTCGCACTTCATCCGCACCAGCGACGACTACCAGCCGCCGCAGTTTCCCTTTATGTGTCTCCTCGTCAGCGGCGGACACACGCAGATCATACTGCTGCACAGCCACTTCGATATGGAAATCATCGGGCAGACCATCGACGACGCCGCAGGCGAAGCCATCGACAAGGCCGCCAAGATTATGGACCTCGGCTACCCCGGCGGGCCCGTCATCGACCGGCTTGCAAAAGACGGAAACCCAGATGCCTACACCTTCGCCACGCCCCAGATTCAGGGCTACGACTACAGCTTCAGCGGCATCAAGACCTCATTCCTCTACTTCCTGCGCGACCGGCTGGCCGAAGAGCCAGACTACATCGAGCGCCACAAGGCCGACCTCTGCGCCTCGATCCAGAAATGCATCGTCTCCTTCCTGCTCAAAAAGTTCGAGCGCGCCGCACTCAAGCACCGCGTCCGGCAGGTGGCAATTGCCGGCGGCGTGTCGGCCAATTCGGCTCTGCGCAGCGGCATCGCCGAACTGGGACGCAAGCACCAATGGAAAGTCTACACCCCCACCCTGCAGTTCTGCACCGACAATGCCGCGATGGTCGGCATCGCCGGCTACTTCAAATACCTCAACGGCGACTTCGCCGACATCGCCCTCCCGCCGTACACTAACTGATGAGTGACCAGTGACCTGTGACCCGTGACACGGACGCGCCAGCCACTAACGCAATAACACAATAACGCAATATTGAAAACGCACACTGCACATACCAGCCTTTGCAACAGAGCCCTACAAAGCTTTGCCCTAACCTGTTTTGTGCTTTTCCTTTGCTCATCCCCCTCCAACAACCGCCTTCTGGCACAGGACATCCACTTCACCCAGTCCGACGTCAACCCCATACTCCTCAACCCCGCCTATTCCGGCTTCTTCGACGGCACGGGGCGCTTCGGACTCGTCTACCGCAACCAGTGGGCCTCGGTCAGCCGCGCCTTCCAAACGGCGGCAGCCACCGCCGAAGTGGCCCTGATGCGCCGGCGCTACTACAACGACGGACTCAGCCTCGGCCTCATCCTCTTCAGCGACCGCGCCGGCACGCTGCAATACGGCTCCACGGCCGGCAACCTGGTCCTCTCCTACTTCAAGGCCATCGGACGCAACAACGACAACTTCATCTCGGTAGGCCTCGAAGCCGGTGCCGGACAGTCGGGCTTCAACACCGCCGAATTACTGCTCGAAGACCCTACCGACAACTTCAACCGCCTGTCGGTAAACTATTTGACCGTCGGCGCGGGCGTGGCCTGGTTCTACCAGCCCAACGACCAGTTTTACCTGAAAATGGGCCTTTCGGGCCGCAACCTGAACCGCCCCAACATATCCTACCTCGAAGGCGACAGCACCTTCATCGAACGCAAGTTCTCGGCCTACACACGCTGCGAATACCGCGCCTGGAGCAACGTCGCGCTGCTGCCCCTGGCCGCACTGACGCTGCAGCGCAACTACACCGAGGCCGTCGTCGGTTGCGACGCCAAATGGTATCTCTCCGAATCGTCAAGCAGGCAGATCAGCTTCGCCTTCGGCCTCATCTACCGCTGGCGCGACGCGGCAATGACGCAACTGACAGCGGAATACAACGCCTTCCTCTTCGCTCTGGCCTACGACGCCAATCTCTCCAAGCTGACGCCCGCCTCAAAGTCGGTAGGCTCGTTCGAAGTGACCGTCGTCTACCGCCTTTCGCACAACAAGCGCGTCCGCCGCGGAGCAATGCCCTGTCCCATAATATAAATGTGAATAGTGAAAAGTGACCTGTGACACGACCGCGCCAGCCACTAACGCAATAACACAATAACGCAATAACACATTAAAATAACCGCAATTATGAAACACAAATACCTCTTCCTCACATTCATCATTCTGGCCGCCGTTTTGGCACTGCCGTCCAAAGCGGTCTCGCAGAACAACATCGAGGCCGGCGACGAAGCCTTCAAGTACGGATACTACAAGACCGCCGCCGACCACTACCGCGCCGAGTACCGCAAGGATGCCAGCCCCGGACTGGCCTACAAGATCGCCGAATCCTACCGCCTGGCGAACGACTACCAGCGCGCGCTGCGCTACTTCAGCATCGTCGAACAGTCAAGCTCGGCAACGGCTTTCCCCCACCTCGACTATTGCCTGGCCCTGATGCACCGTATGGTCGGCAACGCCGATTCGGCAAGCTTCTTCTACCAGCGCTACCTGCGCACCGCCAGCGACGAAGTGCTTGAAACCCGCGCTCGCCAGGAGCTGCGAGCCTGCCAGTGGGTCATCGACACGCAGGACTCCACCAAGGCCGACGACAGCCCCTACACCTACGCCGTCAAGCACGAAAGCAAGAACATCAACAGCGAATACAGCGAGTCGGGCGCCGTCCTGATGGGCGATTCGCTGCTGCTCTACTCGACGATGCGCGAACTGTCGAAACCCGGCTCGAAAAACGCCATCTACAGCGACCTGGCGCTGATGCAAATCTTCCAGGCCGACTTCAGCGGCGACGAGCCGAACAAAGGCACGCCCAACGCTTTCGGCCTCAACGCCAAGGAGAAACACACCTGCAACGTCGCCCTCGACCCGCTGCACCAGAACATCTACTTCACCATCTGCGACGCCGACGACTTTGCCGAAATACCCTGCAAAATCTACGTCTCGCACTACCATAAGGGCAAATGGCAGAAGGCGCGCGAGCTGGGCGGCGACGTCAACCTGGACGGCACCAGCTCGACCCACCCCGCCGTGGGTTACCTGCCCGACAGCACGACGATCCTCTACTTCGTGTCCAACCGCGACGGCGGCCTTGGCGGACACGACATCTGGTACACCATCATCACCGACGGCAAGACGCCTTCGCCCGCCGTCAACCTCGGCACGCCCGTCAACACCGTCGGCAACGAAATCACACCTTTCTACGACAACAACACCGGCCAGCTCTACTTTTCGTCCGACTGGCACTATGGCTTCGGCGGCTACGACGTCTTCCGCTCGCAGGGCGCCCGCGACAGCTGGCAAGAGCCAGTCAACCTCGGCTCGTCGCTCAACAGCCCGGCCAACGACCTCTATTTCACCCTCAACAGCGACTCCCGCTCGGGCTATCTGACCTCCAACCGCCGCGGCTCCTTCTTCGTCAGCGACAACACCTGCTGCAACGACATCTACAGCTGGCGCCTGCAAAAGAAAGCCCCGCGCCGCCGCAAGGTCGAAGAGCCCGCCCCCGTGGCTATGAAAGGCGCCGTCCACACGCTGCTGCCCATCAAGCTCTACTTCCACAACGACGAACCCGACCCCAAATCGAAGCTGGCAACGACAACGACCAACTACTTCCAGACCTACAACCGCTATATGTTTATGCGCAACGACTACAAGAAGGCCCACACCCTGGCCGCCGGCAACGTGGTCTTCGACTCGATCTGCGACGCCATCGACTACTTCTTCGACTACGACGTGCAGTACAACTGCGAACGCTTCGAACAGTTCCTCAACCTGCTGCTCGACGACCTCAAGGCCGGCCACCGCATCTCGATGACCGTCGAAGGCTACGCCAGCCCCATCCACACCAGCCAATACAACGAGCTGATTTCCAAGCGCCGCATCGCCAGCATCGTCAACCAGATAATGGAGTACAACAAGGGCATCCTGACCAAATATATGGGCACCGGCGGCGGCTCGCTGCAGATACGCGAAGTGGCCTACGGCAGCAGCCACGCCGACCGCAGCGTCAGCGCCGACCGCAGCCAGACCAACAAGTCGGTCTACAGCGTCGAGGCCGCCAAGGAACGACGCATCGAGATACTTGACTACCAGTACCTCGAGGACGACAGCAGCCTCATCAGCTGCCTGCACCTGCCCACACGCGCAATGCACATAGGAACCTATTTCACAGGCGAATATGCCGACATCCAGGTCCATCTGAAACACACCGCACTGACCGAGACCTCGCTCGACTTCATCAGCGTCGGCTCGCCCGACGTCAAGGTGGTGGGCTACAGCAAATTGACCCCCGGCCGCGAGCTGACCATCTATCTGCGTATGGACAACCGCAAGGCCGAACCCGCCGTCAGCGCCTTCCTGCCGCTGACCCTGCGCGTGGCCGGCGAACAGATAACGCAGACGATGTTCCTCGAATACACACTGGAAAAATAAACCCTATGGAATACAAGGAAGTGGGCCGGCGAATGATGAAACTGTATTTCTGATTATTACGTCTCCCGCGGCGCCACCCGCACCTCTGGTGCCGCGCCTTGCCAACACCTCTTTAAGTGACCGCTTGCCACCAAGCGGTCATTTTTTTGCCCTTGCGCAGCCCGTCGCTAGCACCCTCCGCGACGGACATCGCCAGGGCCAAAAACCGACGTCGGACTGGCCAAAAACCGGTCATACTCCACTGTGGCAAAATTTGGTCAGAACAAGGTAGGAATTTGGGTGAACTTTGATAGGTAATTAGTGTTGAGTTTCAGTGGGTTACAAAAGGCGATTTTTGGCCGTTTTTCGGGGGAAGCGAACTTTTTTGAAAAGTTTTTGCAACGACACGATTACGCACTGACAATCAATGTTATACAACAAAAAATCCGCCGTTTTTGCAGAAAAACGGCGGATGGGGGTCGGTGGGGCGGTTCCGGGGCCCGCTACTTGATGCGGCAGGTGAGCAGCGGGCGGCCCTGGAGGGTGCCCTCGAGGGTGTCGCCTATGGCCACGGGGCCGACGCCGGCGGGGGTGCCGGTGTAGATGAGGTCGCCGGTGCGCAGCAGCATAAAGTCGGAGATGTAGGATATCATACGGTCGACGGGGCAGAGCATATCGCGCGTGTTGCCGCGCTGCAGCAGCTGGCCGCCGCGCGACAGCGTGAAGTCGAGGTTCTGTATGTCGCCGCCCAGGTCGGCAAGCGGCACAAAGTCGCTGAGCGCCGCCGAGCCGTCGAAGCCCTTCGAGAGGGTCCACGGCAGCCCCTTGGCCTTGGCTTCGGCCTGAAGGTCGCGGGCCGTGAAGTCGATGCCGAGGGCGACGGAACTGTAGTAGCGGTGGGCGAAACGCTCGTCGATGCTCTTGCCCACCCTGTCGATGCGGACAACAACTTCGGCCTCATACTCAATCCGTTGGCTGAAGTCGGGATAGAAAAAGGGCTGGTTGCGGAGCAGCAGGGCGCTGTCGGGCTTGAGGAAAAAGGCTGGCGACAGGGCCTGCTGCGAGCCGTGCTCGTATTGCGGAGCGCCCATCTCGGCAGCGTGCTGGCTGTAGTTACGGGCTATACAAATGATTTTCATCTGGTTGCGCTTTTCAACCTCCAAACTTTTGTTTCAGGGCCTGCAGCTTTTCCTGCTGTCTGCGGTGCTTGGCTTCGATGAGGCGGCCCTGCACCTGCATCACCACCTGCTTGGTGGAGAGCGGGAAGTCGGCTTTCATCATCCAGTCGAAGTAGGCCGGTTCCTGATAGAACACCCCCTCGAGGGTCTTGCCCTTGTGCTTGCCGAAGTTGAAAATCTCGCGGTGGTTCTTGTCGTAGCCGATGTGGCCCACGAGGTCGGCCCACTGGGGGTTGCCTGTGAACTCGCTGAGGGCACGTATATCGTTGACAATGGGCTGGGTAGTTGTTCCGTCGCGGTCGGTGAAGTCCACGCCGTTGTAGCGGTCCAGCTGCGCCTTGAGCACCTCGTATGTGGCCTTGGTGTCGGCGTCGGCGCTGTGGGCCCCGTCGAGCTCCTTGCCGCAATAGAAGCGGTAGGCGGCGACGAGGGTGCGCGGTTCCATACGGTGGAAAATATTCTGGACGTCAACAAGATTGCGTTTATGAAGCGAGAAGTCGATGCCGGCGCGCAGAAACTCTTCGACCAGCAGCGGGACATCGAACTTGTTGGAATTGTAGCCCGCCAGGTCGGCATTGCCTATAAATTCGGCAATGGCAGGGGCCAGCTGGCGGAACGAGGGCTGGTCGGCCACCATCTGGTCGGTGATGTGGTGAATGGCCGTCGACTCGGCAGGGATGGGCAGCGTGTTGCCATTGTTGTCGGCCGGGCGGACCAGGTAGGTGACGTCGCTTTCGGTGCCGTCGGGCATAACCTTGAGCAGGCAGATTTGGACGATATGGTCGGTGCCGACCTGTACACCGGTGGTTTCGAGGTCGAAAAAGACGATGGGTTTAGTCAGATTCAGTTTCATTGTTAAGCAATTGGAGTTTATTCTCTAAACGATTCACACTTCGCGTGCCACCTTGGCGATGGCCACAAGACGCTGCAGGAGAGCCTCGGCCTTGCCGAGCGGCAGCATATTGGCGCCGTCGGACTTGGCGTTGCGCGGGTCGGGGTGCGTCTCGAGGAAGATGCCGTCGCAGCAGTTGGCGACGGCGGCGCGGCCTATGGTCTCAATCATTTCGGGGTCGCCGCCGCTGACGCCCTCGGGCTGGTTGGGTTTCTGCAGCGAATGGGTGATGTCAACAACGACAGGCACCTCGTTGCGCTTCATTATCGGCACACTGCGGAAGTCGACGACGAGGTCCTGATAGCCGAAGGTGGTGCCGCGCTCGGTGAGGAGTATCTTGCTGCCGCCATAGTAGCGTATCTTGTTGACGGCGTGCACCATTGCTTCGGGCGAGAGGAACTGACCCTTCTTGACGTTGACGACGCGTCCCGTTTCGGCAGCTGCGGCCAGGAGCGATGTCTGGCGACAGAGGAATGCGGGGATTTGCAGCACGTCGACGAACTGGGCGGCCGTGGCGGCCTCGGTTTCGTTGTGGATGTCGGTGACGACGGGGATATTGAAGCGTTCGCGAATTTGCCCAAGTATTTCAAGGCCTTCCCAGTCGCCGATGCCCGTGAAGGAATCGACGCGAGAGCGGTTGGCCTTGCGGTATGAGGCCTTGAAGGCAAAGGGAATCTGAAGCCTGTCGCAGATTTCGAGCAGCCGCTCGGCGATGAGGAAGGGCGACTTTTCGTCCTCGATGACGCAAGGTCCTGCGATGAGGAAGAAATTTCCGCTTGCGGTGTGGCGCATCAACGGCAAATCGGGGTAGGACACATTAGTAGGCATTGAGTTTTATTAGTTTAGAAATTAATATATGTTATTCATATTATATATATCGCAAATAGACCCGCAAGAGCAAATGCCACACAGGGCCGACAAGAGGGATTGCCGACTTGCAGCCCGGACGGGCCGCGCTGAGTGTGCCGTGGGCGTGCGTGACGCTCAGACGGGCATATCGTTGAATTCGGATTCGAATTCGGTGTCAATGTTGCCGAGGTCTTCAAGGTCCTCGTGCATTGGAGAGTTATACTCTGTTTCGCGGCTGCGGCGCGTGCCTTTCTGCAGCGAGATGATGAGAGCTCCAATCATACGTGTCAGTTCCATCAGCAGATCGCGCGAGCGGTTGCTTTCCTCGCCGGAGAGCAATCCCGTTCCCTTGGCCACGGCGGTGTAGATTACACATTCGCGGATGGCGGTTTTGGCCTCTTTCAGGTAGTGGTCGAACTGGCTCTTGTTGCGCGACGAGCCCTCGACAATGTTGATGGAGATAGCCATTGCCGAGGCGAAGAACGACTGGCAAAGGCTTCTTTCGCCTTCGCTGCGGGCGTCGCGCATTGTCGACACCAGCCAGCGGCTGTATTCCACAGCCTTGGCGTAGACGCGAAGGTCTTCAAAGCGGAAAAAACTTGGTACTTTTTCTTCCATATGTAATAGTATTTGGCGGATAAGTCCACGGAGGAATCATCCTGTTCAACTTCATTTAAAAAGGTTTTCTATTTCAGTTTTACAACGTTCTTCAATAACTTTGCGTTTGATTTTCAGCGTCGGGGTCATACAGCCGTTGGCCTCGGTCCAGGTGTCGTTGAGGACCTTGTAGCTTTTCACCTGCTCGGTGGAGCCGAAGAAGGCATTGTATTTGTCCACCACGCGCTGATAGCGTTCGAGGGTGCGCTTGTCGCTCACCATCTCTTCGCGGGTCTGGCAGTGTATGCCGTGCCGCTCCTGCCATTCCTTGAGAAAATCGAAGTCGGGCAGGATAAGGGCCCCGGCGAACTTCTGGTTTTCGCCCACCACCATCATATCGAGGACGAAGGGCGACTCCTTGAATTTCTCTTCTATCACCTCGGGGTTGACATACTTGCCCATCGAGGTCTTGAACATCGTCTTGGTGCGGCCCGTGATGCGCAGCTGCCCTTCGGGCTCGAAGGCGCCCGTGTCGCCCGTGTGCAGCCATCCGTCGGCATCGATAACCTGGGCCGTGAGTTCGGGCTGCTTGTAGTAGCCCAGCATCACGTTGCTGCCCCGGCAGACGATTTCGTTGGTGTCGGGCAGCACTTTGACCTCGATGCCCGGCAGGGGCAGGCCAGCGGTGCCGAGCTTGCGTCCGTGAGGCAGAGCCGAGCTGACGGCAATGACCGGCGACGTTTCAGTGAGGCCGTAACCTTCATATATGTCCATACCTATGCACGTGAAGAACTTGGCCAAACGCGGCTGTATGGCCGAGCCGCCCGAAACAAACATTTCGAGGCATCCGCCGAAATTGTCACGGATTTTGCCATATACAAGCTTGTCAGCCACACGGCGCTTGCAGTTGTACCAGAACGAGGTTCCATCGAGGTCGTAGTCCATAGCCAGATCGAGCGCCCAGAAGAAGATTTTCTTCTTCATTCCCGTCATCTTCTGGCCGCTGCGGAAAATGCCGTCATACATCTTTTCGACAAAGCGCGGCACGGCGGTCATCATATAAGGCTTGGCGTACTTGACGTTGTCGACGACCTTGGCGATGCTTTCGGCATAGTAGGTCTCATAGCCCATAAACTGGTACAGGTAGTTCATCATACGCTCATAGATGTGACACAGTGGCAGGAAACTCAGCGCCCTGGTAAAGTACGGTTTAGGTGTCATTTTGACACCGTTGACGCAGGTAAGGATATTCTCGTGGCAGAGCATCACGCCCTTGGGAAAGCCCGTAGTGCCGCTGGTGTAGATCATCGTCGCCACGTCGCGCGGCCCGATCGAGCTGCGTATGGCCTCGACCTTGTCGGCGGCGGGATTGTTGCGCCCCATCTCGTAGAGGTCGTCGATACAGCCGCCTTGATGCACGTTGTAGGTCGCCAGCACCTCCTGCAGCCGCTCGACAGCCTTGAAGGTATATACAGCCTTGACGCGCGGCAAGTCGTAGAGTATGTCCTTGATGCGACGCATAAGGTCGACGTTGTCGATAAAGACAATCTTCACTTCGGCGTTGTCGAGGATGTATTTATAGTCGTCGGCGCTGATTGTCGGATAGATAGGCACCAGGACGCATCCTATTTGCTGCACAGCCATATCAAGGAAATTCCACTCGGGGCTGTTGGGCGAAATAAGGGCCACCTTGTCGCCGCGCTCCAGGCCAAGTGCCAAGAGCGCATAACTCAAGAAGTTGACTTTTTCGACATACTCGTCGATATATATCTTGCGCCATTCATTGTTGTATTTGGCAACAAAAACCGCGCGTTCCGGATGAGTGGCCTTGCGGTACTCCATCAGGTCGAACAAACGTGTCACTTCCATAAAATATGGCTTGCAGAATTGTAGATTGTTAAAGATTAAGTGATAGTCGGCTGATGCAGCGCGGCTCAGATCTGGGCAAAATGCTTCATAAACTGGGTGCGGAAGAACATCGACGCCTCGTCGTTGGCCTTGACGGCAAGCTTGCCGCGGAACTGCGACAGCTTCGTGTAGCCTTTCTCTTCCATCCACTTGCGCAAGCCATCGTTGAGCGTTTGCAGATAGTCGATGCCGTTCTTGTAGAGGCTCGACACCACCTGTACCGTGCCGGCACCGGCCAGCAGCATCTTCACGACGTCGGCAGGAGTATGCACGCCCGTCGATGCCGAAATGTCGCAGCGCAGCTTGTTGCTCAGGATGGCCACCCAGCGCAGCGTGTTGTACATCTCCTCGGGGGTCGACAGCGACGGGGCGTGGGTCAGTTCCATCTTGTCGATGTCAATATCGACGTTCAGCGCCTTGTTGAACAACGTTATGCCGTTGATATTCATCCACGACAGGCGCTGCATAAAGTTGGCCATATCGGTGAAGTTCTGGCTCACCTTGATGCTGACAGGGATATTCACCGACTTGCGCAACGTATTGATAATGTTCGAAAAGAGGCGGTCGACATCCTCATACGACATTGTCGTTTCGTAGGGCAGGATGGCCATATTCAGCTCCAGGGCGTCGCATCCGGCCTCCTGGAAGCGCTGCGTGTAGGTCATCCAATTCTCGAACGAATAGCAGTTGATGCTGCCCACAACAGGGATATGAAGGCGCTTCTTGGCCTCCTTGATCAGGTCGAAATGCTTGCCCAGCGAGTCATCCGAAACGTGGGCGGCGACATACTCGTAGCTCATACCGTAGTTGTCCGTCGGGGCCATCATACTCAGGTTGCGCTTAATGTCGTATATAATCTGTTCTTCAAACACCGACTTGATTATCACGGCACCGGCACCGGCCTGTTCCATTTTCACCAAGTTGTTGATATCGTTCGTCAGACCGCAGCTGCCGACGATGATAGGGCTCTCGATTTCAAGACCCAAATATTTAGTTTTTGTATCCATCACATTAAATGTATTATAATTTGCAAAAATAAGAATTTTTTGTCGAAAAAATATTTTTTTTGTGAATAAATTTTAAATTTTGATATAACACATTATTTTACAATACCATATAGTGGCGAGTTTTTTTTCATAAAATGAAAAAGCGACAGCAAAAGAAAAATATTTTCTTCGTAATGAAAAATTTTGACTATTTTTGCAAACTCAAAATGCGAAAAAAAACAAAGAAAAATCATCTATAAAATGGAAAAAAACATTGAAGAAAAGAACACTGAAAACATCAGTTTTATTTCTAAAAGTGAGCAGTTTATCGAGAACAACCAGAAACTGATCATCAGCTCCATCGCCGCCGTTCTGGTTGTCGTTCTTGCCATCTTCGGCATCAACAAATTCGTCAGTCAGCCCCGCCAGGAGAAGGCCAACGAGGCCATTTTCGCCGCCGAACAGTACTTTGCACAAGGCGACTACAATGCAGCCCTCTACGGCGACAGCACCAGCAACGACAAATACAGCGTCGGTCTGCTGCAAGTCATTGACAAATACGGCTCTACCAAGGCCGGAAAGCGTGCCAAATACGAAGCCGGCATCTGCTTCCTGCACCTTGGCAAATATCAGGAAGCCCTCAAATATATGGACAAATACAACGGCAAGGACCAGCTGACGCCCGTCTTCAACGAGATGATGAAGGGCGACGCCGAGGCCGAGCAGGGCAACACCGCCGCTGCCATCAAGCACTACGAGAAGGCCGCCAATATGGACAAGAACCCCATCACCGCGCCCTTCGCCCTGTTCAAAGCCGGCGTGTGCTACCTGATGAGCGACAACAACGCCAAGGCCATCGAGTGCTTCAAGAGCGTCAAGAACGACTATCCCGAATCGTCGCTTTTCGCCGAGATGGACGGCTTCATCGCCTACGCCGAAGCGAAGTAAAAATCATTATTTGATATTTTAGGAGTTGAAATTTGGCTGCAACAGCAAGATTTCAACTCTTTTTTTTTGCACCTACCGACAAATATGAAACGCCTCTTTGCCATCATTTTAGTTTGCATTTTGCAACTCTGCAATTCTGCCAGGGCCCAGCACTACCCATTCCAGGACACCTCGCTGACTGTCGAGCAGCGCGTCGACGACCTCGTCGCACGCCTTACGCTCGAAGAGAAACTGGGCTTCCTCGAGCACCAGAACCCCGCCGTCCCCCGGCTCGGCATCAAGCCCTACAGCTGGTGGAACGAGGCCCTGCACGGCATCGCCCGCAACGGCATCGCCACCGTCTACCCGATGCCCATAGCCCTGGCGGCAACCTTCTACCCCGAACTGGTCAACGAAGTCTACTCCCACATCGCCGACGAGGGCGTGCGCAAACACCGCCAGTCGCAAGCCGAAGGCCAGTATGGCGACAACACAGGCATCACCTTCTTCACTCCGAACATCAACATCTTCCGCGACCCGCGCTGGGGACGCGGAATGGAGACCTTCGGCGAAGACCCCTTCCTGACGGCACAGATGGGCCTGGCCGCCGTGCGCGGCCTGCAAGGGCATATTGAAGCGGAAAACGGAAAGCGGAAAGCGGAAAGCAGAGAACGGAAGATGGGAAGCGGAAAGCTGGAAACGGAAAGCGATATCGACGCGTCAGCCCGCTTTCAGCTCTCCGCTTTCCGCTTTCCGTTTCTCAAGTCCGCCGCCTGCCTCAAGCATCTGGCCGTCCACAGCGGCCCCGAAGGGCTGCGCCACCAGTTCGACGCGCGCATCACCGACCGCGACCTCTGGACCACCTATCTGCCTGCTTTCGAATACATAATAAAGAATAGCGACGTGCAGCAGGTGATGTGCGGCTACAACCGGCTGAACGGCGAGCCCTGCTGCACCAACCACCACCTGCTGGTCGACATACTGCGCAACCGCTGGCACTACGATGGCATCCTCGTCACCGACTGCTGGGCCCTCAACGACTGCTGGGAACCCGACACCGTCATTCCGCGCCACCGCACCCACGCCACCGCAGCACAAGCCGCCGCTGCAGCCTTCGGCTCGGAAGTGGACCTCGAGTGCGGCTCGGGGCTGGCGGCGCTGCACACGGCCGTCGACAGCGGCTACATCAGCGAAGCCAAAATAGACGAACATCTGCGCCGCGTGCTCCGCACGCGCTTCCGCATACGACCAGAATGGATCTATGAGCATATCATCAATGACACCGACTACGACCCAGACCCTGCATTCGTCGCAGGGCAATCGCTTGTGATGCTCAAAAACAATGGAATCCTGCCTCTAAAAGACCTCACAGATTACCGCCAAGTAGCCATCATTGGCCCCAATGCAGCCGACTCGGCAATGGCATTAGGCAACTACAACGGCGAGCCTCCTTACTTGTACACCATCTCCGATGCATTCCACCTACTCAAGCGGCAACGTATATATTATGCCGATGAGCCTTCAGTCATCCACAACATAGCCAATATCTATTTTGACACTGCCTGCCATCTGGCCGACAATGCCTACAAACGTACTCGCAAGTTCTGGAAACAGATAGAGAAAAGCGACGTCGTGGTCTTCTGCGGCGGCCTCTCCCCTGCCCTCGAGGGCGAAGAGCTGCAGGTCAATCTTCCAGGCTTCTATAAAGGTGACCGCACCGCCATCGAACTGCCTGCGCCACAGCGCGACCTCATCAAGGAAATCAAGCGTCGTACCGGCAAGCCTATCGTCTTAGTGCTCTGCACCGGCAGCGCCATAGGTCTGGAAGAGGTAGTGGACGACATCGACGCCATTGTCGTTGCCTGGTACGGAGGACAGGAAATGGGAATTGCTGTCGTCAACGCCCTGTTTGGCTATTCAAACCAATTCGGACGCTTGCCAGTAACATTCTATCGCTCAACCAGTCAGCTACCACCGTTCGATGAGTACGATATGCAGCAGCGCACCTATCGCTATATGACCGACGAGCCGCTCTTCCCCTTCGGCCACGGCCTCAGCTACGGCCACTTCCACTACGACAGCGTCTCTTTCGACCGCGAGAGCCTGACGGTAAACGGACTGCTCACCCTCGACAGCGTGGACGGATTTCTGGCCAACAGCAGCGAGATTATACAGATCTACCTTGAAGGCGACGGCCTTACGGCACCGCGCCGCCAACTGGTGGCCACCGAGAGAGTCTTCCTCGAACTTGTCACCGGCGGACGTGACCGCTGCCGCTTCTCCATCCCGATCGACCCCTTCTGGCTGCGCCGCTACAACGAGGCAACCGGCCAGATGGAGCTGCCGCCCGCCGGCACGCCGATGCGGCTAAGCATCCCGAACGGCCCCTCGGTCGACTTCGTCTGGTAAAACCACACGCAACCAACTGTAAACAACCACCATAGGCCGACCTGCCCGTATGCAGGCCGGCCTTTTTCTGCATTAAGGATTCGCACAGAAATGTTAAATTTTTTTCTGAAATTTATAAGAAATTTTAACATTTATAACATATTGATTGTCAGGGTTTCAAAAAAGAGCACCACATTTCAGCACCCTAACCGCGACGTATTTTGTCACTATAAAACACTAACCAACAAGTTACTATCTTCTACTGAAGTAGAGTTTGGTAAGAACTTGATAAGAACTTGGGTAGAATTTGGTAAGAAGATGGTACCTGGAAAACAGGGGGTTGAGAGGGGGCAAAACAGGGCAAAAAACAGCTCCGAAATGTTAAAATTTAACATAATCTGTTAATTTTGGTTAAACCAACTGCATATTATGCTGCAGGGGTACGCGATTGGCTTCATTGCAGGGCGATATACTTTACTATTTTCCGGCAACTTATGCATTATTATCCCCACACAGAATTATTGAAACAATATTTCGAAGGGCTATGCGTTACTTGGATTATGAAAACTGAGCGCCTCACGGCAACGCCAATGCGTCGCAGCGACATCGGCCCGTGCGCCGAGCCGTCGGTGCAGCGACTGCCGAGGGGAGTTCCGCCGTCCGAACCTTTATACAACAAAGACATTCAGTCAATTAACACGATGAAACATATCGCACGAACCATCCTCGCCTCTGCCCTGCTGATTGCCGCCCTCGGCGGTTGCAACAGCCAGCAGCAGAACGACGAGCCAAAAGAGACTGCAACAATGAACACCGAACTGAAACCCTTCGACGTGCAAAAGGATTTTGCCGACAACGGCTTCACCTTTTTCACCAAAAACCTGATTCTCTGCTGCGGCGACAGCACCGAAAGCAACGCGATGACCATCGGCTGGGGCAGCATAGGCAACTACCTGGGCCACGAGCGGCCGGCGGTGACGGTCTATGTGGCGCCGGCGCGCTACACCTACGAGTTTATGGAGCGCCATCCGCGCTTCACCATTATGGAGTTCGACGACCCCAGCGTCTGGCAGTTCCTGGGCAAACGCAGCGGCCGCGAATTCGGCGACAGCGCGTCGGTCGATGCCAAAGCCGCCGCGCTGGGCCTGCACGTGGCCTATACCGAACACGGCACCCCCTACTACGAAGAGGCCAGCCTCGTCATCGAGTGCGAAACGATGACCGCCTGGCACCAGACCGAGAAGGACTTCCGCAGCGACACCCCGCGCCAGTGGTACGACGGCTTCGAGGCCGGCATCCACGCCATCTACATCGGCGAAGTGCTCGGCGCCTGGCGGAGATGATAACCAATACGATACATCAGCAATATGTCCACAATAATAAACAAAATAGACCCAAGCCACCTGCGGGAATATGGGCGAATATATGCGGCGGCGTTTTCGGGCGAGCCGTGGAACGACCGATGGAAGGAAGAGGATGCCACGGTCCTCGTGAAGGAGCTGCTGGAGTCGCCGCAGCACTATGGGCTTGAGTGTGTGGTCGATGGCATTGTGGCCGGTTTCCTGCTGGGGACATCGATGCTGTTCCACTACGGTCGCACGTTCGAAATCGACGATGTCGCCGTCGACCCCCGCTACCAGGGGCAAGGCATTGCCTCGCTGCTGATGGACAAGGCGATGGAAGATTTGAAAAGGATGGACATCGTTGGCGTTCATCTGATTACGGCCAGCGACGGCTGGCTGAAGGATTTCTACGCGAAATACGGTTTTCGGAAAGAGGAGCGCGTGATGCTTATGGGAATGGAAATATAAAGAAAAACAATCGATTATGGCTCTTATCAAATCATACAAAGGTCGTTCCCCGAAGTGGGGCAAAGACTGCTACTTCAGCGAAAACGCGACCCTGGTCGGCGATGTCACCCTGGGCGACGAATGTTCCGTATGGTTCAACGCTGTCGTCCGCGGCGACGTGGCCCCCATCACCATCGGCAACCGCACCAACATACAGGACGGCAGCTGCGTCCACGTGACTCACGACACGGGTCCCACCCACATCGGCAACGATGTCACCATAGGCCACAACGTCACCGTCCACGCCTGCACCATCGGCGACCGCGCCCTGATCGGTATGGGTGCCACGCTGTTGGACAGCTGCGAGGTGGGCGAAGGGGCCATCGTCGCCGCCGGCGCGCTGGTGCTGCAAGGCACCAAAATACCGCCCTGCGAGATATGGGGCGGCGTTCCGGCCCGATACCTGAAGCCCGCTCTGCCAACCGACAACGCCGCCCACTATGTGGCCTATGCCCGCGAATATATGAAAGAGAAAGAGAATTAGAGCGCTTCCATTCCACATTTACACCATTGGCAACGCCCACTCGCACCAACGACCCGGTGCGAGGAAGTGGGGGTATATTGTCGTTGCCGATGCTCCGAAAGCACTCAGCAAATTGCGTAGACATCAGAACAAGAGGAAAATAAGGATAGAAAAACCGGCTATAAATACCAACTTCGAGAGAGGAAAAAAATTTTTAAAAAATCATTTGTATATATAAAAAAATATATATATTTGCAAAGTAATCAAAGAGGGTCAATATGCAACAAAACACTGTAAACCAATATGAAAAGAATTGTTTTCCTTATTCTTACTGCATTGGCAATGAATGGCTTCGTGAAAGCCCAAAGTCCTTATTATTACCATACTGGCGACACAATAGTTGGCCGGTCGCCCAACTACTTCTACCAGTGGTGGTCCGAAAACTGGCTGGCGGACTCTAATCACAATTTGTCACTCTTACGCGATGCAGAACCGCAATATTACACTGATATTTTATCGAGTTCTGAACCTCACGGCGAGCTGTTGCAGTATTGCTACACTACACGGAGACTCCACTCAACATAATAGGCATAGCCACATCTTGTAAAGTATTCGATGCAAATCCTCTGATAGGGCAGAGCGAGCCTGTTGACATTTACCTCTGCGACACCACCAGCGGTGGCGGCGGCGACCCCAGCTCGATCACCTCGGCCCTGAGCCTGCTGACAAACATCATTCCCAACCCGGCTTCGACCTTTGCAACGGTCTACTCCTCGTTCCAGCTGACAGCCCTGGAAGCCTACGATCTGCGAGGCAACAAGGTGCTCGACACCAAAGCCTCTGGCACATCGGCAACCATCGACATCGCCGACTGGCCCAGCGGAATGTACATCGTCATAGTCCACACCCCTGCCGGCAACGTGGCGAAGAAACTGGTGGTGAACTGACAGCTGCGCAAACAAAAAAGAGAGGGTGCCCTTAACGAATAAAGGGCACCCTTTTTGTTATTTATCAGACCAGCAATGAGGTCCGAAGAACTACGATCAGAAATGGAATCCGATGCGCAGCGACATCATACCGATGCTGCGGGTCTGGGTTTCGGTGACCGAGGCTTCGGTAGCGACAAGGGCGACGTTGTCCATTTCGGGGCTGCCGGAATACTTGATGGCGTGCTTGCCATAGCCGTTGTAGTGCAGGCTGGCGCTGACGTGCTGGCCGAAGTAGCAGCCCAGGCCCAGCTGGAAGGCGACGTTGGTAGTGGCCTGATAGCGCAGCTTGAAGGTGCCCGAATTGACGCTGCTGCCCGACTCTTTGGTGATGAAGAAGAAGTCGGGGCCGATGCCGAATTCGGCAAACGGGGTGAAGATGTCGTCAAGCTGGTAGCGATAGTTGACACCAAGATAGATGGGCACGTTGAAGTAGTTGGGGCAGCTGCCGTCGCTGGCGTTCATATAATCCTCGCGAAGGTCGCTCTTGATGCGGTTCCACTGGAAGTCGCCGTGCAGATAGGGCGACACCTCGCCGAATCCGACATCGAAGCGATAGGACACGCGGTAGCCGAGGCCGAAGCCGAAGACGGCGCTCTTGCCGGCGTTGAAGCGGGTCATAGGAATGGACTGGTTGGCGGCGTTGAGAACGACATCGTCGTTGAACTGGCCCGTGGGCAGGTTGAAATTGAGATAAATCGACTGCTCGAGGTGAGTGAGCTGTGCATTTGCGCCAAAACCGGCAAAAACAAATGCTGCCAGAAGGCATAAAGATTTGATTTTATTCATATTGCTTAAGTATTTTTATTAATTTCCGTTGGCAAAATTAATACTTTTTTTTTGTTCGTGCACATTTTTATGCCATTATTTTTTGGCATTAGCGCAAACATTCGTACTTTTGCAAAAAAATAAGTATAATATAATAAACTACAAAACATTGAAAACAAAACAGCTATCTCGCACCCTACTGTTGGCGGCGGCAATGATTATGACCGTCCGCGCCAACGCACAAGTGGTCTTCTCGCCCGTCTTTTCACAGATACGCCTCGAGGCCCGCGCCGACTTCGACTACTTCCACGTCAACCAGGACGACAACATCAGCGACCCGCTGGGTTTCCACGGCAAGTATTTCAACTTCATCGTCGGCGGCGACCTGAACGACAAGTTCAGCTACTTCTTCCGCCAGCGCATCATAGCACAGGAGGGCTCGGTGTCGTTTTTCGACAACACCGACTTCCTGTACCTCACCTACCATCCCAACAAAAACTGGATGTTCCGCCTGGGCAAGGACGCCCTGGCCGTGGGCGGTTTCGAATATGACGCTGCGCCCATCGACGTGCTGTTCAGCACCAACTATTGGAACAACTTCTACTGCTTCCAGCTGGGTGCTGCGGCGGCCTACAAGAGCGACGACGGCAACCAGATGCTGCTGGCGCAGGTGGCCAACTCGCCCTACGTGTACTACGGTGCCGGCCTGGCCTACAACAACGGCATCACCCCCGGCAACGAATGGCGTATGGGCCTGATGGGCTACAGCCTCTACTGGTCGGGCAAGTTCGGCCATTTCAACACCCTCTATTCGGCCAACCTCTTCGAGCGCCCCGACCACAAGTATATGAACTACATAGCCCTCGGCAACAAGCTCATCTACGACCGCTGGGACCTGTATCTCGACCTGATCCACCACGCGCTGGCCACCGACGACTGGGGCAAGAACTTTGCCGCCATCGTCTGCTTCAACTTCCACCTTACCAACGACTTCAACATCTATGCCAAGGGCGCTTACGAGCAGAACCTGTCGGAGGTCGACTTCCTCAATCCCATAGACCTTGACTGCCTCATCGCTTCGGGCAGCCGCATAGCCAAATACGGCATCGGCTTCGAGTACAACCCCTCGTTCTGTAAGGATGTGCGCCTGCACGGCGTGCTGTCGTACAACAACTTCCGCAACGAGGACATCAACGGCAACCAACTGTCGTTCACCGACCAGTTCAACGCCAACATCGGCATCACCTGGCATATGAACATACACCGTATGTTTATGGAACGCGGAATGTAGGCTGACGAAAACGAAGACGAAAACGAAAACGCAACAGTATACACCTTAAAACATAATGGAAAACACAAGCAACAACAGTCCCCAGAACAACAAGCACCACAGCCTGCTGTCGGTGCTGAATCCTTTTGAGGTATTTCGCCACCACGAGACCGACGAAAAGAAGCGCCGAGGCGAACGCAAGCCCAGCCGCTTCAAATTCACCACTCTGCGCAGCTTCGAGGCTTTGATCTTCCTCGTCTGTTTCTTTGCCTTTTTCGGCTTCCTCGCATACAGGATGACACTGCCCAATATGCTCAACACCTTTATGCAGACAGCCTACCACCTGCTGCTGGAGACCGTGTTTTACATTATGGCCATCTGCGTGCTGATGGGCGCCATCTCGAAACTGCTGACCGAGTTTGGCGTTGTGCGTCTGATGGAGAACATACTGCGGCCGCTGATGAAGCCACTCTTCAACCTGCCAGGTGTGGCCGCCCTGGGAGCCGTTATGACATTCCTCAGCGACAACCCCGCAATCATCTCGCTGGCCAAGGACAACAACTTTGCGCGCTACTTCAAGAAATACCAGCTGGTGTCACTGACCAATTTCGGCACCGCCTTCGGTATGGGCCTCGTTGTCATTGCCTTTATGACCGGCAAAGGCTTCGGAAGCGGGGCTATGGTGGGTCTGGTGGGTGCCTTCATCGGCAGCATCATCAGCACCCGACTGATGCAACGTTTCACCCTGAAAAGCTATCCCGAGCTTGACACCCCGGTGACCGAGGAAGAGGGCACCGAGCAAATGATATCGTTCAAGAGCGAAGGGTCTGTATTCCAGCGCTTCCTGAACGCGATGCTCGACGGCGGAAAGAGCGGCGTTGGCATCGGCGTGGCCATCATCCCCGGCGTGCTGTGCATCTCGACCATAGTGATGATGCTCACCTTCGGCCCCTCGGGCGCTAACGGCGAGTATGTCGGTGCCGCCTACGAAGGCGTGCCTGTCATCACCTGGCTGGCCGACAAGGTCAACTTCATCTTCTACTGGCTCTTCGGCTTCGAGAACGGCGCATTGGTGTCGTTCCCCATCACGGCCCTCGGCGCCGTGGGTGCAGCCATCGGCCTCGTGCCCACCTTCATCGAGACGGGCATCATCAACAACAACGCCATCGCCGTTTTCACCGCTATGGGTATGTGCTGGAGCGGATACCTCAGCACCCACACCGCTATGCTCGACAGCCTCGGCTACCGCAAGCTGATAGGCAAAGCCATCGGAGCCCACACCATCGGCGGCCTCTGCGCCGGCATCGCCGCCCACTGGCTCTACGTCCTGCTGGCGATGATATTTTAGAGAACGGAAAACGGAGAACGAAAAACGACATTTCAACTTTAACCTCTCAACTTTCAACTTTAACAATATGTCCCCACTCGTTAGCATCATTATGGGCAGCACCAGCGACCTGCCGGTTATGGAAAAAGCCTGCCAGTTTTTTGAAGAAATGGAGATTCCGTTCGAAGTGAACGCCCTCTCCGCCCACCGCACACCCGCCGAGGTGAGCGACTTTGCCAAAGGTGCTGCCGCACGCGGCATCAAGGTCATCATTGCCGGTGCCGGTATGGCCGCCGCCCTGCCGGGCGTCATCGCCGCCGAAACGCCGCTGCCCGTCATCGGAGTGCCCATCAAAGGCAGCTGCCTCGAAGGCCTCGACGCCACCTTCGCCATCATGCAGATGCCTCCGGGAATCCCCGTGGCCACCGTGGCCATCAACGGAGCACAGAACGCCGCCATCCTGGCGATGCAGATGATGGCCCTCGGCGACGAAGCCCTGATGCAGAAGCTCATAGCCTACAAAGCCGGCCTGAAGAAGAAAATCGTCAAGGCCAACGAAGAACTGGCCAAGCTGGAATATCGATTCAAATGCTGATCCAGTATTCCAACAAATATTTTAAACATCGTATATGATAACCATCGGAATTACAGGAACCCTCGGAGCTGGCAAAGGCACCATCGTCGACTATCTGGTCAAGAACCGCGGATTTGTGCACTACTCGGTCCGCGCCTTCATCACCGAAGAAATCAAGCGCCGCGGACTGGACGTGAACCGCGACACTATGACGCTGGTCGGCAACGACTTGCGTGCCCAGCACACACCGTCGTGGATTGTCGAGCAGCTCTACGAGCAGGCCTCGGCATCGGGCTGCAACTGCATCATCGAAAGCGTGCGCACCCCCGGCGAAGTGCAGGCCCTGCGCGGCAAGCCCAACTTCTACCTCTTCGCCGTCGACGCCGACCCGCGCGTGCGCTACGACCGTGCCGTGCTGCGCGGCTCGGAGACCGACCATATCGACTTCGATACCTTCATTGCCAACGAGCAGCGCGAGATGGACAACGCCGACCCCAACAAGCAGAACCTGAAATACTGCATCGATAATGCCGACTTCCGCTTCGACAACGGAGGCACCATCGACGACCTGAACAAGCAGGTCGAGCAGGTGCTTTCGCAAATCCTCTACCGCCGCCCCACGTGGGACGAATACTTTATGGAGCTGGCCGACACCGCCGCCAAGCGTGCCACCTGCGACCGCGGCCGCTCGGGCTGCGTCATCGTCAAGGACCGCCAGCTGCTCGTCACCGGCTACGTCGGCTCGCCCTCGGGCCTGCCCCATTGCGACGAAGTGGGCCACCTGTTCCACAAGACCATCAACCCCGACGGCACCATCAGCAACCACTGCGTCCGCACCGTCCACGCCGAGCAGAACGCCATCTGCCAGGCCGCACGGCGCGGCATCGCCCTCGACGGCGCCACGCTCTACTGCCGTATGACCCCCTGCCGCACCTGCGCAATGCTCATCATCAACTGCGGCATCAAGCGCGTGGTGTGCGAATACAAATACCACGCCGGCCAGGAGAGCGAAGAGCTGTTCCGCCAGGCAGGCATCCAGCTCGAATTCTTCCACGACGAGGTGGTGCAATACGCCAACCAGTAGCATTCGAATGCTTGAATGTGTATATATTTAAATTCTATCATTATGAACTTTCACATTTCCCGTTCTTAATACCTTGTGTTAATAACCTGCGGTTTATTGCGTAGGAATTATTATTCGTCAGTGTTGAAATCGAAAAAAAATATTTAAATTTGCAACCTCTTTCAAGAGTGGGAATTATTCACAACTTGAGCAAAAACAATATAACAAACATAAATACTATGAACAAAAGACTGACACTTATTATGCTTGCCCTGTTGCTTGCCTTTGTGCCGGCGGCTGTGGCACAGACCACCTACGAGCAACTGACATCGATAGCCGACATCGACGAGGATGCACTGTATGTGCTGGGGGTCGAAGACATCGGGTTCCACTACAGCGGCACCTCGAGTTGGGGCAATGTGACGCTCCCCTCAGAGGAGACACCCATATATTATACCCTGTCCAAGGCGCAGGACGGCACCTCGTTCACGGCACGGGCTACCATCGGGGAAGAGACATTATACCTGAAAATTGTGAACTCCAATAATTTCAAGATGTCTACCATCGCGACCGACACCACCAACCTCGTCATCGGAGTTGAAGGTGGCGACGAGTATGCCGTTGCCGGCAAACTCTTCACCGACCGCCGCCTCTGCATCAACGGCACGTTGGGTCTGCGGGCATACAACCATCCGCAAGGTAACACGGCCTACTTCTACAAGGTGGTGACTATGAGCACAGCAACCTACGCTGTCTGTTTCAATGCCGCCGGCGGCACCTTTGTGGGCAACGGTGATTTCCCCAACACGACGAACCACAAGGAGGCTGGAACCTACACCCTGCCGATGGCCACACGCCAGGGCTGCACATTCAACGGCTGGACCACTCTGGAAAACAGCACTCCGCTGACCGGCAACTATGCCGTTGCAAATGCTGTCGATTTCA
>DFHL01000117.1:9425-12002 GCA_002371315.1 Bacteroidales bacterium UBA3724 | reverse complement strand
CTGAGATCAACCTCCGTCCCAGAAAACTTTTGAACTTCGCCTCTCCTAAACAAAAATTCTTACTATCTTTGCACAACTGTGTTGCACTTGGTAGTTGAATCTACATGGCAGTTTTTTTTATATTATATACAATATTTATATACACTTTGCGTTAAAAATATACATTTTTAGAGCAATGGACATTATCGTCACTACAACCGATCGTATTGAAAACTGCCGTATCTCGCGCTATATCGGCATTTTGCGCTCGTCGGCCGTTGTCGGGGCCGAGGTTGCGCTGGCCGACTTTTTTGCCGATGCCAGCCGCAACTACCGCCGCAAGCTGGACGGCATCTACAACAGTGCCCTGCAGGACATCCGCCTCAAGGCCGCTGCTGCCGGCGCCGATGCCATCATTGGCCTGCACAGCGAGTTTCAGGATGTTTTTGCCAAGGGCAAGACGCGTTTTGTGGTCTCGCTGATCGGTACCGCCGTGAGGCTTGAGCAATGCTGTGACGACGGCCAGCCGCGGCAGGGTGGGGGTGTGACGCAGTTCGACTTGCGTCGCAACCTACTGTCGGTCAATCTTCTGCGTCAGCTGGAGAAACCGGGGTTCAATCCGGGTGCCGACGACTGGGACAACATAGTGCGCTATGCGCTCTATGACGTTGCGCCGCAGCTTTATCGCCGCTACCTTGTGCTTGCTTCCGAAACCATCGGCAGTTCGCACCCTTCCGAAAAGAGGCTGCTGCTCGACAATTTCATTCCTTTCCTGCAAAGTATGGATTATGAGCAGGCTGCCGAGATTGTGTACAGCGATACGACCACTTCGCCCTACGTGTTCCGCAATGTCGTCAAGGCCTGCAATCTGTTTCATCCTCAAAAGGTTGCGCAGATGATGACGCCCAAAAACAAGCATACCGTCATTTCGCTGCTCGACTGCGACAAGCCGGTCTACGACCGCAAAGACCTGGAATATATGTCCGCAATCGTCGAATATCTTGACAATCTGCCCGATACGGGCCATTATGAGGAGGGGCGCGATGGACTGTTTTCGAAAACGGGAACGATGCTGGTGTGCGAGCGCGGCCATATGACGCCGGTGCAGCTGGGCGGGCATTGCACCGCCCTTGTCGAAGGCAGCGGCGCCATCTGCAACCTCAACGTCAAGGGAATAACCGAGCAGGAAGTGCTGGCAATCAACGCTTTCAAAGACAAGGTGGACATCCTTAAAAGCCTTTTGAACAACGACTCTTTATAATCACAGTTTATGAGCAGAATAGTTCCGACCAGAAAAACCGTTATACTTTCGCTGTTGCTTCTTCTTGCTGTTCAGCCAGTTGCAGCCCAAAAGAACATCACTGTCCGCGGCCACGCCAACGGCGCAACAGGCAGGAAGGTTGAAATCCTGAAATGCGCCGACCAGATTTCGCGACTTGAAGTTGTGGCCGATTCGGCAACCATCGACAGCAATGGACGGTTCCAGCTGCGTCTCTATGCCAACTATCCGATGCTTGTCTCGATGCGAATCGAGAACTATTCGCAGGCTTTCTATGTCGAACCGGCGAAAGAGTATGAGGTTGAAATTCCGACGTTTGACTGGAATATGGACGAGAAACGCAACATCTTTCTTGACCCCGAGCCGCTGCCGCTGCTTTTCCAGAACCTTGGCAGCGACGACATCAACTTGCAGATTGACAGCATCGACCGTGTGATAGCCCGCTTTTTGGACGAAAACAGGACCTACATCGACCAGCGGTTCCGCCCGTCGGCGGTTTTCTTCGACAGCCTGGCGCTGGTGCTCAACCGCCAATGTCCTGACGGAAGCAGCGATTTCGTCAACCGCTACAAGCATTACCAGCTGGCCGAACTGAAGTACAACCTGAAGTTTGATTCGCGCAAAAGCCTTGTTGATAAGTATATAAAGAATCAGCCTATCCTTTATAACGACGAGAACTATATGTCGCTCTTTGCTTCGATTTATGCTTACAGCATCTCGAAGGGGACCAAGAAGATTTCGGTCTACAGGCTTGCGCACTGGGTGTACAACCTTGATCTTGAAACATATATCGACTCGATAGGTACCGACCCGCTGCTGCGGCACGAGCAGGTGCGCGAATTGGCCGCCCTGCAGGCTTTGCAGGAGTCGTACTATAATTTCCACTATTACGACCCTGAGATGGTGGTCAAAATGATTGAAAAACTGGCGCAAAGGACAAAATTCCCGGACCATAAGGCCATTGCGCGCAACATTCTTGAGGGCCTGAACAAAAGCCGGACCGAGGAGAACAGCGACCTGCTCGACAATATGGTTCTGCCCGACGTCAACAAGCAGCCTTTCGACCTGAAGCAACTGAAAGGCAAATGGATATATGTTTCCTTTGTGCGTGCCGGCGACCCGAGTTCGCTGGCCGAGCTGGAGACGATGGCGCATCTGTACAATCAGGTGAAGGCAGAAAACAAGGATGTTGAGTTTGTTTCGATTGACTGTAACCGCGAGTTTCAGAAGATGTTCCATTTCCTGAAAAACTCGAAGCACGGCAACCGCTACAACTGGACCTGGCTGCATTTTGACGGCAACTATGACCTGCTGCGACG
>DFHL01000117.1:0-9292 GCA_002371315.1 Bacteroidales bacterium UBA3724 | reverse complement strand
CCGGCACCAAGTAGCGGTTTTCTCCTCAACGCGCCCTGGAAGCTGCAGCGCCAGGAGGAAGAGCCGTCAAATAACCCATTGTTTAGAAGATAAATAGAACAAAAAACAAGATAAAAATACAAAATGATTACAAATAAGATTCAATCGGCCGTATCGGAAGCACTGAAAAACCTTTATGGTATTGATATACAACCCGAAGAGATAGTGCTTCAAAAGACGAAAAAAGAGTTTGAAGGCGATTTCACTGTTGTTGTTTTCCCGTTTGTTAAGCAGGCGCGCAAGTCGCCCGAAAATGTGGCTAACGAGATTGGTGCCGATGTATGTGGCAAACTGTCAGACCTTTCCGGGTTCAACGTTATCAAGGGATTCCTCAACTTTACGGTGTCCGACAGCTACTGGATTTCGTTTGCGGGCGGCATTGCCGGCAACAGTCGCTACGGCCTCAAGGAGGTGAACCCGTCGGATGCCCCTGTCGTTATCGAATACTCTTCGCCTAATACCAACAAGCCGCTCCACCTTGGCCATATCCGCAACAATCTGCTTGGATGGTCTGTGTCTCAGCTGCTTGCAGCCAATGGCCGCAACGTGAAGAAAGTCAACCTTGTCAACGACCGTGGCATTCATATCTGCAAGTCGATGCTGGCTTGGTTGCGTTATGGCAACGGCGAGACGCCTGAATCTACGGGAATGAAGGGCGACCATCTGGTTGGGAAATACTATGTGGAGTTTGATAAGCATTACAAGGCTGAGATTAAGGCCCTTATGGAGAAAGGGGTAGAGGAGGAGCAAGCCAAGAAAGAGGCCCCTCTGATGGTTGAGGCTCAGCAGATGCTGAAACGTTGGGAAGAAGGCGATAAGGAAATTCGCGACCTTTGGCAGAAAATGAACAGATGGGTTTATGATGGTTTTGACGAGACGTACAAGAAAATGGGTGTCTCGTTCGACAAAATATATTATGAATCCAACACCTATCTTCTTGGTAAAGAGCTTGTGCAGAAAGGTTTGGACCTTGGTGTACTGTTCCGCAAAGAGGATGGTTCTGTGTGGTGCGACCTCACAGATGCCGGACTGGACCAAAAGCTGCTGCTGCGCAAGGATGGCACGTCGGTATATATGACTCAGGATCTGGGCACTGCGCTGCTGCGTCACAACGATTTTGATGCTGACCAGCTTATTTATGTCGTCGGAAATGAGCAGGACTATCATTTCCAGGTTCTCAAGATTATCCTTGGACGTTTGGGCTTTGATTGGGCAGACAAGGTATACCATCTTTCGTACGGTATGGTCGAGCTTCCAAACGGCAAGATGAAGTCGCGCGAAGGTACGGTGGTCGATGCCGACGACCTGATTGAGGAGATGGAGAAAACGGCCGAGGAAATGTGCCGCGACCGTGGCAAGAATGACGATATGTCGCCCGAAGAGCTTCAGGAACTTTACCATATTCTGGCGCTGGGAGCTTTGAAGTACTTTATCCTCAAAGTCGACCCGACAAAGACGATGCTTTTCAATCCTGCCGAAAGTATTGACTTCAATGGCAATACGGGTCCGTTCATTCAATACACCTACGCCCGTATCCGTTCTATTGTTCGTAAGGCGGTGAGCGAAAAAGGCTTGGATTTGAATGCGAAATGCAATTCGGTCAAGCTCGACGACAAGGAACGCGACGTAATAAAGATGCTGCACGATATGCCTTCGGTTGTCGAGCAGGCGGCAGAAGCCTACAGTCCGGCAATGGTGGCTAACTTCACGTTCGAACTCGCCAAGGCTTTCAATAGTTTCTACCAAGATACGCCGATACTGCGCGAACCCGATGCAAACCGAATGGTTTTCCTTGTTCAGCTATGCGATATCGTTTCTGTTGCCATCAAGAATATGATGCATATTCTTGGTATTGATGTTCCTGAAAGGATGTAATATGATTTATACCGAAGATTTTACACTCTCCACGCTTATCTGCGACGAGGACGATAGGTTGACACTATGGGGACTTGCCAGGCTATTTCAGGATGTGGCTGGCGACCATTCCGACAGTCTTGGCGTTGGTTTCAACGGACTTAAACCGTTCAATAAAGCGTGGGTGCTTACTCACGTGTATTACAGCATATTAAGGTTTCCGTCGGCAGGAGAGAGGCTAACCCTTAAAACCTGGGCAAAACCTGACAATGGACTGATTGCTCCAAGAGACTATCAGCTTATTGATGCAGATGGAAACGTGTGTGCCTCAAGCACCTCAAATTGGGTTATAATCGACCTTTTGTCGCGCCGCGTGTGCCGTTTGGGTGATATCATTACAAAGTACAGCAAGGAAACTATCCATTCGACAAAATATCAGAAACTAGACAAGATTATTATGCCGTCGGATATGGATTATCTTAAAAAGATTGATATTCCATATTCAGCGCTTGATCATACGCGTCACGTCAATAATGCTGAGTATTTGAAATGGATTTGCGACTCGATACCGGAAATCTGCAAGCCTCGCAGCGCAGGTCGTCCTGAGATTCGTGAACTTGAAATCAACTATCTGAAAGAAACAAAATATGGCGACCAGGAAACGATGATGTTCCGCAAAATTGATTCTACAGGAATCTATTTCCAAATCAAGAACAGCACAGGCGTTTCGGTTAATGCAAAAACTGTTATCGGTTAGCAAAATCTGATACGATTGCCAAATAATTTTCAATTAATTAAAATCATAACGGCATCCTGTTTAGATTACAAAGGCACCCGGCCAAATTTCAAAGGCATCCCGTCCAGGATGCCTTTAATGTTTCAATTTATGTCACATATTCCCATAACGTCCTTTTTGAAATCAATTTCCATTATGTTAAGTAGGGTATTTTGAGAATAAAATAAAGGGATGCTTAGAAGCACCCCTTTTACATTCGTTTAAAATATGACGGTTTAGTTGTTGGCACCAGATTCGATCTTGTCGAGGCGAGCTTTGATAAGCTTCGAGTCGTCGTACATTTCGAGCGTGATGTAGCAAGTGTTCAGCGTGCGCAGGCAGCTGTACAGTTGCGGACGATTTTGGGCTTGCTCGTCATCCGACAGACCGTCGATGTAGCTGATGGCTGCCTTGAAATACGGGATAGCCTGTTTCAGAAATTCATTGCGCTCTTCCGAAAGCTTCTTTGCGATAACCTCGTCTTCTTCCGAATAGCCAAGTTTTTCGATAGCCTGGTCCTTTTCGTAAGCGCGTTTGAAAAGCATCGAACCCATACCCGAATTGGCTTCCATCTGGTTAGGCTGGATTTGCGACGACTCTTTATATTTGGCTTCAGCCGTGGCAAAATCGCCAGTCTGCTCGTAGATACCGGCGGCAGCGCAGAGCCATTTGTAGTAGTTGGGCGTGTTGCTTGTCTCCTGGATAGCCTTGTTGGCCAGCTCGATAGCCTTGGTGTTGTTGCCAGTCCAGATGTATGCGTTGGCCAGCAGCAGGTTGGCGGCGGGGTCTTCGGGCATCACCTTGGTGTAGCGCTCAGCGGTCTTGATGACGTTGGCGGTATCTTTAAGCTCCTTATAGAGCTCATACATAGTTCTGTAGACGAACTGCATTCTGGGTTTGAAATCGTCTTTAATCTTGTTTTTGCGGACAAGCGGACCATAGTATTTTTTCACGCCGTCGTTGTCCTTCAGCATATGGCAGCAGTAGCCGGCAATATAGATCGATTCATTCGACAGATCCGGGTCGCCCGAGTTGTTCAGCACTTTGGCGGCCTTGTCGCTGAGTTCGAGAGCATCCTTGTAGTTGCGTTCATTGAAAAGGTCGATGCTCTTGCTGTAGTAGGTCGAGCCCACTTTGCTGAAGATATATTTAAGGTCATAGTCGCCGGCCTTGTCCAGTTCCTTGCAACGCATAGCGGCGTCGTAAGCCTTCTGACACCAGTCGGGATCCAGGTCCTTGTACTTCTTGTATTTCGACTGCGGGTCGGTGGCAGCGTCGCCTATCATACTGTATATCAGGCCAGCATAGTACCACGTTTTGGAGTCGTCTTTGGTGTCCTCGTGTACGCAGGCTTTGTCGATTGCGACCTTGGCTTTGTTTAAGTAGCCTCTTTTCAGGTCCGACATTGCACTCTGAACGTTGAGGGTCTGCGCGTTAACGGCTAAGCCGAGAGAGAGAAGCGCTGTAAACAATGCAATTTTTTTCATTTTCGATATTTTGTTTAAATGTTATTTTTCTATTTTGTCTTTGCAGGTTTGAATTTATTTATCTGTTTAAGATTAATTAAGAAACTGTTTTGAATGAATCAAAACAGCTCCCATATTATTCCTGATCTTCATTCTGCTGGGTCTCCCCTTCCGTTTCCGTCGTCGTTGGGGTCTCCCCTTCCGCTATGATGCCTTCGGCTGTTGCATCGGCCTCGTTTTCAATCTCGTCGGGTTCAGCATCGACTTTGGTTATCGAGGCAATGCTGTCTTTGCCGCGCAGGTTGATGAGCTTGACACCCTGCGTGTTGCGACCCAGCACGCGCAGGTCGGCGATATGCATACGGATTGTAACGCCCGAGCGGTTGATGATCATCAGGTCGTTGTCGTCGGTGACATTCTCGATGGCCACAATGCCGCCGGTCTTGTCGGTAACTTTCATCGTCATAACGCCCTTGCCGCCGCGGTGAGTGGGACGGTAGCCCTGGTTCTTTTCGGGGTCGTATTTGAGTTGCGAACGCTTGCCGAAGCCGTTTTCGCTCACCACAAGGATGTCGTCCTCCTCGTTGTTGGTGCAGAGCATACTGATGACAGCGTCGTCCTGCGGCTCAAGGGTGATGCCTTTGACGCCCGAAGCGCCACGGCCCATTTCGCGGAATTCCTCTTCCGAGCAGCGCACCACCTTGCCTTGGCGCGACGCGATAAGCAGTTCGCTGTTGCCGTCGGTCAGGCGTGCGGTAAGCAGCTCGTCGCCCTCGCGGATGCCCACGGCGATGATGCCGTTGGTGCGCGGGCGCGAATAGGCCTCGAGGCTGGTCTTCTTGATGATGCCGTTCTTGGTGCAAAGAACGATGTAATGGTTTTTCAGATACTCTTCGTCCTTCAGGTTCAGTACGTTGACGTAGGCTTTCACCTTGTCGTCCGACTCAATGCTGATAAGGTTCAGTATGGCGCGGCCCTTCGAGTCCTTGCCGCCTTCGGGGATTTCGAAGGCACGTTTCCAGTAGCAGCGGCCCTTCTCGGTGAAGAAAAGAATGTAGTTGTGGTTGGTAGCCATAAAGATATGCTCCACAAAATCCTCGTTGCGTACCGAGCTGCCTCGCGAGCCGACACCTCCCCTGCTCTGCGTGCGGTATTCGGCCAGCAGGGTGCGCTTGATGTAGCCCATATGCGAGATGGTGATGACCACCTTGTCGTCGGCAATCATATCCTCGATGCTGAAGTTCGACGCGTCGAATTCGATGCGGGTGCGGCGGTCGTCGCCGTACTTGTCGCGTATCTCGGCCAGCTCGTCCTTGATGACGCCCATCAGGACATCGTGGTTGGCCAGGATTTCCTTGCAGTGCTCGATGAAGGCCATCTTCTCGTCGTATTCGGACTGCAGTTCGATGCGGTTCTGGCGCGTCAGCTGTCCGAGGCGCATAGCTATGATGGCGCGGGCCTGCAGGTCGCTGAAGCCCCAGGTGTCCATCATTGCGACGCGGGCCTCGTCCTGGGTCTCCGACCGGCGGATGAGGGCGATGACCTCGTCCAGGATGTCCAGCATCTTGATCAAGCCTTGCAGGATGTGGGCACGCTTTTCGGCCTCGGCCATCTCGAAGCGTGTGCGACGGGTGACGACGTCCTCGCGGTGCTCCACAAAGCATTTGATAAGGTCTTTGAGGTTAAGCAGTTGCGGACGCCCTTTGACCAGTGCGATGTTGTTGACGGCAAACGAGGTCTGCAGGTCGGAAAGCTGGAAGAGCTTGTTCAGTACGATGTTGGGCACCACGTCGTGGCGCAGATAGTACACCACGCGGATGCCGTCCTTGTCCGATTCGTCGCGTATGTCGGTGATGCCCACAATCTTGCCGTCCTTGACCAGCTGGGCCTGCTTTTTGATCATTTCCGACTTGTTGACGTTGTACGGAATCGAGTGGGCCACAATCATTTCGCGGCCCTTGCTGTCGGTTTCGAACGACGTTTCGGCACGCAGCACCACCGAGCCGCGTCCCGTCGTAAAGGCCTCGCGCACACCGTTGTAGCCATAGATGATGCCGCCGCCCGGGAAGTCGGGGGCCACGATGTACTTCATCAGCTCATCGATGGTGATGTCAGGATTGTCGATATAGGCGATGCATCCGTTCAGCACCTCGCGCAGGTTGTGGGTAGGCATATTGGTGGCCATACCCACGGCAATGCCGTTCGAGCCGTTGATGAGCAGGTTCGGTATCTTGGCCGGCAGCACGGTGGGCTCCTCGCGGTCGTTGTCGTAGGTAGGCATCATATCGACGGTTTCCTTGTCGATATCGGCAAGCATCTCGTTCGTAATCTGCTTCATACGGGCCTCGGTGTAACGCATTGCTGCGGCACCGTCGCCGTCGATCGAACCGAAGTTGCCCTGTCCGTCGACCAGCATATAGCGCATTGCCCAGGGCTGGGCCAGGCGCACCATAGCGCCGTAGACCGACGAGTCGCCGTGGGGATGGTACTTGCCCAGCACCTCGCCGACCACGGTGGCCGATTTCTTGTAGGCTGTGTTGTAATAAAGTCCCATATCGTTCATCGCGTACAGTATGCGGCGGTGGACAGGCTTCAGGCCGTCGCGCACATCGGGCAGCGCTCGCGACACGATAACCGACATAGCATAGTCGATATAGGCCGATTTCATCTCGGTTTCAATGTCGACTTGTGTTATTTTTTCGTTTTCTGATACCATTCAGTTATATTTTAATCAGTGGTTTTCAAATTAATAAATAAAATGGTTACATTATTATTTAGGACGCAAAGTTACGATTTTTCCGCCGAACGCGGGCGGCTTTTATGTTTATTTAAGGAAAAACTTTTCCACACCCGACAGTTGAAATTTTTTGCCCTCGCCGGGCGGCGAAAAAAAACTGACATTTTGTCAGGTCCCGCCCTCCGCAGCACCCCGCCCCTGCCCCATCCTTGCGAAAGCCTTACCATCTTCTACTGGCGTAGAACGTGGGTAGAAGGGGGTAAGAAGTTGAGTAGAACTTGATAAGAAGATGGTCCTGGCTTTGTGGCTTTTACGGAAGCGGATTTTTGGCCCTTTTTTGCCGTTTTCGAACTGTTTTTTCCGGCTTCGCGGGGGCGGTTTCCGCTCGGGACTGGAACTGACATTTTGTCAGTCGCTATTCACACGCCACTGTTGAAAACAATGTTTGGCATCATTCTTGCAGGTGCTTAATTTGTAGTAATTTTGAAACCTGAAAGCGTAACATCGCTTTTTACTCCCAACGTACTGACATATAATACATTAAATGGAAGCTAAGCTAAGCAAAAACAGCAAAAAGGTCATCGCAAACAGCCGCGACGAGGCCATAAGACTCAAAAACGGACACATCGGCGTCGAGCATCTGTTCCTCGGCATCGTCCGCGAACCCGACTGCTCGGCCTACAAAATGCTGGGCCAGATGGGGATCGATATGCAGGAAATGAAAACGCGCATTGAGTCGGCCATCGGACGCCAGCAGACCAACATAACCTATAGCGAGGAAAGCGAAATTCCGATGCTCAAGCAGACCGAGAAGGTGCTGCGTCTGGCTTTTCTCGAGTCGACCAAGCTTAAAGAGCCCGAAATCAAGACCGAACACCTGGTGCTGGCCATCCTGATGGAGGGCGAAAACGTGGCCGCACGCCTGCTGGACCGCGAGGGGGTGAACTACAACAAGTTCTTCAACCTGCTGAAATCCAGCCGCGCCGACAACGAAAGCGGCGACCGCGACGCTGCCGACGCCTTCAATCCGCGCTTCGACATCGGCGACGACGATGACGACGACTACCCGTATGCCAACCCCGACGAGCCGCAGCGCACCGAGACCGGCAAGAACAGCAAAACCCCTGCCCTCGAAAACTTTGGACGCGACCTGACCAAAGCCGCCGAGGAGGGCCGCCTGGACCCCATCGTGGGACGCGCCAAGGAGCTGGAGCGCGTGGCGCAGATCCTGAGCCGCCGCAAGAAGAACAACCCCGTGCTCATCGGCGAGCCGGGCGTGGGCAAGTCGGCGCTGGCCGAGGGTCTGGCTCAACGGATAGTTGAAGGCAAGGTGCCCCGCACGCTGTACCACAAGCGAGTAGTGTCGCTCGATTTGGCTTCGCTCGTGGCCGGCACGAAGTATCGCGGCCAGTTCGAGGAGCGTATGAAGGCCATCCTCAACGAGCTTGAGCACAATCCGAATATCATCCTCTTCATCGACGAAATACACACCATCGTCGGCGCCGGCAGCGCCAGCGGCTCGCTCGACGCGTCGAATATGTTCAAGCCCGCCCTGGCCCGCGGCGAAATCCAGTGCATCGGTGCCACGACCCTCGACGAATACCGCCAGTATATCGAGAAGGACGGCGCCCTCGAACGCCGCTTCCAGAAGGTGCTGGTCGAAGCCACCACGGCCGAAGAAACCCTTGAAATCCTGAACAATATACGCGACAAATACGAGGACCACCACCTGGTGCGCTACACCGACGACGCGCTGAAGGCCTGCATCAGCCTGACCGAGCGCTACGTCAGCGACCGACTGCTGCCCGACAAGGCTATCGACGCTATGGACGAGGCCGGCGCGCGCGTACGCATCGCCAATGTGCGTGTGCCGCAGCAGATTCTCGATATGGAGCAGCAGATTGCCGATGTGGTGAAGCAGAAGAAAGCCGTCCTGGCCCAGAAGAGCTACAACGAGGCGGCGGCACTGCGCGACCAGGAGCGCGAACTGACGGCGCAGCTCGACGATATGCGTCGCGCCTTTGAGGAGGAGGAGCGCGACAACCGCGTGCCCGTCACCGAAAACGACGTGGCCGAGGTGGTGGCTATGATGACCGGCGTTCCCGTTCAGCGCATCGCGCAGAACGAGGGTACGCGCCTGCTGCGTATGGAGGACGAGCTGCAGGGCTCGGTGGTGGGTCAGGATGAGGCCATTCGCAAGATTGCCAAGGCCATACGCCGCAACCGTGCCGGCCTCAAGGATCCCAACAAGCCCATCGGAACCTTTATCTTCCTCGGCCCGACAGGTGTCGGCAAGACTTATTTGACCAAGGTTCTGGCCAAGTATCTGTTCGACAGCGAGCAGTCGATGATCCGCATCGATATGAGCGAATATATGGAGAAGTTCGCCGTGTCGCGCCTCATCGGTGCGCCTCCGGGATA
>DFHL01000009.1:3503-3818 GCA_002371315.1 Bacteroidales bacterium UBA3724 | reverse complement strand
GCTGACGGGGAACTGCTCGCCGTCGACCTGATAGGTGCCTTCGCCGCGGAGGATGATGTAGAGCTCCTCGTGGGTCTTGTGGGTGTGGAGGAAGCCGCTGTCCTGGCCGGGGACGAGGGTCTGGAACGACAGCTCGCTGCCCGTGGCGCCCACGGCCTGGCCCACGAAGACCTTGCCCTGGATGACGTTGGGTCCCATCGGGAGCTCGTGCTCGATGATCTGGTCAATAGTGCCTACGCTGACGGCCTTGTAGTTGCGGCCACTCTTGATGGTTTCTAATGTTCTCATGGTTTTAAGGGTTTAAGGGTTTTAGGG
>DFHL01000009.1:0-3378 GCA_002371315.1 Bacteroidales bacterium UBA3724 | reverse complement strand
AGGGTTTTAGGGTTTAAGGGTTTAAGGGTTTAAGGGTTAAAAGGTTTTAGGGTTTAAAAGTTTTCGTTTTCGTTTTCGTGCCGAAGGCCTTTTCGTTTTCGTGCCGAAGGCCTTTTTGTTTTCGAGCCAAAGGCTTTTTCGTTGTTTTTCGGTTGCAAAAGTACGTTACTTTCCAAAACCCCGCAAGAAGGTACCAGACGGTAAGCCACTTACCTTTTGGTAAGCAATACTGCCTATACTAACTTTCTTTTTGAAACTTTTATGATTTTTAACATTTTGTGTCAGACGAAAGATCTATCAAAAACCGTTTTCAGGATAAGAAAAGTGCGGAAATGGGGTTTTAGGGTTAAAGGGTTTTAGGGTTAAAGGGTTTTAGGGTTAAAGGGTTTTAGGGTTAAAGGGTTTGAGGGTTGAAGGGTTTGAGGGTTTTAGGGTTTGAGGGTTTTAGGTTTAGGGGGGTGTTTTAGTATATTGGAAATTATCTGTAACTTTGCAGATGTAATCAGCGACGACAAAAAAACAATATGAATCATACAATGAAACTATTAGCCGCTATCATGATGCTCTTTTGTACCGCATGTTCGCCGGAAGATGAACCTGTTTCGCCATCTGCTGCCACGCTTGGCGACATCACCATCACCGTCGGCAGCCAAACTTTTACTGCCACGCTGGAGCAAAACAGCACAGCAGAAGCCTTCAGTGCCATGCTGCCCATGACGCTCGAGATGAGCGATCTGCACGGCAACGAGAAATACCACTACCTCAGCCAATCACTACCAACTAACCGCACTAGCATCGGCACTATCCACGCAGGCGATATTATGCTCTATCAGGACAACTGTGTGGTGCTCTTCTACGAGACCTTCAACACATCGTACAGCTATTCCCGCATCGGCCATATCGTTGACACCGAAGGACTCAAGCAGGCTCTTGGTAGCGGCAATGTAACAATCACTTTCTCAACTCAAAACGATAAATAAAAAATGAAGTTCAGACACACTTTGGCCGTCGGCGTCATGACGGCAACCCTGGCCTTGGCCGGATGCAATAATGAAAATCAAATAAAAGAACAAACAGATATGACTAAACTGACACTGACACAAGAGTGGGACAAGGTGTTCCCGCTCAGCGACAAGGTGGAACACCGTAAGGTGACTTTCCACAACCGTTTCGGCATCGAACTGGCTGCCGATATGTACACGCCCAAAGACGCCTCGGGCAAGCTGGCTGCAATAGCCGTCTGCGGTCCCTTCGGGGCTGTCAAGGAGCAGAGCAGCGGTCTCTACGCACAACACATGGCAGAACGCGGATTCATCGCCATAGCTTTCGACCCCAGCTTCACGGGTGAGAGTGGCGGAGAACCCCGCCGTATGGCCAGCCCCGACATCAACACCGAGGACTTTCTGGCAGCCGTCGATTTCCTCTCGGTACAGCCCAATGTCGACCCTGAACGTATCGGCATCATCGGCATCTGCGGATGGGGTGGCATGGCGGTCAACGCTGCTGCCCTCGACCCACGTATCAAAGCTACCGTGGCCAGCACGATGTACGATATGAGCAAGATAGCCCGCGAAGGCTACTTTGGCAGTGCCGACAGCCGCGAGGCCCGCGACGAGCAGCGTCGTGCATGGGCTACACAGCGCATAGAGGACTATCGCACAGGTAGCTACAAACGAGGTGGCGGTGTGGTCGACCCTCTGCCCGACGATGCTCCGTGGTTCGTCAAGGATTATCACGCCTACTACAAATGTCCGCGCGGCTACCATGAGCGCAGCGGCAACTCGACTGACGGCTGGAACGTCATAGGCACGATGAGTTTCATCAATCAGCCCCTGCTCGATATGGCATGCGAGATTGGCAGTCCCGTGCTGCTTATCCACGGCGAGAAGGCCCACAGCCGCTACTTCAGCGAATATGCTTTCGAGAAGATGACCGGAAAGAAATGTGACGGCAAGAGCATGACTGTCGGCAACAAGGAGATTATGATTATCCCCGGAGCCAGCCACGTGGACCTCTACGACGATGTGGCCGGTGTGATTCCTTACGACAAGATTGAACGTTTCTTCTCCGACAATCTGAAGTAAATCAGTTTGTCATGCGAAAAAAAGCGGAGCCGTAGGCTCCGCTTTTTCTTTGCCTGAAAGCGGGTGGTCCGCTAGGCAACAATTGATTCAATTATAACTAAATCTTTATTTCCATTTCATGAGCCATTGCCTCGCCGCGCTGTCGGTGCGCCATTTTTCGTCCCTCATACTGCATTATACGGGCCAGACGCCGATGCAGTGGATCCACCTTCTCATCATCGGACAGGCTAAGCACCTAATACCGCAAGAGGATGCAATAGGCGGATGGATTTCAGGATAGATAGGGCCTTGTTACTGAGTCTTTTGATTGTGTCATCTCGAGTGGGGTGCCTTCGAAGATGATGCGGCCGCCAGTGGCGCCACCTCCGGGACCGAGTTCTATGATATAGTCGCACGACTTGAGCATGTCGATGTTGTGTTCGATGAGGAAGATGCTGGTACAAGCCCCGTTGGGGTCCGTAGAGGAGCCTTGTGCAGAGCTGCCCGGTTGCATTTCATTGTCGATTGAGCCATCTACCATCACGTCGAAGAGGTTGAGGATGCGTCGTATGTCGCCTGCGTGGAGGCCGTCGCTGGGCTCGTCGAGGATGAAGATTTTGCCCTTCTCGCGAAGGCTGGAAGCGAGCTTGATGCGCTGCAGTTCGCCGCCGCTGAGGGTGGAGAGTGACTGGTTGAGATGCAGGTATCCGAGTCCTACCTGTCGTAGGGGTTCGAGCTTTTCGGCAATGACGGTGCCGGCGAAGAACTCGGCAGCGCGGTTGACGGTGAGGTCCATCACCTCGGCGATATTTAATCCCTGCAATTTGTACTGCATCACCTCGGGTGCATAGCGGAGTCCGCCACAGGCCTCGCAGGTGGTCTCGATGGCGTCCATGAAGGCCATGTCGTTGACGATGACTCCTTTGCCGCCACAGACGGGGCAGCCTCCCTTGCCGTTGAACGAGAAGAGGTCGGCTTTCACCTTGTTGGCTTTTGCGAAGAGGCGTCGGATGTCGTCGGCGATGTCGAGATATGTTGCGGGTGTGGAACGTAGGCTGATGCCGATGTTTTTCTGGCTGATGTAGACGATGTCGTCGGGCTTCGGCCACGCCTGGCGGAAACACTCCATCAGCGAGCTTTTGCCGGAGCCGGCGACACCGGCAATGCCGCACATTACGCCCAGTGGCAGTCGCACGTTGAGGTGCTGCAGGTTGTGCAGGGAGGCATCCTGTATCGTGAAGAATCCCTTGGGCTGACGCACTTTTTCCTTGATGGCGCTCTGCGTGCTGAGCATCGTGCCGGTGAGGGTGGAGGA
>DFHL01000141.1:524-20172 GCA_002371315.1 Bacteroidales bacterium UBA3724 | reverse complement strand
GCACTTGTAACTGGAATTTAGGGGCATCGCATCGCCGCACCATAAACCCGCTTCCAGAGACTTCACCTCGCCACTAACTCAGCTATTTCAACGTTCGTTCAACGTTACTTCAACGTTCGTTCAACGTTACTTCTTCGATACAGTATCGAAGAAATAACGGCGAAATAACGAAGAAGTAACAGCGAAATGGCCTTGCAGATGGCTCGCAAAACGGCCCCAAGCCCAGGCCATCGCCGTGGGCAGGACCGGCAAAGCGTCGGCAAGCAACGAAAAAAAAATGAATTTTTTTTCTTCAATGGAGCACATCGTCAAACGATTGATTATCAGTTGCGATATACATTACTCGGCAGCTTTCGGACAGCGTCGGGCGATATTTTTTTCAAAAAAAATTTGCATCCTTTGTAGTTTTTTGCCCTCGAAAAACGTTTTAGCAATTGTTGACAGTCATAAAAAATCAAAAACTAACTTTTTAAACCCACAAAAAAAAATGAAAAAAAGCATCCTTATCGCTGCCCTCGCAGCTCTGACCTTCTCGTTCGCATCCTGTGACAAAGAGGAAGATCCCATCATCAACAACGGCAACAACGGCACGATCAACACCGAACTGCGCGTCAAGAGCGCTTCCGACCTGATCGGTACCGAATGGACCTACACCCTCTCGCTGACCGACTTCCTCGACAGCTCCCTGGCCAACTGCCCCGAAAACATCGACCTCGACATCGTCTTCGGCCTGAACTTCGACAGCACCTATGCCCACCTCACTTTCCCCGCAGAGGTTATCGGCCTCAATGTGGTTGAGGACAACGGCGTGGTCAGCATCAACGAAATCTCGCAGATGGACTACACCTACACCTACGACCCCGCTACCCTGAGCGGCGAACTGTCGGGCGGCAACCTGGACGACATCGAACTCCCCTTCACCTACGATGCCACCAACGACATCATCACCATCAGCCTGCTGCTGGCCAACGAGGACGACGAGGACAACCCCATACCGTTCAGCCTGATTCTTGAGCGCGTAGAATAATCAAAGATAACTTGTAGTTTTAACAAAAAAGAGGGGACACCTTAAACGGTGTCCCCTTTCTGTTTGTACGGCCGCCGAGGGTCAGTTGTACATATTCATCGCCCGGTCGGGACCCAGCGTGACGAAGGCCTGGATGGCCTGGACGGCGCGGTCCAGGGCCGGGTCGAGCAGGGTCTGCTCCTCGTCGGTGAAACGGCCCAGGACGTAGTCGATCTGGTGTCCCTGGCCAAAGTTGTTGCCCACGCCGATGCGCAGGCGGCAGTAGTTGGCTGTGTGGAGCAGCTGCTCGATGTTGGCCAGCCCGTTGTGGCCGCCACCCGAGCCCTGCTTCTTCATTCTTATCTTGCCCACGGGCAGGGCTATGTCGTCGACGACAACCAGCAGGTTCTCCAGCGGCACCTTCTCCTTCTGCATCCAGTATTGCACCGCCTTGCCGCTCAGGTTCATATAGGTCGTCGGGCGTATCAGCACCAGGGTGCGGCCCTTCAGTTTGACCTCGGCGCGATAGGCGTGGCGGTCCAGCACGTAGGTGGGCCGTTCGCCGCCCTCGCGCGTGCAGGCCTTCAGCAGGCGGTCGATGACCATAAAGCCGCTGTTGTGGCGCGTACCCTCATATTCGTCGCCGATGTTGCCAAGTCCTACTATCAGATATTTCATTGTTAAGTCTTCCTCCTGTTCTTTCTTTCTGTGAAACAGAAAATCTAATATTCCCATTTATGATTGTGTTTATTTGTTTTCTGCAACGCCCGCAAGCGTCTCGAATTCGCTGCGCAGACCGCGTTCCAGCGTGGTCTGCTGCGCGACGAACTCGCCCTTGTTGGCCTCGACGCACACCCAGCCGTCGGGCGTCAGGGCCAGGTCCCATCCGATATAGGTGACGCCCGGAAACCGCAACGCCATACGCTCCGTGAGCGACAGCACCTCGCCCCAGCGGGGCACCTGCCAGCCGCGAAACGCGAGGCCGCTGTCGGGATGCGACGCATAGCGGCCGCCCGACTCGTCGAAGCCGTCGGTTATGACGGTGCCGGTGCCATCGACCGATGCAAACAGCCCGCCCTTGGCACCGTTGTTGACAAAGCTGCCCCTGCGGCCCACAAGGATGAAGGGAGCATAGTGCAGCACCTTGCCGTCGCGCACTATTGTGTTCATCCTGACCGTATTGACCGAATCGGCGTTCCATCGCGCCATTTCGTCGCCCTGCACAATCCGCTCCTCGACAATCCAGCGCCCGCTTTCGGCCAGAAGGGCTTCCAGCTGTTGCTCAAGCGCAGGGGCTTCGGCGGCCCGGAGCAGCCTCACCCCTCGCCCACCGCAGCCGTCGGCAGGTTTGGCGACAAGCTGGCCGGAAGCCGAAGGTCCATAGAGCGATGCTATCTGCCTGGTGTCGGCAGGGCTTTGCATAAGGTAGGCTTGCCTTTTGTAAAATTCTTTGCAACGGCTGTAGCACAGCCATTTGTCCTCCACTTCGTGCTGTCCCTGGCGGCTGTTGATACGGCGGCAGATGCGGTTGCGGACAGCGTCGGTCAGGTATTGGCGACGCTCGCTGTCGCTTTTCGAAGCAAAGCCATACAGGACGTACTCCTCAAAGAACGTCCCGTACAGCAGCGTTTCGCGCACCATATCCCTGTCGCCGCCGGCACGACGCAGATAGCTGCGATAGCGACGCGGCAGCAACAGCCTATAGGCAGCAACGTAGAGGTTCATTGCCAGCGGTTTACTTGGACGAAACCAGCGTCATCTCGTCGACCAGATGGCCAGCACCGGCAAACTTGTCGATGATGAAGAGACAATAGCGTATGTCGAGCGTGATGTTGCGGCAATAGTCGGGGTCGAAGAGCAGGTCGCTCATCGTGCCTTCCCATACGCGGTCGAAGTTCAGACCAATCAGGCGGCCGTCGGCGTTGAGCACGGGGCTTCCGCTGTTGCCGCCGGTGGTGTGGTTGGTGGCGATGAAGCCCACGGGCATCGTCTTGGTTGTGTGGCTGGTATAGTCGATGATGGTCTTGTCTCCGCTTACGGTGACGGTCGAGTCGGTCGTGGTCTTGGTGATGCCGTAGCGGCCGTAGTCGCGCAGCGCATAAAGCTCCTTGAGCTTGGGCTCGACGACGTAGTCATAGATGTCGGGATTCTCTTTCTGCATAATGCCTTCGAGGGTGCTGTAGGGCTTGTAGTAGACACCGTCGCGCGGACGGAAGCCCTCGACGTGGCCGTATGCCACGCGCAGCGTAAGGTTGGCATCGGGGAAGAAATTGACGTCGGGCTGCATCTCCATCATACCCTTGACGTATGTGCGCATCAGACGCTGGATGTCGGCGTATGCGCGGCGATAGGTGGCCAGCTTCTGCGCGTCGTAGGCCAGCGTGTAGGCCTGGTCGAAAAGGGCCACGGCGGGGTCCTTCATCAGCTTCTTGCCCTGCTTGACGGTATAGCCGTCAAGGAAGCTGCGCAGCTTCTTCTCGTTGTTGAGCATCGACTCGTCGTAGATTTTCTCCAGCTGCTGCTGCACCGAGGCGCGGTCGCCGGCCTTGGTGTTGAGGTAGGGGGCATAGCCGGCCTGCCACATATAGAGCATCGTCTCGACAAATATGGCGCGGTCGACAACGGTATGCTGTTCGAAGTCTTTGAAATACTTGTCGTTGGCTTCCTTGAGCTTATTGACGGCACCAACTGCGCTCACCTCGTCGTCCTCGTTGGCCAGCTGGCGGTAGGCTTGGGCGCGCTGCATCAGGTCGCTGGCACGCACGGCCTCGCTATAGTAGGTCAGCTCCACCTCGATGGGGCGCAGACGGTCGTAGGCCTCGTGCATCTGCGGCAGGACGTTGTAGTACATCGGCTTGTCCTTGGCCCATTCCTGATAGCGGCTTTCGAACTCGCGCTTCTGCTCGACGCCCTTCAGGCGGTTGATGCCCTGCGTCTCGCCCTGCCATTTCTTCCACCCGTTGGCAATCGAAGCCACCTTCGAAGCGTATTTCAGGCGCTGCGCCGGGCTCTGGTTCATAGCGTGGTTGTAGTGTTTCAGGCGAATGGTGCGCAGGTCGATGCGGATGGGGTTCTCGATGTTGGCGGCCAACTCGACGGCATCGCTGGTCACGTAGCGCTGCGTCGTGCCGGGGTAGCCGAAGACGAAGGTGAAATCGCCCTCTTCAACACCGTCGAGCGAAATCTCGAGGAACTTCAGCGGCTTGTAGGGACGGTTGTCTTTCGAATAGCTGGCGGGCTTGTTGTCGGCGCCGGCATAGACGCGGAACATCGAGAAGTCGCCCGTGTGGCGCGGCCACATCCAGTTGTCGGTGTCGCCGCCAAACTTGCCGATGTTCGACGGCGGAGCACCCACCAGGCGCACGTCGGTGAAGACTTCGTTGATATACATAAAATACTGGTTGCCATAATAGAAAGGCTTGATAATGGCTTTGTAGTGCGTACCTTCTACAGCGCGTTCGGTGATGCGCTTGATGTTGCGTTCGATGATGGTTGCGCGCTCGCCCTCGGGAGTGTCGGCAGCGACGCCTTCAAGCACCTGCTCCGTAACATCCTCCATCCGCACCAGGCGCGTGGCCGTCAGGCCCGGGCAGGGAATCTCCTGGTCGCGGTTCATAGCCCAGAAGCCGTTGGTCAGATAGTCGTGCTCGACGGTGCTGTGCATTGTGATGTAGCTATAGCCGCAATGGTGGTTGGTGAGGAACAGGCCCTCGCCACTCACATACTCGCCCGTGCAGCCCTGGTTAAAAAGCAGGATGGCGTCCTTCAGGCAGGCATTGTTGATGTCGTAGATATCCTTGGCGGTGATGCGCATTCCGGCCTTCTGCATATCGGCCTCGTTGCGGCCCAGCAACATAGGAATCCACATACCCTCATCGGCCATTGCGCTGAATGTCAGCGCTGCCAACGTCAGAAACATAAATAATTTCTTCATAATATTATCTTTATATTTTTTGCAAAAGTACACAATTCCACAAAAACGGCAAAATAAATTTTGCCACTCGCAAAATTGTTGCTATCTTTGCAATCGAAATATTAACAACAAAATACTTTACAATTATGAAGGACATTATGCCCACGGGCGGCCAATTTACGATGATGACGCTGCCCTACGACGCACTTGGCGAAACCATCAGCAAACAGACACTATCGTTCCACCACGGCAAGCACCTGAAGGCTTACGTGGACAACCTGAACAAGATGCTGCCAGGCAGCGGCCTTGAAGGCCTGTCGCTGCAGGATGTGGTGCGACACGCCCAGGACGGCCTCTTCAACAACGCTGGCCAGGTGCTGAACCACACGATGTATTTTGAGCAGTTCTCCACAGCCCCGCACGCTATGGGCGAAAGGATGAAAACGCTGCTGGAACGCGACTTCGGCTCGGTCGAGGCATTCCAGAAAGAGTTCGAGCAAAAAGGCGCGACCCTCTTCGGCAGCGGATGGGTGTGGCTCAGCGCAGACAAGGACGGCCACTTGGTCATTACACAGCAGAGGAATGCCGAAAATCCAGTCACCGACGGCCTGCAGACCCTGCTGACCTTCGACGTGTGGGAGCACGCCTACTACCTCGACTACCAGAACCGCCGCGCCGACTACCTCGCTGCGCTGTGGCAGATAGTCGACTGGGCTGTGGTCGAAAACCGCCTGTAGGACACGCGGCTGCCGATTGTCCGCATTCCGGCAGTCAACCTTGTGGCCATTGCCGATTACGGCCTCGACGTGCGCAATGTTTGTCGAGGCCGTTCGGGTGAATTTTCCGTAAAATAAACGGAGCGTGACATAATATATTCTGTTCGCGCGCGTTCTTGAAACGAAATAACAATTGTGCAAAAATCCAAACAGTCAAACAAATATCTACAATTATGAAAAAAACATTATGCAATCATTTTCTGACCTGCTGCATAGCCGTTGTGCTGGCTGTGCTGACGCTGGCCTCGTGCTCGAAAGGGCCTGATTACGGCGAACTCATTCCCAACGACGCCATAGCGGTGACGGCCCTTGACCTGGGCACGCTGTGGGAAAAGGGCGAAGTTGACAACATCGAGCAGCTGTCGTTTGCGAAACTGGGTCTGCAGCAACTGCGCAGCGACGACCCGCAGATGGCGGCTATCGTCGACGCCATACTGAAGGATCCGCGCTCGACGGGCCTCGACCTGAAAGGAGACGTGGTCGTATACTTAGGAATGGACGACAATTCCGACCTTGCCGGTGCCCTGATGGCTGGTGTGCAGAACCGCAAAAAATTCGAGGAATTCCTGAGCCAGCTGTGCAGCAACAACGACCTGACACTTAGCACCGAAGAGCGCAAGGGATGGCGCGTGATGACGATGGAAAGCGAATACGGCATTCGCAACGCCTGCATTGTCAACAACAAAGTTGCCGTTTTGCTGTTCGACGAGGATATGCTCGACGGCTTTACGGAGCTGACACACAGCGAGAGCCTGGCCTCCAACCGCAATTTCCGCCAATACTGGAAGGGCCGCAGCGAGGTGAGCGTATGGATGAATACGGGAAGCATTATGGAAATTGCCGAAGGCTTTGGCGAGGACATAAAAGGAACTATTGGGCGCATCTATGGCGAGAAGTTCTGGGACGAAATCGAGCGCTCAGGCATCGCCGCCAACATCACCTTCGACAAGGGTGTGATGCGCACGGTGATGACCTATCAAGGCATCAGCAACAAAACCATCAAGACCTATATGCAGAAGTTCAACAGCGACCTGGTCGACCTGATGCCAGCGAAAACCTACGCTACCCTGTCGACAGCCTACAACCTGAAGGAGACGATGAAGATACTGGCAGCCGACGAGGAGCTGGGCTTCGACCTCGACGAGGAGGTGACCGACGGCATCACGCTGGGCGACGCCGTCAACGCTTTTGGCGGCAGCCTTATTTTCAGCCTATTCGACTTCGAGGTCAACGAAGGCTCGGTGATGCCTATGATGGCTGTGGCCGTCGACATCAAAGATGCCGACATAGTCCGCTCGCTGCTGAAGGAAGCCGAACTGACTGAGACCGACAAGGATGTCTATGCCATCGAAGGCATACTGGACACGCCCATCTACATAGCGCTGAACAAGAAAGCCCTGTTTGTCACCAACTCGGACAAGGCTCTTGAAGGCTTCAAAAACGGCAAAGTGAAAGGCGCTCTGGGCTCTGTGGCCAAGAGTGCACGCGAAGGCAACTACCTTTATGCCGACCTCGACATCAACCACTATCCCGACGGCATCCGCGCCCTGCTGCCTGAGAGCGTAGTAAACCTGATGGGCAAATACTTCGAATATGCCGAATTCAAGACCAACGACACCAAGAGCGGCGAGTGCGACCTCTTCATCAAGGACAAGAAGCAGAACAGCCTGCTGGCCACGCTGCACTTTGTCGACGACAATCTGGTGGAGCTTGGCAAACTGTTCGACGAGATTGGCGGCGGCGAAGAATGTCCTGTATATGAGGAAGAATACTACGTCGACGATGAGGATATGGAATTGCTCGACGAAGACGACCACATTCTATAAGCAATGCAAATCACACTCAACAACGTAAAACCCAAGTATATGTCGGAATCGGAAGTGGCCGGTTCCGACATATATTTACAGCCTTCGGTGGTTTTCGAGCAGGGCAGCAAGTATATGGTCTGCGCCCGCTCGGGCCACGGCAAGACGTCGCTGCTCAACTTCATCTACGGCATCAGCGACCAATATGACGGCAGTATTGAGCGGAAAACGGAAAGCGGAGAGCGGGAAACGGGAAACGGGAAACAGAAAACGCTTCCCGCTTCCCGCATTCCGCTTTCCGTTTTGAGTTATATGTTTCAGGATCTATGCCTGTTTCCCGAGCTGACGGCGATGGAGAACGTGCAGCTCAAGAACCGGCTGACGGACTTCAAGAGCGACAGCGAGATTGAGCGGATGCTTGATGCGCTGCTGCCCGAAGGTAAGAAACACCAGCCCGTGGCAACCCTCTCGCTGGGGCAGCGGCAGCGTGTGGCGGCGGTGCGCGCCTTGTGCCAGCCTTTCCGTTTCCTGCTGCTCGACGAGCCTTTCAGCCACTTGGACCACGACACCGCAGCGCAGGTGGCGGCTATGATTTCCGATGAAGTGGAGCGCCAGGGCGCCGGCCTTATCGTCACCGCCCTCGATCCCATCGATCAGTTCCACTTCGACAAGACGATGCAACTGTGAGGTTTTGGGGAAGTTAGAGGGAAGTTAAGGGACAATAGTATTTGTATCTGAAGTTAAGGTTAAGGTTAATGTTAAAGTTAAGGTTAATGTTAAAGTTAAGGTTCTAAAATGCTACAAAAACTACAACGCAAGACACTCATTCCGTCGCAGATGGCAGCCTATACGCTGAGCCTTCTGGTCGGTGCGACGATAGCCCTGCTGTCGCTGCAGCTCTATGCCGACCTGAAACCTCTGCTCAACAGCCAGACCGACGTGTTCCGCGCACACACCGTCACTGTGTCGAAGACTGTCACCGCAGTCAAGACAGCAAGAAAGAAAGGCATCTATTTCACCGACAAGGAACTGCAGCGGCTCAAACAGCAGGAGTTTGTCAAAGAGGTGGCGCAGTTCAACAATTCCACGTTCAACGTGAGCGCCGCCATCAGTTTTGGCGGACAGCAGATGAGTACCGACCTCTTCTTCGAGAGCGTGCCCGACGGATATGTCGACATCCAGAGCGACGACTGGCGCTGGGACAGCACCTCCAACTTCCTGCCCATCGTCATTCCCGAAGACTACCTGAACCTTTACAACTTTGGCTTTGCCGAAAGCCAGTCGCTGCCAGTGGTTGCACCGGGCCTGCTGTCGCAGGTGACGTTCAACGTGTTTGTCGAAGGCAACGGCAAGCGCAAAGTCTACAACAGCCGCATCGTCGGCCTGTCTAGCAAAATCAACTCTATCCTGGTGCCCGAGGACTTCCTGCTGTGGGCCAACCGCGAGTTTGGTGCTGCCGACGACAAAGGCAGCAGCCGCCTGCTGGTTGAGTTCAGCGACGCCAGCGACGAGCGCATAGCCGAATATTTCAAGGCCAATGGCCTGAACATCAACAAGGCCGAACTGGAATCGAGCAAGATGGCATTCTTCTTCCGCCTGGCAATGGGCTTTGTTATGGCTATAGCGGTGGTCATCATCCTGCTTTCAATGGCTCTTATCGTAATGAGTATGAACTTGATAGTCCACCGCAACCGCGAGATGTTCATCAACCTGCGCAACATCGGCTACTCGGTCGGCACGATGTCGCGGTTCTACAAGGTTGTCACCAGCCTGCTGACGGTCGGCGTCATAATGCTTTCGGCAGTAATTGTCGTGTGGATACGCAGTTACTATCTGGCACGCCTTTCGACGATGTTCAACGCCGGCGGCACACTTGCACCTACAATCATCGGCAGCCTATCGCTCGCAGCGTTGCTGCTTGTAATATGCAACCATTCAATCGTTCGCACCATAAAGCGCATAATCAGATAGGCGAACAGCGTTGTATCGGATTTGCAATCCGATACTGTTTAATATTAGGATTTGTAATCCGCCGCCAACAACGTTCCGCTTTTCTGTTTTAAATGTTTTGCGGATTGAAAATCCTTATAATAAGTTGCGTCGGATTGCAAATCCGACGCAACGCAAAATCCGACGTAACTTGTAAACGAATCTTATTTTTGGCCAATTTATGATAATTCCTGTCGAAATCTACTTTCCGAACATCACCTTCTCGCTGTTGAACATCCTTGTGAGGACGAAGACGGCGATGGCGGTATAGGCGATGTTGGCGACAACGGTGATGCCGATGGCGGCAGGATTGATGTTAAACGAGAACACCGACGCCATCGACTGCACGCTGTTGTAGAACGGCACCAAGTAGGCCGTCAGCGCTTCGGGGGCGTCGCCGCCCAGCATCGGTGTGAAGCCGACAAACATCACCAGCAGCATCAGCGGAAGCACCAGCGTGCCGGCCGACTTGACATCCTTGGCCAGCGCCGACAGGATGGAAATGCAGCTGACCATAACAAGCACCGTGCTAATCAAAACACAGAGAATCAGCAGGTAGTCGCCCGTCGTATAGGGAATCGCAAAATCGATATCCACTCCGTCGCCTTTCAGCATTCGCGGCATCGACAGGATGATGCCGAGGAAGCTCGACAGGCCACTGAGCATAGCGAAAGTCGACAGACTCAGTATCTTGCCGATGGCCAGCTCGCTGCGCCGCATCGGCGTCACCAGCAGGGTGGCTATGGTGCCGCGCTCCTTCTCGCCAGCGATGGCGGTGGGCGCCACGGCCATACAGCCCGAGAAGAGCAGCATCATCAGCAGCATCGGGAACAGCTGGCCAAGAATCTCGCCCAGCGAGTCGTCCTCGTCAGCCATATCGAAAGTCTCTTCAGTATCAGGACTTTCAGCATTAATATCGAACATATTGCTGCGGCTGTTCTCCCAACCCTCGAGGTACGTCTTGACCGTCTGGTAGGCCACCTCCGAGTTGTCGGAATTGGAGTTGTGATAAATCCTCACATTCGGTGCCAACTCGCCGCCCATCGGGTCGTAAGCAGCAATGAGGCTGTCGAAATGTGGCGGGAAATTGACGTAAATCAAACTTTTCTCCTTGTCGGCCAGACTGTCGCCGATAAGGGCAACGGCGTTGAAGCCCTCGGTGACCAACTGGAACGGAATCGAGTCGAAGTCAGCCCGCAGGCTCTCGGGCAGGTTGTCGACATAGACCGTCGTGGGCCCCTCGTTGTCGTCCTGATGGCTCTTGCCGATGTTCTCGCCCATCAGCGAATAGACAATATAAATCAGCAGACCCGGCATAATCACCGCGGTGAACAGCAGCGAGCGGTCGCCGAAAAAGCGCGCAAACTCCTTGCGGACAATGGTCCACACATTACCTTGTTTTCTCATTCCTCACCTCCTTTCGCCGTTTTGTAGATTTCGAAAAAGCGGTCCTCGAGGCTCATCCCGTCGCGGATGGCGTCGAGCGTGTCGCAGTTGGTCATCCTTCCGTCGATGATGATGCCCACGCGGTCGCACAGTTTCTCTACGAGGCTGAAAATGTGGGTCGAAAGGATGATGGTCTTGCCCTGCTGGCGCATCTCGGCCAGGAAGTCGGTCACGGTGCGCGCCGTCAGCACGTCCAGTCCGTTGGTGGGCTCGTCGAAGATGATGATGTCGGGGTTGTGCGCCAGCGAAATAACGATGCTGGCCTTCTGCTTCATACCCGTCGAAAGGTTCTGCACCTTGACCTCGGCAAACTTGTCGATACCGAAGCGCTCGAACATCACACACTTGCGCTCGGCGGCCTCGGCCTCCGGCACGCCGTGCAGGCGGGCGAAGAAGTCGAACAGATAGTTGGGCGTGAAGAAGTCCTCGAGCTTCAGCTCGCTGGTCAGGAACGCGATGCGCGACCGCACCTCTTCTTCCTCATTCACAACGCTGTATCCATCCAGCACGGCATCGCCCGTATCGGGCTTGATGAGCGTGGCCAGGATGCGCAGCGTCGTCGTTTTGCCGGCACCGTTGGGGCCCAGCAGACCGAAAATCTCACCGCGGTTGGCGGTGAAACTCAGATTGTCCACAGCCACCTTCTTGCGCAGCGTGGTGCGTTCAATCTTCTGTTGTTTCTTTGAAAGCGTGAAGGTCTTCGATATGCCTTCCACGCGAAGAATTTCATCCATATTTTTTTACTTGTTTTTGGGTGTCTCCCGCTCGCAAGCGAGCGAAATCCTGGAAATCTTGGAAATTTTTTTTTATTTTAGTGTCCTTGGCAAATCTTGGAAATCTGACTTAATCTTGGAAATGCTTTCCGACTGGCGTCGGAAATAATAATGTTGCTTATGTTTTACTCTGTCTTTTTTTCAACTTCAACGTTAACCTTAACCTGCTGACGCAGTTATATTGCTGAATACATTCTGAAGTTAAGGTTAAAGTTAAAGTTAAAGTTAAGGTTAAAGTTAAGGTTTCATTTAATAGACGTTTATAGGGTTCAAAATCTTACAGCTGGCCGTTATTTTTCTTCGCTTCGCGGTATTCGTCCACAATCATTATTATGACCCAGGCGAAGAAAACCACAATCGTAATCACCGCAAAGACAACCATCAGCGCCTCCGTCCACGGCCGCTGCCACAGGTCGTTGCAGTAGTCGAACAGGCCGTACAGCTCGAAGCAGAGCGTGATGAAGGGCCACCAGACCAGGCGCGTGCGGCGGATGTCCTGGACACGCTCGTCCTTGCACCACTTCAGGCGGCCGTCGACCATCCGGAAGCCCCATATGTAGTTCTTCATATTGGGCATCCACGTGATGAACATTCCGCCGGCAAAAAACGCCAGCGAGTAGAACAGGTAGCCGACAAAGAAGCCTGCACCCTGCGACTTTATCTGCGTCGCCATCAATATGTTGCCAGCCACGACAACCATCACCGCCAGCGCGCTGCCGACCATTCCTATCGTTTTTTTTCTCTCTATTGTCATAATGTTTCCCCTTTCTTATGTTGGCGATGGGCGCGGATGATGCCGATAATGAACGCACTCAATACAGGCAATCCCACAGCGAGGCTGCTTAGCACACTGGCCGACAGTAGCCAGAACGTGTCGGGCCATATAAGCCCGAATGCAAACAGCGGCACCATCAGCGAGAACGACCATCCCGAGATGCCCATCTGCAAGGCCTGCAGCCCTTCGTTGTCGCGCCGCATCTTGCGCGGCTCGCGAACAAAACGGCCCTTGCGCAGCTTCAGCACTTCATAGTCCGCCCCCGATTCGGCCCATCGCAGCGTCATCCAGTCGGCCACCAGACACACTATGCCAGCAAGCAACATTATACCGAACTCAAAGGCGAACACCTTGACATTCTCGCCCCTGACAAGGACGAATCCCATAATGGCGCCCACAAGGTAGTTCACCAGTGCCAGCGCAGCCAGAACGATGGTCGCGATTCTTATTTTATTCATTGCTGCCACTCTCCTTTCTTTCGGGCGCACTCGAAGCCTCGCCCCTGCGGTTGGCGCTCTTCGGATACCGCTTGGCCTTCTTCAGGGCTTCAGACAAAATCCACTCTATCTGACCGTTGGTGCTGCGGAACTCGTCCGCAGCCCAATGCTCGATAGCATCGTACATCTCGCTGTCCACCCTTAGGGCAAAGGTCTTTTTCATAACTTGCGTACTAAAACGATAACGAAAACGAAAACCTTAGATAGCACCGCCTATTTTTTGTTGCGTATCGATGACATCAACGCGTTCAGCTGCTTTTCAATTATTATAATGTCGTTTCGCAAAATATTAAATGGTTCAGAGTCGACATATCCTATTTCTTTAGCTATCGTGACCTGTGTCTCGACCTCGTAAGCCGACCCTAAAGCTATTCCAAGGAAATGGACAAACTCATTGTCCGACTCACGTCCACATCCTTCGGCAATATTTGACGCTATTGACACGACAGCCCGTTGCAATTGGTCGCATAACCCCTTTTTCTCAAACCACGGCATTTCCCCAGTTATTTTGTACACTTTTGTAGCCAAGGAAACCGCGTCTTTCCAAACCTGATATTCTCTAAAATTCCGCGAAGCCATTTTTCGTTTTCGTCTTCGTTTTCGTCTTCATTAATAAATAGAACCAGTATTAATTACCGGGCTGGCGCTTTCGTCGGCGCAGAGGACGACGAGGAGGTTGCTGACCATCGTGGCTTTCTTTTCTTCGTCGAGCTGAACCACTTCGCGCTCGCTCAGCTTGTTGAGGGCCAGCTCGACCATCGACACGGCACCTTCCACAATCTTCTCGCGGGCCGAGATGATGGCGTCGGCCTGCTGGCGGCGCAGCATCACGCTGGCGATTTCGGCGGCATAGGCCAGGTAGTTGATGCGGGCCTCGACAATCTCGATGCCTGCGATGCTGAGGCGGCTGCGCAGCTCGCCCTCAAGCTGGTTGTTGATTTCCTCGGCGCCGCTGCGCAGGGTCAGCTCGGTGCTGTTGTGGTCGATGTTGTCGTAGGCATAATGGCCCGCCACCTTGCGCAGGGCGGCGTCGCTCTGCACGTGCACAAAGCTGTCGTAGCCCTTCAGCTGCTGCTGGTTAGACTGCTGCGCCTGCTCGCCGTGCTGCGCCGTCGACGTCAGCGTGTCCACATCGATGTCGAACACAGCCTTGTACGTGTCGGCCACCTTCCACACCAGCACCAGACCGATCATAATCGGGTTGCCGTTCTTGTCGTTCACCTTGATGGGCGGCACGTCCATATTGCGTGCGCGAAGCGAAATGCGACGCTTGGCATAGAACGGGTTGATCCAGAAGAAGCCGTTCTGGCGCACCGTACCGCTGTAGCGGCCGAAGAAAGTCAGCACGCGGCTCTGGTTGGGCTGGATAATCATAAAGCCGAGGCAATGCAGGATGTAGACAAACATCAGCACGATGCCGCCAAGGATGGGCAGCAGGATGAGCGCCGTCGGCTCGCCGGTAGCCTGGTCAATCATACCGTCGAGGCCACCCAACTTGATGATTAGCAGCACAAAGCCCACCAGCATTGCCAGATTGAGGAACAGATGCAAGAAACCGTTGTTCTTGCCCGAAAGCTGTTTGTTAAACTCTTTTGTTTCCATTTTGTTTTTTTTTGAATTGTTTTTGCTTTAATAACCTGTGTTTTATTGTTTTCTGATGATTTTCCATTATGATATCATTTTGATATCACTTTGCAAAAGTACGAACATTTTTTTAACCACCAAATTTTTTTTCAAAAAAAGTGATTTTCGCTCCAAAAAAATCCCCCGAAAATGGCGCAGAGTTTTCTGGAAAAAAAGCCCGGAAAAGGCCAAAAATTGCCCATCTCCAACTGCCTGTTTCCCAGCACCATCTTCTTATCAAATTCTACCCAAATTCTTACCAGGTTCTTACTATGTTTTACGCCGGTAGAAGATGGTAATTCCTTGGTCAGGATTTGAAAAGTTTTCTGTCCTGCGCAGCCCCTGTCCAGGCTGGGCGACGGACAAAATTTGCCCGCCCATACAATAAAATGAAATTACGGCGTTATTTAAGCACCAAAACCCTAAACGATGATTATTTCGGCACTTATTATAACTTTCTCTGTTCTGACCCTGATACTGATCGTTTTCCGCATACTGCGCGGCGAAAGCATACGCGACATCCGCAAGGAAATCAAGGAGTTGAAAGCACAGGACGTGCCGCACTACTTCCTGCGGTCGCTCAAGATAGTCTTCTCGTTCAAAGGCCCCGGCGGCAAATGGGAAAAACGCCGGCAGGAAAAGGACGAAAACGATAACGAAAACGAAAAACAGGACGATAACAAGGTTTCGTGATTTCGATATATCGTTATATCGTTATAACGGGATATCGCTATAACGAAACAACGATTTAGTGACGATTTAATAATAAAGTTAATTAATAACTGCGTCAGCATTTCCGCCGCAGGCGGAATCAATTTACAAGATTTACAAGATTTCGCTCGCTTGCGAGCAGGAGAAAATGGAAGATTTCAGCAGGCTTCGCTGTTATCGTAGCGGCGCACGAGGCTGATGTACCACGCCAGAAGCGCCAGCGACATCACCGCTCCGGCGGCCGCAAACAGCAGTATGGCCAGGCGGAAACTGCCGGTGTGAAGCCCCACCGCGATTGCGGCGATGCGCAGAATGAGCAGAGCGATGTAAAAGAAGAACTCCGTGCGCTGACGGCCATAGACATTGGCGATGAACATCAGCGACGAGGAGGTCAGCACCACATACACCCACGGCAGCAGGCAGCGCAGATAGTAGCCGCATCCGGCCCAGCGGTCGCCAAACAGGAAGCCGAATATTTCGCCCCCGAAGAGGAAGGCAACGGCAAAGAGTGGCAACGCCACAGCGTTGAGAACCAGCGCAAAGCGGCGTATGTCGCCCCCTATCGGCTGGTGCGCGCGCACCTTTTCGGCCACGCGCACATAGAGCAGTTTTTCGAAGGCGTTGTTGAATATGTTGATCGGCCTGAAGGTGCAGGTCAGCGCCAGCGAAAAGAGGCCCACCTCGGCCTTGTCGAAATAGAGCGCCAGCCACAGGAACGGCAGGTTGTACGACAGGCTGTTGATCAGGTCCTTGGGCATCGTGAAGAGCGGGAAATTGCGGAACCGCACGGCAGCGGCACGGCGCTCGTCGCGGCCGATGTCGCGCGGCAGGTCCAGACGGCGCCATTGCAGGGCCAGATTGACGTTGGCGCAGGCACGCCCCAGCACCGTGCCCAGCGGCAGACCGACGGAGTGCCACAGCGTCGACGCAAGCCGCGGCAGGCCAAACAGCACCTTGAGCAGCACGCCCGACGTGGAGCCCACCACCTCGGACAGAGCGATGCTGCGGAAACGGCGGAAACGGTTGAGAGTGAACGAGTAGACCCGCGACGTGCCGCACAGGAACACCATCGGCGGGACAAGCAGCGCCAGCATCGGATTGAGCCCTGCCAGGCGCGTTGCGGCAAAGGCTTCGGTGCGCCCCAGCAGGGTGAGCACAAGCAGGGCCGAGAGCAACGCCAGCGAGATGAACGTGTTGAGCCTCAGCGCCAGACGGCCGACGGCGGCGGCCTCGCGGTCGGTGTCGGCCAGGACGATGGCCAGCTCGTACTTGCAGGTGCTGACGATAATCAGCACCTCGATGTAGGAATAGAATATGTTGTAGAGGCCGAAATCCTCGGGCGAGAAGAGGCGCGACAGGACAAGGTAGGAGACGAAGGCAATGGCTTGCGCCCATACGTTGCCCGACACCAGCGTGATGCCGTCGCGGATAAAGGAGGATTTCTTCATTTTCACGGGTCGTTTTTGGGGTTCTTTGGTTTTGTTGGAGGGTTAGAGTTGACTCAGAGTTGACTCAGAGCTGGAGGGGAGTTAAGGGAGCCAAGGGAAGTTAAGGGAAGTTAGAGGGAAGTTAGAGGGAAGTTAAGTGACAATAGTATTTGTATCTGAGGTTAACGTTAAGGTTAAAGTTAAGGTTAAGGAAGTTAAGTGACAATAGTATTTGTATCTGAGGTTAAGGTTAAGGTTAAGGTTAGGGTTAAGGTTTAAAGAGTTCCATTATATTTTCGTACAATCCATTCGGCTGCCAGCAGGAGCAGGATGAGCACCAGGATGAGGGGCAGGTTGAGCATATCGCTGTAGGTGGTCTCGCTGTAGACGACGGTCTTCAAGTCGTCGCGCTGCTTCAGCAGGTCGGCTATCTGTTCCGGATTGTCGGCAGCGGCCACGGCACCGCCCGTGGCGGCGGCGATGGTGGCCAGCAGCGAGTGGTCGGCGATGGTGTTCAGCGCCTCGAGCTGCAGGTCCTCGACGAGGAAGGAGCCCGTGGCGCTGTAGCTTTTGCCGCTGAGGCGCGTCGAGGCCGTGTAGGTGTAGGCTCCGGGCGGCAGGATGCCGAGGTTGATGCTGTAGCCTGCGGCCGTGCGGTTGAGCTGGTATTTGCTGCCTTCGGGCGAGTTCTGGTTGCGCACCGTCAGCTCCACATCAGGCTGGTTGACAGGCTCGTAGTTGTCGTCGTAGAGTTGAGCCTCGACGATGACCGACTCCGACTGGGCGTAGATGTTTTTGGCCTCGACGTGGAACCGCTCGCCGTTGGCACGGAGGGCTGTGAAGACCACGAGTTTGCTGATCAGGGCGTCGAAGTCGGCGTGCGACGCATTGGCCTGCCAGTCGGCCAGACGCCAGCGCCACAGGCCCTCGCCGGCGATGAAGGCGGAACGGCTGTCCTGCCGCTGCGTGACGGCGACAAGCGGCAAGCCCGAATTGACGGTGCCGATGCGGGCGCTGAAGAGGGTCTGGGCATTGCCTCCCAGCTTATATTCGCCGAAGGGCGACAGCAGCGGCGGGAACTGGGCGATGCGGCCCGCAACGTCTTCATCGAGCGAGAAAAAGGTGAAGTTCTTGTTGTGCAGCGGCGCAGCCTCGTTCTGGCGGTCGATGCGTGCATAGACCTCCAGGCCGGCGTGCAGGCTGTTGAGCCGCGCCAGGTCGGTCTGTGAGCCCAGGACGAACATCGCCGGGGTGCCCGACTTCAGCAGCTGGGCCACGTCGAGGCCGATGCCCGGCACACGCGTAGGCAGCTGGTGAAGGACCAGCAGGTTGTAGTCGCGCGGGTTCTTGTTGAAGTCGGCGGCCAGGAAGGTTTCGACCTCATAGTTGCTATTGTTCTGGATTGCAGCGCGCAACGCAGCGATGTCGGGGTGCGGCACGGCGGCGATGACGGCTATCTTCTGATGGCCGTCGATGACTTCGATGGGGATGACACGGCGATTGTTGCGCGTCGATTTTTCGCCATCCAGCGGGGCAATCTCGACGATGTAGTTGTGCAGTCCGGCGCGGTCGGCGTCGATGGTGACGGCCTCGGTGGTCGAGAAGCGCTGGTCGTCGAAGCTGATTTGCTTCGAGAAGAGGCGGCGCCCGTCGAGGCTGACGCTGAGCGTCGACGAGCGACCCTGGAGACGGTTGGCGCCGACGGTGATTTCGAGCGGGAAGGTGTTGCCAAGATAGGCGATGCGGTTGAAGCGGACGTTCGTCACCGCCGCGTCGGGGTGGACCGTGGTGTCGCCCATCGCTATGCCGTAGACGGGGAATGCCAGCGACGCCGCGGCACCTGCGGGATTGGCGCCGGTGTTGTAGATGCCGTCGGTGGCAAGCACGAGGGCGCCGACATTGCGGTTGTAGTAGGCGTCGCTGACCTCGGCGATGAGGTGCGCTATGTCGGTAGCCTGCTCAGTATAGGTAGGCAGCTCGGTGGACTGCTGGTCCATCCGCTGCACATCGCCGCCAAAGGCGACGCGTTGCACATCGAAGTCGGCCGAGAGGCGGTCGGCCAGGCGGTCCATACGGGCCAGATAGTCGCCGTGATAGTAGGCCGAGTCGGGACTGTAGTCGAGCGACTTGCTGTTGTCCTGGGCCAGGATGACAATGGGTTTTTCCTTGCGGCTGGACTCGCGTTTGACCAGCGGCGAGAAGAGCAGGAAGGCTATTGCCGCCACCGACAGCGTTCGCAGTACAGAGAGCAGGACCGACAGGCCCCGCGGGAAGTCGCGGTCGCCGCCTCGCCTGGCACCAAGCCAATAGAGTACACCAGCGTATGCCGCGCCCAGCAACAAGCAGAAAATGAGGAAATACCAGGGATAATCGATTATTATGGACACAGATGTTCGGTTTTGTTGTTCGGATGAATAACTGAAAAATACGTCTTTTAGTATTCAGTATGTCGAAAATACGCTCACAAATAGTCACAACAACCTGTCGGCCTTCTTTTAGAACAGGAATTGACAAGGGTTTACCCAGCCGATGGTACGCAGGCGCCCCGCCTGCGATTTATATACAGGAATTACCAGAAATTGGCCAGGAATTATCCAGAAATTGTTTTTTTGAACGCGAATGTCCGTGAAGCATCAAGTAAATTAACAAAAATAGAGTTCTTTTTTTAAGCGACGATAAAATAATAAGGTAAAATGATAACGGCGTCAGCATTAACGCCGAATGCGGGATATGTTTACAAGATTTCGCTTGCCTGCCCGACCCGACGCCGCGCAGGCAAGCCCCATCAACACTCCGCGACACACACTGGCACACAGTGGCGCACAGAGAAACAAACAATCACGTAAATCGTTGAAACATAGGCAATAAAACTACTTGCTCTGTCCGTTGTACAGTATATGTACAGTA
>DFHL01000141.1:0-423 GCA_002371315.1 Bacteroidales bacterium UBA3724 | reverse complement strand
CATATACTGTACAACGGACAGAGCAACTGCTGGCAATCAGCATCTTGTGCCGCTATTCAGCAAGGCGGAGAAACAGGGAAATTCATATTCAAAAATTAATTTCCGGTTAGTAACGATAAAAAAACAAGCTGACACAACAAAGTCCTGGAGGGGCTTGCTCCCAATAACCCCGCACGCAGTGTGGGGCTGTTGAAAACCAACGATCTATGCGCTTTGCAGAAACGCGTTAAGCAAATGGTCAAAAATAACTTTCATTTTTTAACAGGAATTACCATAAATTGGCCAGGAATTAACCAGAAATTTTTTTTAGTGAATTGTGATTAGTGAATTGTGAATTGAGCTCGTTCGTTTCACTGGTCACTATTCACTTGTCACTGGTTTTGAACAGCAATTATCAGCAATTTATCAGCAATTATTTTGAAT
>DFHL01000055.1 GCA_002371315.1 Bacteroidales bacterium UBA3724 | reverse complement strand
GTTATTTTTGACCATTTACTTATTTATTTCCCGATTCGCCGATGGACAGTCTTGTACGGACTGGTTTTCCACCAGCCTCGAAGAGGCTGAATCTTAATAACCCCACACAAGGAACGCAGTGTGGGGTCTACGAAGACCTCGCCATTCAGCGTCTCGGAGAGACGCGATTTCACCCACTTCCCTAACCACTCATACTTTATAATTGACCGATTATTTTGCCCCGTTCGGCAATTTTTGCCCCTTTTTATCGTTTCTTTGTAAAAAAATGCCCCTTTTTGCTACTAATAGTATTGTAAAAGCATTTATTCTATGAAAACGATAAAATCCCTCATCCTCCTGGTTGTCATTGCTTTCGCTATGCCGAACCTCGTTGTTGCGCAGAATACCAAACCTTCTGCCGGACAAAGCCGTATGACTTGGAATGACGTTGATAGTCTGATGGTTAAACAGTATTACGACCAAGCTTACAGCAAGGCCGAAAAGAAATATGACGAAGCGTTGAAGCGCGGCGACTCGCGCCAGTGCCTCGTCGGTGCCTACTACCTCTCGCGCATCGGCTCGGCCTATCGCGAGAATGCAACCGACACCGCCCTGATGCGCTTCCGCTCGCTGCTACCCTTGCTCGACGATGCCGACCGGGCTGTCTGCCGGGTGTTGCTGGCCGACTACTATATGCATTTCTTTTCCCATAACAGTTGGAGCCTGAACCAGAACAGCCCGTCGGACGAAGCCGACCTCGACCTTGGCCTGTGGACTTCGGCGCGTCTCCACGACACCGTTGCTCTGCTTTTGCGGCAGGCGCTGTCCAATCCAGCCCTGCTGCGCAGCATTCCTTCCGATTCGCTGGGCTGGCTGGTCACCGTCCGCGACGGCGGCGACGGCAATCTGACGCCGACTTTATACGACGTATTGGTCCGCAAGTCGATGGGAATCATCATCGAACTGAACTTTTCGCCACTTCTCGAAAGCGATATCGACCGTCCCGAGCTGCTCTATGCCGAATGCGAACGGTTCGCAACGGCGCGCATCAGCTGCAGGGACAGCTCCCGTTCTGTGGCTGCTTTTGCGCTGCAGGTGCTGCAGGAATGGGAGTCGGAAAGCGGAAAACGCAATGCCGCAAAAGTCGACAGGCTGATGACGGAGCTTTATACGATGCGAACCGAATGGGTTAACAATCTGCTCAATGTCGACTATAACAGGCGGATTTCGATGCGTTTGCAGCAGCTGCCGCAGGTGATAGCCCGCTACCGTAGCGGCAACGACGCCAGCATAACGATGCTCTACAGCCAGTTGGCCGACCTCCTTTACTACGAGCAACGCTACCTCGAAGCTATTGCCGCAATCGACACGGCGCTGGCGCTGCACCCCGACAGCCCCGGGGCTGCCAAGTGCTACAACCTGCGCGGACTCATCACTGCCAAGAAGATTACGATCTGGAAAACCAACTGTACGCCTTCCGGCGAGCCCCAGCTGGCGGTGGCCACCACGCGCAATGTCGACCATCTCTATTTCAGGATCGTGCGCTCGTTCGACTATTACCGTAATCACAAAGTGGAACGTCGACGCCAGCTGGTGACGGCTCCCGTGCTCAAGCAGTGGGACCAGCCCATAGCGATGCGAAACGACTACAAGCCGCAAAAAACCTATGTCGTCATCCCGCCTATGGAACAGGGCGAATACTTTCTCCTGGTCTCAAACACTCCCGACTTCGACACCTTCGGCATATCCCTCAGCCAGCTCAACATCGAGGACGTCGTATTCCTCCCGGCTTACGGCAAAAACACCGTCAACAGAGGCTTTGTCGTCGACCGCAAAAGTGGTAAGCCCATTGCTGGACAGAAGGTTACGCTGCAAAGCTCCAAGAACTACCGCAATTTCAACGATGTCGCCACTGTCAAAACCGACCGCGACGGTTACTACGACTTCACGCCGGTCATCAAGAACAACTGGAACCGTTTGGAATATAAGGAACAACGCGTCGTTACGACCTACAAAGGCTACAAAATCGTTTCGTCGGGGATGACTGCCGACCGCGACAACCGCGACAACCCTTCCGAACGCACCTTCCGCTTCTTCACCGACCGGCCGCTCTACAAGCCTGGCGACACGGTCAGTTTCGCTTTCCTCGCCGCTTATGCCGACCGCTACAAGGGCGGCGTTCTGCCAGGAATGGAGGTGCGCTTCGAGCTGGTCGACATCAACGGCAAGCAGATCGACACGCTTCTCCTTAAAACCGACCAGTATGGCCTCTGCGACGGCCGCTTCGCGCTGCCAGCCGACGCTATGCCTGGCCAGTGGCGCATCTGCACGGGCGAGGATTTCCGCCACGAGACGGCCTATCTCAAGGTGGAAGCCTACAAGCAGCCCAAATTCACCGTCACCCTTTCCAAGCCTGCCGAGGTGCGCCACTTTGGGCAAAAGGCTCGCGTCGAGGGCATTGCGTCGTCCTATACTGCCGTTCCCGTCAGCGGCGCTACGGTCGAATACTCGGTGACGCGCGTCGAGCGATGGTACTACTATCGTGGATGGATGGACTGGAACAATACGTCGAATTCTAAGGTTGTCGCTGAAGGCGAGACGGTTACCGCCGACGATGGCTCCTTCGCCGTCGAGTTCGTCCCCTGGCCCGACTCGAACAGCGACCTGAACCGAAAGACCAGCTACGATTACCGCGTCAATGCCAAGGTGACCGACATCAACGGCGAGACGCACGAAGCGTCCACATCGCTTCTTCTGGGTCTGGTGAACAGCTATGCTTCCATCTCCACGAAAACGGTTGACCGCGACGATGTTACGCTCACCGTTGGATGCTACAACCTCGACGGCAAACCCATCAACGGCACCGCCGATATCAAGGTTGTGCGGCTCGCAACGCCCGAAAAGCCCCTTCTCAGCTGCCAGACAATGCAATACGACGACACCTCAATCGCTATGCCGCTGGGCCGCAAGGAGTTCGAGCGTCTTTTCCCCTCCTTCGACTACGACGGCACTGCTTCCGACTATCAGCGCTGGCCGGTCGAAAAGCAGGTCTTCTCGACCATTGCCCGCACCACGGCCGACAAACCGTATGTGTATGATATGAAGGGTCTTGCCGCTGGTGCCTACCGCCTCACGGCAACTGTCCGCACCGACAGCGGCGACACCCTGACGGCCGAAAACACTGTGCTCTATCAGCCCTCTACTGCCAAGCAGCCGCAGCTCTCCAAACTCATCACTGCCGACATCGAAAGCTCCACCGTTGAAGTTGGCGACCGCGTCCGGCTACGGGTCGGCAGCCGCTATCCCGACATCACGGTCTTTCTCCTCGTCAATAAAGACCAAGTCTCTTACACTCACCGACTTGTCAAGCTCAACCGTGGTTACGCCGAGGTCGAAATCCCCGTCACCGACAGCCTTTTGGGCGGATTCCGCATCGAGGTGGCCGCCGTCTGCGCCAACCAGATAGCATTCAATGACTTCGACATCGAGGTGCCCTATTCCGACAAGCAACTGGATGTGGCTTTCGACCTCGAAACCTTCCGCAACAAGCTCGAACCCGGCAGCGGCGAACGCTGGACGCTCAATATCAAGGAGAAAAAGACCGGCCTGCCGGCAGCGGCCAACCTGATGATGACGATGTACGACCACGCTCTCGACTCCTACGGCGCTCTCCATTGGGGCTTCAACCCCTGGCGGCAAAGCTACACCCCGACCTCTTTCGCCGATATCACCTGGACCGACAACAGCTTCTACGATTTCGCCCCGGCTGCGCCCCATCGCGACATCATTCCCTATCTGTTCCGCACCTCTTTCCTCAATTCGGCTATCTCCACAGGCTTCTACCGCTACAACCGGATGTACAAGACGGCAACGGCCCGTGGCGAAAGTGGCTTTGTGGTTATGGCCGAAAAAGTGCCGGTTATTGAAATCGGCGCCCCCGAGAGCGGCCAGAGGCTTGCCGCCGACGATATCCAACCTGTCAACTCCATCGTCGCCTCGGTGGCCGGCGTCGGCTATATCGATAGTGATGCAGAGGTGACGAACGAACTGCAAGTCGTTGACGACGAGGGCCCTGTCGAAAGCAAAAGCAAAGACCCGTCCGAAAACAATGGCGACGAGCCTCATCTGCGCCAGAACCTCAACACGCTGGCCTTCTTCCGCCCGGCTCTGCGCAGCGGCAGCGACGGACGCGTGCAGCTCTCATTCACTGTGCCTGAACTGCTTACCGAATGGAGCATCAACGGTCTCGCCTATACCAAGGACCTCAAAACCGGCACCCTCGCCGCATCGGCCATCACGCAGAAGCGACTGATGGTCACACCCAACGTCCCCCGCTTCCTGCGGCACGGCGACACCTGCCTCTTCTCGGTCAAAGTCAGCAACCTCAGCGACAAGGAGCAGACAGTCAACCTCTCGCTCCAAATGACCAATGCAGTCACAGGCCAGCCTATCGCTATGGTCGTTGGCGAAAGCGCGAAGCGTATCGTCCTTAACAGCGGCGCATCTGGCGAAGTCAGCTTCCTGCTCGCCGTTCCGCGCCAACCGCTGTTCGTCGCCAACTACAAGGTAATCGCCCGTGGCGACGGCGTCAGCGACGGCGAACAGGGACCCATACCGCTGCTGCCCGGCCGACAGCTCGTCACCGAGTCGATGGCCTTCTACATCAATGGGGCAGGGGAGAAGAAATTCGAACTCAAGCACTTGACCGAAACGGCTAAACCCTCGGCCGACGATATCGACTGGACGCTGAAGAACCATTCGCTCACCGTCGACCTCACGCCCAACCCCATCTGGCTTGCCATCCAGTCGCTGCCTTACGTCAAGCAGCAGCAGAACCCGTCCAACATCTATCTGGCCAATGCCATCTACACCAACAGCCTGTCGTTCAGCATCGTCAACAACAATCCGCAAATCGAGCAGCTCTTCCGCCAATGGGAGCAGAACGAGCCCGAAGCCTTCCAGTCCGCGCTGGACCGCAACACCGACCTCAAGCAGACCGTGATGGAAGGGACCCCCTGGCTCAACGACGCCATCAGCGAGGAGCAGCGACACCGCGACGTCGCCCGCTTCTTCAACCGCACAACCCTCAGCCGGCAGCTGCAGAAAGACCTCGACCGGCTGCTGGCCGCACAGCGCGCCGACGGCGGATGGAGCTGGATCGATGGCGGACGCTTCTCGAGCCTCTACACCACGCAGTACATCCTCAAAACCCTCGGCCTCCTGCGCCAGCAGGGCGTCGAACTCGACAGCCGCACCCTTCGCGCACTCGACCGCGCAATGGACTATGTCGACCGCGAAACCTATGAATATTATATAAAGTACATCAAAAAACACTCCGACACACAAATCGCAAACCTCGACTATCTCTACCTCCGCAGCCTCTATCCCGACAACCACCTCGGCAAGCGGCAGCAGGAAGCCTACAACTACTTCTATACCAACGCCAAGAAGTACAACAAAGACTACCGCTCGCTCTTCACCCAGGCTATGCTCAGCGTCGTCTTCCAGCGCGCCGGCGACACCATCCTGGCTCGCGATATGGCCACGCGCATCCGCCAGAAAGCCCTCTACAGCGACGAGATGGGTATGTACTGGCGCGACAACGTCGGCGGCTGGAGCTGGAACGAACGCCCCATCGAGACGCAGGCTATGCTCATCCGCACCTTCAGCGAAGTGCTCGGCGACAGCGAAAGCATCGTCCGTATGCAGCAGTGGATCCTCAAGCAGAAGCAGACCACCAACTGGAACACCGACGTCAGCACCGTCAACGCCATCCAGGCTCTCCTCTTGAGCGGAAAACGGAAAGCGGAAAGCGGAAAGCGCAAAACGGCTGACGCGTCAGCCACTAACGCATTAACACATTCACACAATAACACATTAAAAAAAGCCCACCATCTCTACGACAACCCGCTCGGCACCGTCCCCCCACACCTTCCGCAGGCCGACTTCCGCATTCATTGCGGCAAGGGCACCTACATCCGCTCGCTGGCGCGCGACCTCGGCGAGGCCCTCGGCAGCGGCGCCTTCCTCAGCGCCCTGCGGCGCGAACAGGTGGGGGATTACAGCGTCGACCAGGCCCTGCAACTCGACGAGGTGGCCGACTACCTGTCCAACGAGCGTAGAAATGTTAAAATTGACGGTACGGCGTACTTTTTTGCAGTGCAATAAAAAAAAATGTGTATCTTTGCACCGTTTTTTAACACAGGATTGAAAGTAATAATATAATATGGAACTGAAAGGTAAAATAACGCAAATCATTGGTGCTGTTGTCGATGTGACATTCCCCGACGACGCCAACCTGCCCGACATCTACACCGCTCTCTCCGTCGTGCGTCCCGACGGGCACAGCGTTATCCTTGAATGCCAGCAAGATATTGGCGAAAACACCATGCGCTGCATCGCCATGGATTCGACCGATGGTCTGGAGCGCGGCATGGAGGTGACGTCGCTCGGCGGCCCCATCTCGATGCCCGTGGGCGAGAACATCAACGGCCGCCTGTTCAACGTCATCGGAGAGACCATCGACGGCATGCCCGCCCCCGTGTGCGAGAAGCGCTACAGCATCCACCGCGATCCCCCGAAGTTCGAAAACCTCAGCACCTCGCAGGAGATCCTCTACACCGGCATCAAGGTGATCGACCTCATCCAGCCCTTCCTGAAAGGCGGTAAGATCGGCCTCTTCGGTGGCGCCGGTGTGGGCAAGACCGTTCTGATCCAGGAGCTGATCAACAATATCGCCAAGAAATACAGCGGCATGTCGGTCTTCACCGGCGTGGGCGAACGCACCCGCGAGGGCAACGACCTGTA
>DFHL01000059.1:328-27165 GCA_002371315.1 Bacteroidales bacterium UBA3724 | reverse complement strand
CTGTACATATACTGTACAACGGACGGAGAAGGTGCCTTTAGTGGCTGGTTTTCAGTGTGGTACGAGGTTTGTTGTGTCATTGTGTGCCGCTGTGTTTCGCGCTGTGTCGCTGCGCGTCGCTTGCGGGTTGCGGTTGCGGAGCGAAGTGGGGCTTGAAAAAGTTTTTTTGCCGCCACATTCTTTTCTTTTAAAAAATATTCGTATATTTGCATTTCTGCTTTGTCTGTCCTGCTGTGGCAATCCGCTTGTTGTCCAGCAAGATATGGCTGATATTTGATATTATGTATATGAAATTTGACCAAAATAAAACACCAATCAAAGTCAACGTGACGTCCGAAACGGGGCGTCTCAATGCTGTGCTTCTGCACCGGCCGGGTGTCGAAATCGAACGGATGACGCCCGCCAACGCGCACGAGGCCCTGTACAGCGACATTCTGAGCAAGGAAATCGTGGACAACGAGTACCGCTGGTTCAGCGGCGTCTTCGAACGCACCACCAAGGTGTTCTATGTCAGCGACATACTTGAGCAGCTGCTTGAGGACGACGACCTGTGCGCGTCGCTCGTCACGCAAAGCTGCCGCGCCGAGGGGTGCGACTACCTGATCGACGAAATGCTGATGCAGGATGCCAAAACCATTGCGCGCGAGCTGATTGAGGGCTTCCCCTACCGTGCCGGCAAGGACCCCGACCGCTATGCCGAGCGCCGCTATGTGCTGCGGCCGCTCTACAACCTGTTTTTCACGCGCGACGCCTCGTCGTCGGTCTTCGACCGCGTGCTTGTCAACTCGATGTCGTTCGACGTGCGCAAGCGTGAGAACTTGATTTACAAGTCTATATTCAAACACTACTTCGGCTGCGAGGTGATGAATGCGCAGGAGTGGAATTCGGCTGCACGCACCGAGGGCGGCGACGTGCAGATAGGCCGCAGCGACCTGCTGTGCATCGGCGAGGGCATACGTACCAATGCCAAAGGTATTGAGTTTCTGGCCCATACGTTCAAGGACCGTCCGCGCTTCAACATCATTGCCCAGCAGCTGCCGCACCAGCCGGATTCGTTCATCCACCTCGATATGGTCTACACCTTCCTGGACCGCGACCGCTGTATGATGTATGAGCCGATGTTGCGCAAGACGGCCGAGTTTGCCGGCAAACGCACCACGCGCATCGAAATCGACAACGGCAAGGTCAAGTACCACGACTGCAAGAATATGCTCGAGGCGCTGAAGCAGGTGGGAATGGAGATGGAGCCTGTGTTCTGCGGCGGCGACGACCTGTGGGTGCAGCAGCGCGAGCAGTGGCACAGCGGTGCCAACTTCTTCGCCCTGGCTCCGGGCAAAGTGATTGGCTATAGGCGCAATATCCACACCATCGAGGCCCTCGACCGTGCCGGTTTCAGCGTGCTGAAGGCCGAGGATGTGGCCGAAGGGCGCGTCAGCATCGACGACTATAAGCGCTGCGTGGTCACCTTCGCGGGCAGCGAGCTGCCCCGCGCCGGCGGCGGTGCGCGCTGTATGACGATGCCCATCAACCGCGACGAGCTGTAGTGCAGAGACTGGTAATAAGTAAGATGTATATTTAGGTTTTGATAGCGATGAAAAAATGCGATAAAGAATGTCTGTATGGTGCGACACACCCCGCCCTTCGGGCACCCCTCTCCGAGAGGGGATGGCTACGCAGTGCTTTGATTGGTACCTGTTTACGCACACTGACAGACGTCCAAACCGCTACCGCGACATCCCCTCTCGGAGAGGGGTGCCCGAAGGGCGGGGTGTGTCGCACAGCCAAACAAAACTAATTACTGAAATACAACCATCAGAAATTTAACAAAAACTCTTTTATAAATGGACAAAACTTTGAAACAGTATCACTTGATGAACAACGCAATAGGCTGGGTGATAGGCATCATAGCCTGCGCTGTTTACATTATGACCGCTGAAGCGACGGCCTCGTGGTGGGACTGCGGCGAGTATATCGCCACGGCCTACAAAGTGCAGGTGGGGCACCCCCCTGGAGCCCCCACGTTCCAGATTCTGGGCCGCCTGTTCTGCCTCTTCACCGACCCCTACCACGCCGCCTTTGCCGTCAACGTGATGTCGGCCGTGGCCAGCGGCCTGGGCATTATGTTCCTTTTCTGGACCATCACCCTGCTCGGCAAGAAGCTGCTGAAGCCTGAAGAACTGGCACTTAACAACACCAAGGTCTGGGCAGTTTTCGGTGCCGGCATCGTCGGCGCGCTGGCCTACACCTTCACCGACACCTACTGGTTCTCGGCTGTCGAGGGCGAGGTCTACGCTATGTCGTCGTTCTTCACCGCCGTGGTGTTCTGGGCCATCCTGAAATGGGAGGAGCAGTCGGACGACCGCCATTCGCTCAGATGGCTGATTCTCATCAGCTTCCTTGTCGGTATGGCCATCGGCGTCCATCTGCTGAACCTGCTGACCATCCCGGCCATCGTGTATGTGGTCTATTTCAAGAAATATCCCAAAACGACGCTCAAAGGCTTCATTGTCAGCGGTGTAATATCGCTCGTCATACTGGCATTAGTGCTGTGGGGTGTCATTCCCGGCATCGTCAACCTGTCGTGCGACTTTGATGTCTTCTTTGTCAACAAGTTGCATCTTGGTTTCAATACAGGCACGGTGGTGTTCTTCCTGCTGGTGGCGCTGTTCATTGTGTGGGGCGTGTGGAACAACTCGCACTTCCAGCGTCCGGGCAAGACGGTCAATATCATCGTTTTGGTTGTGATTTTTGCCCTGCTGTTCTTTGCCAAGATCGGCGCCGGCACCTTCTCGTTCGGCTACTTCATCGTGCTTGTGGCCCTGGGAGCTGCCTCGTGGTTCATCGTCAAGGGCAAGAACCGCCAGGTGACCAACGCGGCCCTGATGAGCCTGCTGATGCTTGTGGTGGGCTATTCGACCTTCTTCATCCTCGTGATCCGCGCCAACACCAACACGCCGCTCAACGAGAATGCGCCGAAGGATGCCGTGGCTATGCGTGCCTACCTGGGCCGCGAGCAGTACGGCCAGACGCCGCTGCTGACGGGCCCCTACTATACGGCCGGCAGCCCCATCAGTTCGGAAAACGACTATGCCAAGTATATTCGCAGCACCGACAGCGAGGGACGCGACTTCTACAAGGTGGCGTCGTATGCGCAGACCTACAAATACAATGAGGCCCATACGGGTGTGTTCCCGCGTATGTACAGCGCCGACAACAGCCGCCAGCATCCGCAGTACTACCGCTACTGGGCTGGCGAACCGCCTGTAGGCCAGAAGCCCACCTTCGCGCAGAATATGACCTTCTTCCACCGCTACCAGATGGGTTGGATGTACTGGCGCTACTTTATGTGGAACTTCGCCGGTCGCCAGAACGACATTCAGGGTCACCACTTCGACGACAACACGGGTATGCAGGGAGTCCACTATCCGACGGTCAACTACACCGACGGCAACTGGATTTCGGGCATCAATTATGTCGACGAGGAGCGTTTGGGTCCGCAGGACAACCTGCCCGACGCGCTGGCCAACAACAAGGCTCGCAACAAATACTATATGCTGCCCTTGCTGCTGGGTATGCTGGGCCTGATCTACCACTGCATCAAGAACCGCAAGGATGCCTTTGTGGTCTTCCTGATGTTCTTTATGACGGGTCTGGCCATCGCCATCTACCTGAATATGCCGCCGCGCCAGCCGCGCGAGCGTGACTACGCCTTTGTGGGTTCGTTCTATTTCTTCTCGGTGTGGATTGGTCTGGGCGTCTATGCCCTCTACGACTGGCTGACCACCAAGTTTGAGAAGAAGGAGCGCAACTATTACCTCATCGCTGGTGCCGCCTGCGTTTTGCTGGGTCTAGTCTTCAATGGCGCCGCTTTTATCCTGACGATGATTGGCGCCGTGCTGCTCGTCGTCGGCTTTGTGCGTCTGCCCAAGGCGGTGGCATTGCCTGTGGCTTTTGTGCTGTCGATGAGTGTGCCGGTGATTTTGTGCGCCGAGAACTGGGACGACCACGACCGCTCGCAGAAGACCGCCGCGCGCGACTTTGCCAAGAACTATCTTGGTATGGCCGACAAGAACGGCATCGTCATCACCTTCGGCGACAACGATACCTTCCCGCTCTGGTACATCCAGGAGGTGGAAGGCTGGCGCACCGATATCCGCATCTACAACTACACCCTGTCGGGTATGCACTGGTACATCGAACAGCTTTACAACAAGCTCTACGATTCCGACCCGCTGCCGTTTACGTTGCCCAAGGATATGTACGGCCTTGGCCACGAGGTGTTTGTCTACAATCCCGACGGTGCGCGTATGGAGGTAACCGAGGCGCTGCAGATGGTGGCCAACAACCGCAAGCAGTTTGTCCGCGCCGAGCGTGGCGACAGCGTGGTCTATCTGCCTACCAACAAGTTCAAGATTACCCTCGACAAGCCGAAGCTGGTTGCCAACGGTATCATCACCGCTGCACAGGCTGACACGATTCCCGACTTTATCGCCTTCGATATCAACCTGCCGCGCCGCGGCTACCTGATGCGCAACGAGATGGCTATGCTCGACTTCCTTGGCACCAACCGCTTCGAACGCAGCGTGAGCATTATGAATCCTGGCTATATCAGGGATGTTTTCCCGGTCGTGGACCGCTACAGCATCGAGGATGGTATGCTGTCGATGCTGGTTCCTTATCCTGCCGACGACAGCCAGGGACGCTACTCTGAACGCACGGCGGACTACCTGCTCAATGGCATCAAGAATGCCGACGGCACCTACACGCCGCTGCAGTGGGGCAACTTGGACAAGGACATCTATGTCGACCCCATCAGCAAGAATATGGGCGATGTGCAGCGCCAGTCGTATGTGCTGCTCTCTGACCAACTGCTGCGCGAGGGCGACACGGCCGGAGCACGCAAGGCATTGGACATCCGTGAGAAATTCTTCCCGAAGTCCAATTTCCCCAACGACCGTTTCGCACTGATGATGGTCTATGCCTACAGCCACGTCGGCGACCAGGTGAAGGCCTACGATATCCTTTGCGATGTCTTCGAATACTACACTCAGCAGCTTGCCTATGTCAAGCAGTTCCCGGCGGACAAGTCGTACGGCGTGGAGCGTATGGTTGCGGATGCTTCGTATTTCCTGTATCAAGTCGTTGGACTGTGCAACCACAGTATGTCGCGCAACCCCTTCGACAACAGGCCCGAGGTGGCCCTTACCGAGAGCGGTGCCGAGGCTTTTGCACGGTCGAGTCAGCAGAATGCCGACCGCCTCAAGGCTATTCAGGACTTCGCCAACGGACCGGTTTACCAGAACGAGGTGCTTCCGCTTGTCGAAAATATGAGATAACATCTTGTGCGACTGCTGTATGCAGCCGTTGATTAGCGAGGCTCCCGACAGGGAGCCTCGCTTTTTTTGTGCCGATGGGAGTGTGTGCGGTGCCGATTGCTGTTTTGTCGGGCTCGAGGCCGCCGCTTGGACCCGGCGTGCGGCTGTTGACAAAGTTTTGAAAAAAACATAGTAATCAGGCTTGTGGTTGGTTTTTTTTTTGTATTTTTGCAAAAATTTTCAATACTTCAGGATGAAGAAAAAGAAACCGGCCAAGAAGGCGAAAAAATTAGTGGTGACGTTGCCGTATACTGATTTCGAGAGACTTAGTGCCTATGCGAAGTCGCAAGGCGCGTCGCGGCCCATTGTCGCCAAACGTCTTATCAAGGCCCAACTGGCGGCATTGGCTGTGGAAAAACAGCAACATTCGGCCAAGAACCAGCTGGGTTTGTTCGATTCTATGCAGTTGGATATTTTCAACGGCACCTCAAAGACAGTGGATTAGTCCGCTGTCATATTTTTTTTGCAGAATGATTTTTTTTGTGTATTTTTGCTTGTTTATTGGATATACATTATTTACACTAAATAATCTTGTAATGAGAAAATTAAAGATATTTTCAATCGTTTTGCCGCTATTGGCTTTTGTTTTTGCCGGCTGTTCGAAGGCTGAGGAGCAGGATGTCGATTCGGGTTCGATTATCATCGGACACGTCACCGACTCGCATTCGTGGCACCTTTTCGACTACTATTCGAAGGACGGCAAGGAGCACAGCGTTGCTGTCAATCTGCCGATTATCCTTATCGACGACGGCCATCTCGAGGTCTTCTCATCCAAGCGGTTCCATCACGGACACGCTGTGTATCAGGGTAAAAAGCATAACTATGCCCTCGTTGGCGGCGGTTTGGAGAAAGAAGAAATTATATGCGTCTATGGTCCTATGGATATAAGTTCGGAACCTGCTATGGCATTTGTTGACGGAGAGGGCAATGTGTATGACCGGATTGTGGATGATGAAGGCAATACAGTCAAGCCTGTGGACATCTCAATCACCAAGACGGCGGCGGCAATCATTATTGCCGTTACGCTGCTGATAGTCATTATTCTGGCTTCGGCCAAGAAGTACAAGGTGCGCGGCAGTGCTGCGCCTCACGGTATGCAGTCGCTCATCGAGCTGCTGGTGCTGCACGTGCGCGACGGCATCGTCGAGCCTATTCTGGGCCACAACACGCGCCGCTTCCTGCCTTACCTGCTGACGCTCTTTTTCTTCATCTTCTTCTGCAACATTCTGGGTCTGATACCTATCTTCCCGGCCGGTGCCAATATCACGGGCAACATCGCCGTGACGGCTATTCTGGCACTTATAACCTTCTTTATCACCAACTTCAATGGCAATAAGCATTATTGGAAGGATATCTTCTGGACTCCCGGTGTTCCGTCGTGGCTGAAGATTTTCCCGCTGATGCCCATCGTTGAACTGGTGGGTGTTTTCACCAAGCCTATAGTGCTGATGATCCGACTTTTCGCCAATATGACTGCCGGTCATATCGTCATCCTCGGCTTTGTGGTTATCATCTTCATTCTCAGCAATTCGCTGGGTATGGCCGTGGGCAGTGCCGTGTCGGTCGTGTCGGTCGTCTTCGCTGTCTTTATCAGTCTTCTGGAGTGCCTTGTGGCTTATATCCAGGCCTTTGTCTTCACGATGCTTTCGGCCCTCTATATCAGTATGGCAGTGGAAGAACCAGCTGAAAGTGAATAGTGAATAGTGACACGAACGCGCTCGTATCACAGGTCACTCATCACAGGTCACTATCACTTTTAAATATAAAATGCAAATATAAACCCATTAAATCCTCAAAATAATGAAATCAATAAAGGACGTAAATTTCAAAGGCCGCAAGGTCCTTCTGCGCGTCGACTTCAATGTGCCGGTCGACGACAATAAGAATATAACCGACGACACGCGTATGCGCGAGTCGATGCCCACTATCAACAAGCTGCTTGCCGACGGCGCCGCCATCATTATTATGGCTCACTTCGGCCGCCCCAAGAAGGGTGGGTTCGAACCCGAACTGACGCTGCAGCCTGTTGCCAAGCACCTTGAAGAGCTGACTGGCCGCCCCGTTAAGTTCACCCAGGCCCTGCTGGGCAGCGGCGAACCCGAGGCTATGGCCGCTGGCCTGAAGGACGGCGAGATTCTCCTGCTCGAGAACATCCGCTTCTATCCTGGCGAGACCAAGGGCGACGTGGCTCTGGCTGAACAGCTTTCGAAACTCGGCGACTGCTACATCAACGATGCCTTCGGTGCCGCCCATCGCGAGCACTCGTCGACGGCTGTCATCGCCCGTTTCTTCCCCAACGACAAATACTTCGGCTTCCTGATGGAGAACGAGGTTCGCAACCTTGAGAAGCTGATGCAGAATCCGCCGCGTCCCTTCACCGCCATTATCGGTGGCTCGAAGGTCAGCAGCAAGATCGGCATCCTTGAGAACCTGCTCGACAAGGTCGACAATATGATTATCATTGGCGGTATGCGCTACACCTTCACCAAGTCGCTCGGCGGCAAGATCGGCAACTCGATCTGTGAGGACGACAAGCTCGACCTGGCACGCGAACTGATGCGCCGTATGGACGAGAAGGGCGTGAAGTACTACCTGCCCGTCGACAGCGTCATCGGCGACAAGTTCGGCAACGACGCCAACACGCAGATTGTCCCCAGCGGCGAGGTTCCCGACGGCTGGGAGAGTATGGACTGCGGCCCCGAGAGCTGCAAGGCTATCCGCGACATCATTATGCAGAGCAAGACCATCCTCTGGAACGGTCCTGCCGGTGTCTTCGAGCTTGAGACTTTTGCCAAGGGCACCAACCATATCGCGCAGAGCGTCGCCGACGCCTGCAAGCAGGGCTGCTTCGCCGCCGTTGGCGGTGGCGACTCGGTGGCTGCCGTCAAGCAGATGCACCTCGCCGACCAGATGAGCTACGTCTCCACCGGCGGCGGCGCAATGCTCGAATACCTCGAGGGCAAAGTCCTCCCCGGCATCAAAGCCATTCAGGACTAAGCATCTGAGCTTTAAGAAATAATAGTTTAGTCAGTCGGGCGCACCTGCGGTGCGCCCGATTGGTTTTTTGGTACTTTGCAATAATTCATTATGATTATTATGTCTTCACAATATTTTCATTGTCATTTCTATCTCCTGGATTTGTTTTTTTTGTAAGATGTTCTTTTATGTTTAAACCACATATATAACCGAAAAACAATGTGTGATTTATTTGACTTTTTCGACGGACTTTTAACAGCCTATTGTCGCTCTATTTATAGTTTCTATTATCAATTCGAAATTAAATTTTGTTACATCATAAATAATGTGTATTTTTGCAGATTATTTTGAAAAAATATAAAATGGCAGAAATAGATAAAGTTATAGTTATTCCCGAAGGCAAAATCCGCGATTATGTAGATGGTACTATTCGCAATGACACCCCAGAAGAGTATGTTCGTCAAACAGTGGAAAAACGCTTGGTGAACGAGCATAAGTACCCTAAAGAAAAAATCGCGGTTGAATATCCAATTCAGATGGGTTCTGGTCGTAAACGTGCAGACATCGTGGTTTTCACTGATGATGTATTGACAGAGTCGGACAAGAAAGACCAGCACCGCATCAAGATTATTATTGAGTGCAAGAAAGAGGCTGTCAAACCGTCAGACAAGGACAATGGCATCGAACAGCTGAAGACCTATATGTCGGCTTGTAACAATTGCGAATGGGGCATGTGGACCAACGGGCTGCACAAGACGGTGTACCGAAAATCCATCGATGAAAAAGGCCATTTTGTTTATAGTGAATTTAACGATATTCCTTCGGCAGACGGTTCAACCGATGAAAATGAACGCCCCAATAGGAACACTCTGAAAAGAGCCTATGACGATAACTTGCTGTTTGTATTTCGTACTTGCCACAATATCATTTATAGTAACGAGGGGCTACAACCAAACGAAGCTTTCTTTGAGTTTTTAAAAGTTATATTCTGCAAGATTCACGACGAGCATCAGGTTCTTGACCCTATCCAGTTTTACACCACCAGTAAAGAACGTAACTATAAGGACGGACAAGCGTCTGTTTATCGGCGTATAAGCAACATTTTTGAGGCTGTAAAGAAAAAGAATTCCCAGATTTTTGCAGCCAACGACACCCTGAATCTTCATCCACGAACATTGACGTTCGTTGTTGCAGAACTACAGAAATATGCCCTGCTCAAAACCAACATTGATATTAAAGGCAAGGCATATGAAGAAATAGTCGGTGCCAACTTACGAGGCGACAGAGGGCAGTTCTTCACGCCGCGCAATGTGATGAAGATGGCCGTGGATATGATTAACCCTAAAGACAACGAGAAAGTTCTAGACAGCAGTTGTGGAACAGGAGGCTTTGTTGTAACCGCTATGAACAAGGCGATTGAGCGGTTAAAAGAGCGCTTCGAAGAGTTATATGGCGAACAGGCATCGTGGAACAGCGACATACAGCAAGCCTACAACGAAAAAATATCTGAAACGGCAAAAGAAAACTTCTTTGGATTCGACATTGACCCGTCTTTGGTTAAGGCGACCAAGATGAATATGGTGATGAATAACGACGGAAGTGGCAACATATTCCATATGAACACCCTGCTTCCGCCTCAAGAATGGGATAGCGCCACTAGGGCACGTCTGGAAAATGCCCTTCATATCAATAACGGCAGCATCAAAAACCATAATACATTAGGTTATTTCGATGTAATTGTCACCAATCCTCCTTTTGGTTCAAAGATCCCCATCCGTGACACCCAAATACTTGAACAGTTCGACTTGGGGCACATCTGGCAGAAAGACAGCGATGGCAATTGGCATATGACGGAACGGCTGCAAAGCAGCGTGCCGCCTGAGCAACTTTTCATAGAAAGGATACTGCAATTATTAAAGGAAGGTGGCCGAACTGCCATCGTGTTACCTGACAGCATATTGGGTTCTCCCGGATTGGAATACATTCGTTATTGGTTGATTAAAAAGACAAGAATCGTTGCCAGCGTGGATCTGCATGCCGATGCCTTTCAACCTCACAACGGAACGCAATGTTCCATTCTATTCCTTCAGAAGAAAACAAAGAAAGTAATTGACGACGAAGAGAAGGCCAGACAGATTATTGACTACAACATTTTTATGACAATGATTGACTATATCGGTCACGACAAGCGCGGCAATATTCTGTACAAACGCGACGAAAAGGGCAACATAATTATGACGGAAAAAGAAGACCTGGTCGCAGAGAAAGACGCAGAGGGTAATCTTGTTTACAGAAAGGAGACTCGCCAGGAGAGGGGTGTGAATGACCAGACGGTCTTGGTCGCCGACGTGTTTGATAAATGGAAAAAGCAGGAGGGTATAGTATGGTAACAGGTAATCTTGCCCGCAAGCTGCAACCAGAAAAGGTTGAGATAATCGATCCCCTTGCACCGGATCCGTTGAAATATACCTCGGTGGCGCTCTCGGAAGTGTACAGTAACAACACTCGCTTAGAGGCCAGTGCCTTCAATCTCGAAGCCAAAGTTGCCAAGTACAAGGTAGAGCATTGCAAATACGGTTTTGTCCATTTGTGGGGCGAAGATGGCCTGGTAAAAGATGCTTTCGTAAAGAGTCGATTTAAGCGTATTTATGTTGAGAAGGGTGAAGGAATTCCGTTCTTTCAACCATCTTCAATAACGGAAATATATCCGAAACCCACAAAATACATTTCTGAAAATACTGATGTAGATATTGATGGATTAAAGGTAAAAAAAGGAATGCTTTTAATGTCCGTTTCAGGTACAATTGGAAAGTGTAGTATTGTTGGAAAAACTTTGGATAACAAAGTGTTTAGCCACGATTTATTGCGATTGTTTGGTAAGAATGAATATGACGTAGGTTATATATATGCCTATTTCTGTACTCCAATAGGTCAGCAAATGTTACAGACCAACAATTATGGAGCAGTTGTACAGCATATAGAGCCAGAACATCTTAAGAACATCATCATTCCTAATGCACCAGACCCAATAAAGAGAAAGATTCACAATCTAGTTATTGAATCATACGATCTTCGAGACAAGTCCAATGAACTAATAGACGAAGCCGAGCAAATTCTATATGAAGAACTCCAGCTACCGCCTATAGAGCAACTGAAACCGACATACTTTGACAAAGACGTTGACCTGCGAAACTACACCACCAAATTAAGCGAACTAGACCTGCGCTTAGACTGCTCGTATCATGCACCAGAAATATTAAAAGTAAAGGATATTATCAAAAAGAATTGCAAAGATTTATTACCTTTGAAAGACAAGATCCTAAGCGATAAAATTTTTACAGGCAATAGATTCACCCGTGTGTTTGTTGACAATAATAATGGCATCCCATATTTAAATGGCAAACAAATACTAGAATTAGACCCCAATAGCTTAGATAAAAAGTTTCTATCATTTGAACAGCATGAGGATCGTATCAAAAACCAATTAGAAATCAAAGAAAATACAATAATTGTGACATGTTCTGGAACAATAGGTAAAACCGTACTAGTTCCAAAACATTGGGTTGGTTGGGTTGGAACGCACGACTTGATTCGGATAGAAAGCAACAATTTAAAAACAATCGGATATATTTATTGTTGGTTAAATTCTGATTATGGTCAGTTAATATTAAAGTCATTAACCTATGGCTCTGTTGTTGACCATATTGAAGCATTCCACATTGCCAATATGGAAATTCCTCTCCTCAAAAACGAATCCAAGCAAAAAGAGATAAACGACAAAGTGTTACAAGCAAACGAACTCCGTTACCAAGCCTACTTGAAAGAGCAGGAGGCAATAAATAGCATCAATGAAATAATAAACCAATAGATTATGAATAGATCAAAAAGTGTCAAGGTTTCTTTTCATACATTTGTAAAATGCATGCTAAAATCAGGAGAACATATAGAAGAACCTTTCTATATGATTGAAGATGTGATAGACTACATTAGCAGTATTAGTGATAAGCGCAAAAGGTACTATGAGTTAAAAGGTGGTAAGTTCTGTTTCATAGACTCAATAAACAAGGAAACAATAGATGAAAATGTTACTTTGTTTAAGGGCGTTTGTAAAAGTGCACGAAATGAGTTCCGCCCAAATTTAATAAACAAGAAAACGGGGAATGAACGTAAAAATCCAAAAGAACTTAGTGAAGGAGACATTGAACTCACACATTTCCTGCTAAAAATCACAAGATTCGATGATGAAGTCTATCTATTATTAGAACGAAATCACAATGGAGTCACTCATCTGAATTTTACAAATTACATAAGTGAGTTCACGAAAAAATATCTTGAGCAAAAAGGGCAAAAAAAGGATTTTTCAGTTACAAGAATGGATGTTCCTACGAATAATTTTCTAACCGAATTAGAACGTTTAAATCGTACGGTGCAAGCGGAGGTGTATTTCGACAAACAGTTGTTGGGAAGCGATGCTTTGAATTTCTCCGAGAGGACTCTCTCTGTTAGAAAGAACATAATGTTAACTGTAAAAGCGAATCCCCGTGACAGCATCACAGAATTTGGTGTTGATTTATGGAATAAGATAAACAAGAAAGACTCTTTGGTTTCAAGGATTAGGATTAAGGGAACAAATGATGAAAGTAATAACATCATTTTAGATTCTGATATGATGAGCAGGAAAGAGTATATTACAGTTGACTTGAATCAGGAAACCGGAGAGGTGAATTCTGTACAATTGCTATCCGAAATGCGTAAAATTGCAATGGCTTTTTAGGTAAACGTAATGGAATACTTTCTGCTTTTTATAGAATATCATGTTTTGCGAAAGGGCAAAGTGTTTAAAAATCTAATTGCTCCAATCTTTGTTGGGTTGTGTGTATTTTTCTTCAGAGGTTCTTCCATTCCCGATGACATTATTGCCTTATGTGCCGGTCTGACAAATGTATTAGGTATTCTTATCGGTTTTAGCATATCCGTTTTTGCAATATTATTGTCCATAGATAACGATAATATTAGAGAGGCAAAAAAAGAAATGATAGATGCAAAACTATATTCTAAACCTATCTCTTTATTTGAAGCGTTGCTTGTAGATATTGCATATATTATAATTATTCAAGGTTTATTCTTGATTGCAAACATCCTGGCACCACTATTTATTGATACATCCCGGATTTTCATTGCGATGGATACAGCATGTATTACCTATGTAGTGGTGCTAATACTTCGATGCGTTTTGGATATGTATTTTATTCTAACTAGAAAACACAAATAAAACATACTTGAATGATAACCAATTATATAATCCATATTGTTGGCAACAAGTCTGGCAACGAGGGGATTACTTTGTCAAAAGAACCAATTCGTGTAGACGACAGATTAAATGCAATTATAGAGAGTTGGCTATTATCGTCATTTCCTATAGGAGAATACTACCAACTCTACCATGACAGTGGTATCGAGTACAACGTGGTATATGGTGCGTCGACACGGATTTTTGACAATCCTGAGGTCCTGTATGATCAGTCGGTGAATCTTGCGAAGCACCTCTATGAGCAGAGCACGCATCCTAAGATTAAAGGGGGCGAATTCTATACAGTGTATTTCAAAGACTGTCTTTTGGATGGCGAGACGGTGGATGCCGTAGGACTGTTCAAGTCGGAGAACAAGGACACTTTCTTAAAGGTAATGCGAGAGAGGAACAATTTTAACCTCGAAAGTGAGCAGGGAATCAATATCAAGAAACTCGATAAAGGCTGCCTTATCTTCAATAAAGACCGTGAAAACGGCTATGTGGTTGCAGTGGTGGATAACACCAATCGGGGCGTGGATGCGCAGTATTGGATTGACGACTTTCTGCATGTGCGTCAGAGAAAGGACGAGTATGCCAACACCGAGAACGTTATGGCTATGGCCAAGCAGTTCATCACCAAAGAACTGCCCAAGGAATTCGAGGTGCCCAAGGCTGATCAGATAGACCTGCTGAACCGCTCACTGCAGTTCTTCAAGGAAAAAGACTCTTTCGATATGGAAGAATTTGCCAACGAGGTGATTGAGCAGCCGGAGGTGATAGAAAGTTTCAAAAGCTACAAGAAGAGCTATGAAGAAGAGCACGCAACGGAGATCGACGACAGTTTCACCATCTCGCAGCACGCCTTCAAAAAGCAGCAACGCAGCTATAAGCGTATCATTCGCCTTGACAAGAAAATCCAGATCATCATCGATGGTAACCGCGACCACATTGAACAAGGCGAAGACGAACGCGGCAATTATTACAAGGTGTACTACAGCACAGAAGAGTAGACCATGCTGATGTGAATTCTATGAGTAACTGAAAAATCATGGGACATTTTCTGCCGATTACGTTGGAGGAGGTGAAGAGGTTGGGGTGGGAGCAGGTGGATGTGGTGCTGGTCACGGGGGACGCTTATGTGGATCATCCGTCGTTTGGGACGGCGGTGATTGGGCGGACATTAGAGGCGGCGGGGTACCGCGTGGCGATCATCCCGCAGCCGAACTGGAGGGATGACCTCAGGGACTTCAGGAAGTTTGGGGCCCCGAGGCTGTTCTTCGGTGTAACGAGCGGGGCAATGGACAGTATGGTGAACCACTACACGGCGGCGCGGCGTCTGCGCCACGACGACGCCTATACGCCAGGCGGACAATTCGGATTCCGGCCCGACAGGGCGACGTACGTGTACACGCGGATACTGAAGCAGATATATCCCGATGTGCCGGTGGTAATCGCCGGCATCGAGGCCTCGATGCGGCGGCTGGCGCACTACGACTACTGGGACGACAAGCTGTTCCCCAGCATCCTCATCGACACGCCGGCGGACCTGCTCAACTACGGAATGGGGGAGAAGACGACGCTTAAAATCGCCAAAATCATTGAGAACGGAGAACTGAGAACGGAGAACGGGGAACTGAGCGAAGCGGTGCGGTCGCTGCCGCAAGTGGCGTATAGAACGGGAAACGGAGACATAAGATGTGAGAACGGAGAGCGGAAAGCAGAGAGCGACCATTGGAATCGTATAGATCTTCACAGCTTTGAGGAATGCCAGAAAAGCAAACGTGCCGAGGCGGAGAACTACCACATCATCGAACTCGAAAGCAATAAGATAGAAAGTGCTGTGCTTGTGCAGAAACACGGCAACCAATATGTTGTGGTCAATCCCCCCGAGCCGCCGATGACCACCGAGGAAATAGACGCCAGCTTCGACCTGCCCTATATGCGACTGCCGCATCCCAAGTACAAGAAACGTGGTCCCATTCCGGCCTTCGAAATGATAAAGAACTCCATCAATCTGCACCGCGGCTGCTTTGGCGGTTGCTCGTTCTGTACCATCAGTGCCCACCAGGGCAAGCAGATAGCCAGTCGCAGCGAACACTCTATACTCAACGAAATCAGTCTGCTATCGCAAAGCGAGGACTTCAATGGGGTCATCACCGACCTTGGTGGCCCGTCGGCCAATATGTGGCGAATGAGCGGTAAAGACAAGAAATTATGCCGCAAGTGCAGCCGCTACAGCTGCATCCATCCTACGATGTGCCGCAACCTGCAGGGCGACCACCAGCCGCTGATGGACCTTTACGACAAGGTCGCTGCTATGCCTCGTATCAAGCACGTCTACATCGGCAGCGGCATTCGTTGCGACCTCTTCACAAACGACAATCACGGCTGGGAATATTTCAAACACGTCGTTCTGCACAATGTCAGCGGCCGCCTCAAAGTGGCCCCCGAGCATACCAGCGATAACGTGCTGAAACAGATGCGCAAACCGTCGTTCTCTCTTTTCGAGAAAACCAAGCAGAAGTTTGACGAAATCTGCCGACGGGCAGGGCTGCGCTACCAGCTGATACCCTATTTCATCAGCTCGCACCCGGGCTGTCGCCTGCAGGATATGGCTGATTTGGCCGTGCAGATGCAGCGGATGGGCTACCGTCTGGAGCAGATTCAGGACTTCACGCCCACTCCGATGACGCTTTCGACAGAGATGTACTATACTGGCATCAACCCTGCCACGATGGAACCCGTCTATGTGGCGCGCCACCCCAACGAAAAGCAGCAGCAGCGACAGATGTTTTTCTTCTACAAGCGTGAGGCTCAGCCGCAAATCCGCCAGTCACTTCATCGTGCCCACTTGGATCAGTACATATCAAAACTGAAACTTTAGTGCTCGGTTTGCAACTCTGGAATGTCAATAAGTGACGAAAAAACAACAAAGTAAAATGAATACTTTGTCTGCATTTTTCGCCGCCGGCTAAATAATCTGCAAGATTCACAAGGTCTCGTTCGTCTGCGAGCAGGGCTTCGGGTAAATGTTAAAATTTAACATTTCCGACCCCTCAAGTGGTATCCTTTGCCCTGACCTATCGCACTGTTTTCCATATACCAAAGCCCTACCAAAGTTCACTCAAAGCCTAATCAAAGCCTTGCCAAAGCCTTCGCCAGTGGAGTTTAATTGGTTTTAGGTTAGTGTATTACAAAGGCAAAATTCGGAGCATTAGGAGACTCTTACCAAAAGCAGTGTTTTGTAAGCTATTGTAAATAAGTAAATTGTATTTGTTAAAAAATTTTCCGAAATTTCTGTTAAATTTAAGTTAAATAGAGCCCTTGGGAGTGACATTGCAAAAAAAATGGGCCACAGGAGCGAGAATTGGATATTTATTCTTAACTTTGTACTCTTGAATGCTGATGCCAATGCTGTGCAATGTGCTTGAAAACTACGCCGTTGGCCCTATCGGCAGGCAAATTTTATAAAGGCAACCACTTAGAAACTGTTTTGAATTTATCCAATGAAATTTTTATCCACATAATCAGTACTTAAATGCAAGATTAACTTTTTTTAACAATAAATTTAAAACTTTTTTGCGCCCTTGTTGCACTTATATAGCGGTTAGTAATCGTCAAAAACAATGAACAGTGTAAAAACACGTACCCCAAAGGGTAGAAAACATATAACCAGGGCTGGTATCCAGGGTAAAGAATGCAAGGATAACTATTCTCTGCACGATACTGGTAAACGCTTGGAACTGTTTATGTTTAGCCGCGTTATGGCAAACTGAAAATGTCATCTGATTTTGAATTATAACTTATCGTAATCAACATAAAACCTTAAACCAATCAAATGAGTATTTATATTTTTGCATCGCGACTTGTTATCGCCCTTGTCTGTGGAGTGCTTATCGGCCTTGAGCGTCAGCTGCGTCAGCGCAGTGCGGGCCTTACCACCAATTCGCTGGTGGCCGTTGGCGCCTGCATCTTTATCCTGATTTCGGAAACCGTAATTGCCAATGCCGCAGCCGCAGGAGGCCCTGTCAACAATGATAACTTGCGTGTGCTGGCGCAGATCGTTACCGGTGTGGGTTTTCTTGGTGCCGGTGTGATATTGCGCGATGGCTTTACCATCCACGGTCTCAATTCGGCAGCTACCCTGTGGTGTTCGGCTGCGGTTGGGTCGATGTGCGGCTATGGCTTGTGGCGTGAGGCTATCATTGCTGTTGCTGTGATATTGTTTATCAACTGGATACTCAAGCTGGTGGAGCATTATTTAGAGAGACACGAGAAGGACAACCCGATTGCCGACCCGTATGAAAAAGCCGATTCTGACGAGAAACAACAACGTACATAACCGATTATGAAGCCGTTGGATGAAAACAAACTCAAGATGCCACGCACTTTGGCTGTCTGCAAAAGTCAAAGCGTGTCGCTTGCGTTTGTTTTTGTCGTTTTGTTATCGTTTGCCTCGTCGAATCTTAATTCGCAAACCATACTGATGCCAGTGTCGGGTCACGGTGATACGACAATGAGTTATGCCGAGGTCTATGATGACGGTGGCCCTTCTGCGCCGTACTCATCTTCCTGCAACGCGACATACACTTTCCATACTGTCAATCCTGGCGGGCATTACCGTGTGGAGGTGAGCAGCTTCTTGACGCATCCGGTGGGCAATGCGAGGCTGCGTGTTTGCAACGGAAACGGGACGGTGGGCTCGGAAATCTGCGCTTTCCCTATGGGGACGGGCGGTGTCTTTTATAGCTCGGGCAATACGGTTACTGTTCATTTTGTTTCGGACGACGACGCCCCGACGGATGGCTTTGAAGTGATATTGTGTGAATACGACAATGATGTGGCCCGTGATGTGGCTACGGAGTTTGTCGACAGTACGACGGTGCACATTTCGTGGAGTGGAACCTATTTGAACACAGTGTGGTACATTGATTGGGCGATTGTGTGTACGGATGAGGAGTTGAACAGTTTCCTTCTCAATTCTGGCATTTATACAACTGACACGCTGGATGTTGAGGAAATGTGGGTCTATGACGTTCCTGTGGGTTGCAGGGTGGCATATAGGATCTATGTGGATTCGATGGGCGCGTGTTCGCCTACGACGGTGGGCTACAGCAATATTTACGAGCGGCCTTTCGAATGTCCTTGTCTGAAACCGCAGTCCTTTGCTGTTCAGGAGCTTGCTGATACGATAGTCCTGACTTGGGTGTCGGATACGATACCTGAATATTGGCACGTCTGGGATATGGGACATTTTTTTGACACTGTTGTTTCTGGCGATGTTGGCGAGTTGCGCATTCCTTACGATTATCCCTGCTATGGCAAAACGGTTTACGTGTCGAGTGTTTGCCAATATGTGTGCAATGTTCTGCAGATACAACTGCCCTATGGCGGCTGCCGGGAGTCGGTGGGCGGAATCAGATGTGACAGCGTGACGGGAGAATCGTTGGTGCTGCATTGGAACGAGGCGCAGGATTCGTCGACGGTGTATGTGGTCTCAATGCGAGGGGCAGGGCAGTCGGCCGAGTATGACGTTGTGCTTGACACACTTGGCTTTGGGACTACGAGTTATCGCGTCGACGGGCTTTCGCCATTGACGGGCTATCGTTTTACGGTTTGTCCGCTTTGCTCGGGCTCGATTCCGGCCTGCTATCCGTCGACGATTATGGTCGTGACGAACATAGACAATTGTATTGATTATGTGAACACCGGGGGACTGGCGACTACGCATTTCGCCTATGGAAGTTACGGGTTGCCTTCGTTGCACGGTGGTTTGGCGCCAGGCCGTCACACGGTGATCAGCGACACGACGCAGCGCGACCCGAACACGGATGGTATGCTGCGTTGTGTGCCTGTAGGTGAGCTGGCGTCGTTCCGGCTGGGCAACGACGACATAGGTGCGCAGGGCGAAACGGTCACTTACGACTATTATGTTGACAGTCTGGACAAGGATATGCTGGTGTTGAATTATGCTGTGGTGATGCAGAATCCTAACCACAACAGCAGCAACCAGCCTCACTTCACGCTGGAGCTGCTTGATCAATACGGCAATCTGATCGATTCAACCTGCTGCTATGCCGACTTCTATGCTGCTGGCGATATGGGCTGGAACGTCGTTGCGCGGACGAATGTGATATGGAAGGACTGGACGACTGTGGGCCTCGATATAGCGTCCTATCACGGCCAGACGGTCAGGATACGCCTTACGACTAAGGACTGTGCGGATGGCGGTCATTTCGGTTACGCCTATTTCACAATACATTGCGATAGTAAACGCATTGCGCTTATCAATCTTTGTGAAGGCAATGACTCTGTGAGGCTTCACGTCCCTCTTGGTTTTGAGTATCGCTGGATGCGGGATGGTGACACCACGGTCATTTCGACAGAGAATGAGATTAAGGTTCCTGCGGACAGTACTCTTTATCATTGCTATGCGACTTTTATAGGCAAGCCGGAATGCAGTTTCGCGGTCTCGTCGCGAGCCGTCCTGCCGGTGCCGAAGGCTATGTTTGACTACGAGATAGACACTTGCGGCCGACAGCTGGTTCTCTATAACAGAAGCCGCGTAGACATCGATTCGTCCTTTCTGCCATTCGTCAGGCAGACTGTCGTGGGTATTGAATGGACGGTGAACGGCACGCGTTATGTTGGCGACACTGTGGCCATCGATATTGCCGGCAATGGGGCATATTATGTCACTCTGCATTGCCGTCTGAGCGATTCGTATTGCGCCGACAGCGTGTCGCGGGTTATCAATCAGAATGTTTTCCATTCGCATAGCATTGTTGGCGACACATCTGCCTGCTTTGGCGATACGGTGACTCTTGTGGCGCGTGTGTCGCCTGTCGATGAGACGCTGTTGCATTGGAGCAATGCTGCGACCGACTCTGTTTTGACGGTTGTATTGTCAGGCGACACATCGTTTTATGTTGTTGCCGACTACAAGTCCTGTACCGATACGGTGTTTCACAACATCGCAGTACATTATGCCGATGCGGATACTTTTGCTGTCGTCACCTGTCCGCGATGGTGCGACACGCTGGGGTTCTTTGCCGACAGCACTGGGGTCTACGACCTGTCGCTCGTCAACCGTTATGGATGCGATTCGTTGGTCAATGTCGATGTGACTGTGTTTCCCGCCTTTTACGACACCGTGGTGGCTGCGACCTGCGATATGTCTTTCTCCAACAGCGAGTTCAGTGTCGATTCGACGGGGTTCTATACTCATTCCTACGTGACGGTGGACGGCTGCGACAGTATTTATTGCCTTGATTTTAAAAGGTACAAGCTATTTGCCGACATTATAGAGGCTGAAATTCTTTATGGCGAGGTGTACAGCGACGACAATTTCCGTTGCGATGCCTCGGGACATTATTGGCGGCAATATACCGATGTCCACGGATGCGACAGTATTTATGCTCTCGACCTTAACGTTGTCGTACTTCGGTTCCCCAATGTCGTAACACCGAACGGTGACGGCTATAATGATTATTTGGGCATTGTCGGCTTGTTGGAGAGTACTATTCTGGACACTCCGCGACTGTATGTCTACGACCGCTGGGGCCGTCTGATATATGGTTGCGACAACATCAAGTCGGAGTCGGATTTTTGGGATCCCAACAAAACCAAGACGCCAGACGGCACATACTATTATGTCTTCTTCACTGCCACAGCAACGCGACAGATTGAGCATAAAGGCGTTGTAGAAGTTATAAGATAATCTTTAACCCTTAAACCCTAAAACCCTTAAACCTTCAACCCCTAAAACCCTAAAACCCCTTAAACCCTCAAACCCTAAAACCCCTTAAACCATATATGACAGAATACATCGTTATCGGCCGTACCAACGGCACCACGCGCTTGGGTTCGCCCTATTGCAATCTGAAAATAAAGAACCAGGAAGAAGAGTTCAGCCTCGCCGTCTGGGACGTTGCACCCAACGATGCCCCCACTGTCGGCCAGCTGGTCAGCTTCGTCACAATGCAGAACAATGACGGCAAGCGGTCGGCCAAGCGCGGCGATATGCGGCCCGGCGCGATGCCCGATGCGTCGCATCCGCTCTATGCCCTTCTGCCGCGGCCTGTGGAGCGCAGTGCGTGGGATGCAACTGTCGCCCACCTTGTGCAGATGTGCGCTGAATCGCCGTACAAAGAGATAATCGCCGACGTGGCCGACAAGCTCTATCAGCCTTATTCGCAATATCCTGCCGCCAGCAGCATCCACCACGCCTTCCGCGGCGGCCTGCTCAACCACGTCTATCAGATGCTCCATATGCTCGAAGGCATCGCCCCCTGTATGCCTTACCCTATCCGTGTGGACCACTGCGCGTTGGCCATCCTTTTCCACGACTATGGCAAGGTGCAGACCTACAACCGCGACGGCGACGTGCAGCCCGAAGATGTCCTGCTGGGCCACATCTACATCTCTGCCGTGGCTCTGCAGCGCGAGCTGGAACGCCGTTCCGTTCCGCAGGACGAGGTGCAGCGTATTGTCCATATCGTCCTCTCGCACCACGGCCAGAAGGAGTGGGGCTCGCCGGTGCTGCCCTGCTCACAAGAGGCTATGCTGGTCCATTTCCTCGACAATCTCTCGGCCAAGAGCGACACCATCGAAGGCAGCCCCGATATGGAGTACGTCTCCGCCCTCGGCACCCGCGTCCCGAAACCCAAAGCGTGATACAAGCATCCCATATAATAAAAGGAACTTCTATTATTTCGAAAAGTCGTTATAACGATACATCGATATATCGTTATAACGAAATAAATTCCTCTCAATACAATTATTCTTCAAATCCGTTTATTAAAGATAATAATATCGCTATGCAAATCAGGAATTTCGGTTATTTTTGGCTCGATACTTGGGTGATGGCTAATGTCGTTCAGCTGGCCACTCAAGACTTTTGCCTTCGCTTCCTGAACCGTACCAACGACCCTTGCGGACGCCAGTTTGACCAGATGACGCAGGCTGCCCGTTCGGCTCCTGCCAACATAGCCGAAGGCAATTCGCGCCACTCAACATCGAAAGAGACCGAAATGAAACTCACCGATGTGGCACGAGCCAGTTTGGCCGAATTGGCCAATGACTTTGTCAATTGGCTCCTGCATCTCGGCGAAGTCCCTTGGTCGATCTACTCCGATGAATATCGCGAAGTGAGTGCCACAACTCTCGACCGTCCTGACTATACCGACGATGTGCTGCACCAAAGCGGCATCCATATTCTGAAACAGCAACAAAAGTTCGACAAGTGGCTGAAAAACGACGACTCGCTGACGGCTGCCAATTGCATCCTCATTCTGTGCAATAGGCTGGTGATGATGCTCGGCAAACAGATAGAGACCCAGTTGGACATCTTCCGCAAGGAAGGAGGGTTTACAGAAGCCCTTACGGCCGAAAGACTTGCAGCGCGGGCGCAGCAAAGCGTCGCCGACGGCGCGCCGCAGTGCCCCAAATGCGGTAGGCCGATGATTAAGAGAATGGTAAGGAAAGGCATCAATTCAGGAAAGCTGTTCTGGAGTTGCAGCGGCTATCCGGAATGCAACGGGACAAGGAATATTGTATAAAACAAAAAAAAACAACGCTTTTGCGTTGTTTTTTTTGTCGTTATAACGTTATTCCGTTATCTCGTTATGTCGATTTTCCGTTATAACGTTATATCGTTATCTCGTTATAACGACATTTCGTTATTACATCGCCATTTCCTGCAGGAATTTGACGCTGCTGTGGATGTGGCGGTACATTACCTCGTCGATGTCGACAAAGTTGACCACCTTGCGGAAGTCGGCGAACATCTTTTCGATGAAGGGGCTGCTCTTGAGGCCTTCCTGATGGCGGAAGTCGAGAGCCTGGGCTGCGTTGAAGAGCTCGATGGCCAGTACGCGCTCCACGTTCTCCATCACGCGGTAGCACTTGGTGGCAGCGTTGCCGCCCATACTGACCAGGTCCTCCTGGTTCTGGCTGCTGGGGATGCTGTCGACGCTGCAGGGGGTGCAGAGCTGCTTGGTCTGGCTGACGATGGCGGCGGCGGTGTACTGCGGAATCATAAAGCCGCTGTTCAGGCCCGGCTTGGCAACGAGGAAGCTCGGCAGGCCGCGCTTGGCATCGATGAGCTGATAGGTGCGGCGCTCGCTGATGGCACCCAGCTCGGCGACGGCAATGGCCAGGAAATCAAGCACCATAGCCAAAGGCTCGCCGTGGAAGTGGCCACCGCTGATGACCATATCCTCGTCGGGCAGGACGATGGGGTTGTCAGTGGTGGAGTTGATTTCGGTCTCGACGACGCTACGCACATAGGCGATGGTGTCCTTGGCGGCACCGTGCACCTGCGGGGCGCAGCGGAAGCTGTAGGGATCCTGCACGTGCTCCTTGTGGCGACGGATAATCTCGCTGCCCTCGGTGTAGCGGCGCACAGCCTCGGCGGTCTGCAGCTGGCCCTTGTGGGGACGCACCAGGTGCAGGCACTCGTAGAAAGGCTCGATGCGGCCGTCGAAAGCGTCGAGGCTGAGGCTCAGAATCATATCGGCCTGCTGGCTGAGGCGCTCGGCCTTCATCAGGCTCCACACGGCATAGCTGCTCATAAACTGCGTGCCGTTCAGCAGGGCCAGACCCTCTTTGCTCTGCAGCTCGATGGGCTGCCAGCCTTTGGCCTTGTAGACCTCTTCGGCCGTGCAGCGACGGCCTTTCCAGTACACTTCGCCCATACCGAGGACGGAGGGGAGCATCAGGTTAGCAAGCGGGCACAGGTCGCCGCTGGCGCCAAGGCTGCCCTGCTGGTAGACCACGGGCAGGATGTCGTCGTTGAAGCAGTCGACAAGGCGCTGCACCGTCTGCAGCTGCGCTCCGCTATAGCCGAAGCAGAAGTTCTGGGCCTTGAGCAGAAGCATCAGGCGCACAACCTCTTGCGGCACCTCGTCGCCAACGCCGCAGGCGTGGCTCATCACGAGGTTCTTTTGCAGCTGGCTGAGTTGCTCCTTGCTGATGCTGATGTTGCACAGGCTGCCGAAACCGGTGGTGACGCCATAGATGGGCTCCTTCTGCGTCTCCATCTTGTTGTTCAGGTAGTTGCGGCATTTCTCGATGCGGCGTTTGGCCTCGTCGCTGAGGGCGAGGGTCATCTTGTTGTCAATTATCTCTTTGATTTTGGCAATCGTCAAAGGGGTATCGGGTGTGATATGATGAATCATTTTTTTTGTGAATTGATAGTTGCGAATTGGTAGTTGTGAATTGTGAATTGTGAATTGTGACCAGTGACACGAGCGCATTCGTTTCACAGGTCACAGGTCACAGGTCACTATCTTATTATTTCTCCAGATTTTCCTTGGCTATTTCGGCGATGTTGTCGTCGACCAGGATGCGGCCGCAGTGCTCGCAGACGATGACTTTCTTGTGCATCTTGATTTCGGTCTGGCGCTGGGGCGGAATCTTGCTGAAGCAGCCGCCGCAGGCATCGCGGTCGATGGTGACCACGGCCAGTCCGTTGCGGGCGGCGCCGCGGATGCGCTTGTAGGCCGTCAGGTAGCGCGGCTCGATGTACTGCTCCTGCTCCTGCGACTTCTCGCGCAGACGTGCCTCGTCCTTCTCGGTCTCCTTGATGATGTCGTCAAGCTCGTCCTTCTTGACTTGCAGGTCTTTGCGGCGGTTTTCGAGCAGCAGTTCGGCGGCAGCGATGTGCTGCTGCAGCTCCTTGATGTGGGCGGCACCCTCTTTCAGGCGGCGCTCGCACAGCTGGATCTGCAGGCCGGTGTACTCGATTTCTTTGTTAATGGCTTCAAACTCACGGTTGTTGCGCACGTTGTCCTGCTGCTTCTGATATTTCTTCGTCATCTCGTTGTGCTCCGCAATCTCGCTCTTCTCGGCGGCCATTTTTTCCTCGGTGGCCTTAATCTCGTTGTTGAAGTTCTGGATACGGGTTTCGAGACCGGCAATCTCGTCCTCAAGGTCTTGTATGGCCTGGGGCAGCTCGCCGCGGATGATTTTAATCTTGTCGATTTCTGAATCAACGGTTTGCAGCGTGTAGAGGGCTATGAGGCGCTTCTCGACGGCGACATCGGCATCCAGCGGGCGGATGATGGTGGGGGCTGCATTTTCTTGCTCGGTTTCTTTTTTCGTTGTGACTTTTTTTGCCATTTTATATTGATTTTTTTAAAATTCGACGGTCTGCACGCATACCCCCAAAAGGCGGCAAAAGGCTATATATTAATTATATATAGCAGATATAGCCCCTGTCTTTTTGGGAAATATGGCAAGCGAAATTACTAAATTTTTTTGATATTGCGTCATAAAAAATTTCTTTTGCAAATTGTTCGCTCTCGAAATGGCCTATATCGGCAAGCAGGATGCGTCCCTCGGCGCTCTGGAAGTCGTGGTATTTCAGGTCGGCGGTCAGGTAGACGTCGGCGCCGCAGCTTTTGGCGTCGCCAATCAGGAAGGCCCCCGAGCCGCCGCACAGGGCCACTTTTTGAATTTCGAGTGAATTGTGAATTGTGAATTGTGAATTGTTAGTGGCGGATTGCGGATTTCCAATTTCCATTTGCGAGATGCGGACGACGGGCAGGCCGAGGCGCTCCTTGACCATCGCGAAAAAGTCGGCGGCAGCCATCGGCTCTCTCAGGCGGCCCACCATCCCGGCGCCCACCGTGGGCAGGGCGTTGTCGAGCGGTATGCAGTCGTAGGCCGGCTCTTCGTAGGGGTGCACCTCGACGAGGGCGCGTATCAGCTTGCGTTCCAGGCGTTTCTCGTATATCACCTCGATGCGCGTCTCGGCCTCGCGGTGCAGCTCGCCAATCTGTCCGCAATGGGGGTGGCAGCCCTCGCCGGCGCGGAAGGTGCCGAAGCCGTCGCTGTTGTAACTGCAACAGTCATAGGCTCCTATGCCACCGGCTCCGGCGTCGAACAGGGCCTGGCGCACGCGGTCGGCGTCGGCCGTCGGGACGTAGGTCACCAGCTTGCGCAGCACCCCCTCGACGGGACGCAGTATGCGGCAGGCCTCAAGGCCCAGCTTGCGCGCCAGGATGCCGTTGACGCCCTGCTGCAGATTGTCGAGGTTGGTGTGGGCGGCATAGACGCCTATGCCGTTCTCTATCAGGCGGATGACCATCCTCGGCGTGGCGCTGTCGGGCGTCAGTCGCTTCAGGCCGCCGAAGATGAGCGGGTGGTGGCTCACTATCAGGTTGGCACCCAGGGCGATGGCCTCGTCGATG
>DFHL01000059.1:0-200 GCA_002371315.1 Bacteroidales bacterium UBA3724 | reverse complement strand
GCCGACCAGAAAGCCGGCGTTGTCGTAAGTCTCCTGATATACAGGCAGAAAGATGCTGTTAAGATAGTCGGTTACTTCGCGTACTTTCATTGTCGCAGTGTTTTTGGTTCGTTCTGCCTTCGTAACGCCCGATTGCCCGTTTTATTGTGCCCCGACCGTCGCCCAACCCCCACTTTCTCTGCCTGTTGTACAGTATATGT
>DFHL01000028.1 GCA_002371315.1 Bacteroidales bacterium UBA3724 | reverse complement strand
ATTTTGGGAAATGTAGAGACGTAGCGCGCTACGTCTCTACTCCTTTTTTGTTCGATTTGGAGTTTTGTCCCATACTATAGTTGTTACATTCATCGTGAACATGTAGCGGTAGGTGGCGGTGCGGGCGCCTACCGATGCGGCGTCCATGCCGTTGTGCACCGGGTCGTAGGGGCGGCCGCAGTCTTTGATGGTCATCTGGATGCCGTCGTCCAACTCGGTGAGCGAGACATCGAGATATTTAAGCTGACTGCTTCTGCGCTCCCGGGCATTGTCGACGAGCATCTGGATGGTGGCTAACATCCTAGCGCTCACCTCGTCGCTCATCTCGCAGGTGTCGGCAAACAGATTCATCAACTTTTTCATCTCGTCATAATTGCGTTGTTCGTAATCCAACGAGCATTCGAACTTGATGCACGACGGCAGCTTGTCAACCAACGAGAACTTCGTATAGTACGGGTGCTTGCGGTGTTCCCAGTAGCCGTTGGCCAAGCTGGCCACAAGGATGGGCACACCGCCCGCAATCATTCCCAGCCACATGGCATCAGCGCTGACCTTCGAAAGGCCAAGCATGCCCAGATAGGCCAGGATGCCCATGGTGAACACCAGCACTATCTTGGCCGCCACATGACCCGCCAGCTGCAGCACAACGGTGACATACACCGACACCACGCAGAAACAGAAATAGTAGATGCCAAAGCAGGTGAACACCCTGCGTGCCAGGGCGATATCGATGCTTCCGCTGAGACCGAAGCACCACAGGAAAAGCTGTGGCACGGCCACCAGCAACAGCAGCAGCACGCCGTAGAACCCCACCACGATGCGGGCCGTGTTTTTCATGATGCGCTGCAGCCCGTCGCTGTCGCCGCCGGCACGCATGTAGGTGATGTGCGAGATTCCGGCAATACAGAGTCCGACAACGACCGAGAAGGTGGCCGACTGTATCTGCAGGCACACATCGAAGAGCGTCAGCCCGTCATGTCCTGCCACCTTCAGCACCAGCGCGTTGCCCAGCAGCATAAAGGCGTTCACCACGATAAAGAACACGTTGAAGCCGAAGCCGTGCTTGAGGTTCTCGCCGAGGATGGCGCCGAGGTCGCCCTGCGGTCGCGCCAGTCTGCACTGGCTCTTGCCCTTGAGGAAATAGGGCGCGATAAGTGCCAGGTTGATAAGCCCCGAAGTGACCGTGCCCCATGCCGCACCCCTGATGCCCATGCCGAGGACACCGATGAAAAGGATGTCGAACATCACATTGGCCGCACTGCCCGCAACCACGGCCCGGGTGGCCAGTTGCGGAAAGCCCTCCTGCGTGGCAAAGTCGTTGAACGTGTTGTTTAGCGGCAGGATGAGCAGGTAGATCACAATCACCTGCAGGTATTCGCGGGCATATGCTGCGCTCTCGGGCCTGCCGGTCAGCCCCAAGGCGATGCTGTCGAGGTTCGTCCAGATGCCCACCGCCGCCGCTACCGCCACCAGCACCGCCGAGGCGAAAGCCGCCGTGTAGATGCGGTTGGCCTTGTCGCGGTTGCCCTTGGCCAACTGACCCGCCGCAAGCACCGAGCCGCCGCGTTCGCATATCATCGTCAGTACGCTCACCGCGTTGACCAAAGGCAGCGCCACACTCACCGCGATGAAGGCATCGTTGCCCAACAAGTTGCTCGAGAAGAGACCGTCGACCAGCGTAGCGACAAGCGGCGCCAGTGCCGTAAGCGTCACGCTCACCAGTGTTAGCCGATAAGACTTGTCAATAAGATAGCTGTTACGAAATTTGGTAATATTCATAATTGTTTCGGTTTCATAAAACTGTTTAATAGAGGTTTCATAGTGATGAGTTTTTGCAAAAATACAATTTTTAATCTAATCAACACAAATTAAGTAGATAGTCAAAATTAAGCTGCATGCTTGAGCCATTTGCTCACGGTGTGCTGTTCCATCTCTGTCCTTTCGCCAACTTTCGCGGCGGACAGTCCCTCCGCTTTCAGGAGTATGGCCAAACACCTCATTCTGAAACAGTGTTTCTTTCCCAGACGGTATCCTCTTTCGAGTTCCATCCGCTGGGCTTCGTTTAGTTCTAATCGTCCTGCTTTTCTCATATCCAGTAAGGTTTGTATTGGAATAACGAGAATCGCTGCCTAATAGTATTAATAGAAAACTATTATTATTATTTGAATTTAGTTAAACTTCTGATACTACTTAAATTAATATAGTATCAAAGCCAAAAAAATTCAAAATATAATGACAGAAAAATGCTAAAATAGTTTTACCAATATGTATTTGGTGTTGTGGAAGGACGAATACCTGAAATTTTCTTCCGACGCTGGGGCATCGTGGGTAAGGCTTGCAGAGCCTTTATGGTTTTGCCGTTTTATTAGCGGTTCGGACATTTTCTTTGTTGCCTTTTGTAGTTTTTCCGCGCTTGTTTACGTTTTATTAATTGATTAGTTAAGCAAACGTAATATAGCGTGATTTGTCATAAGTGGTTTTGAATCAATCGTAAAACGTTGTTTGTTGTTTCTTTGTTTACAGCGAGTGGTAAGTTCCAATAAGAAACGCAACTTTTTGAGAGAAAAACGAGGTTGAAAAGGGTTTTTTTCCCGGCAAAGTACAGTTTTTAAATGAATTTGTATAATCTCTTAATAAAATAATGAACAAGATGAAAAACACATTCAAGACTTTCTTTATGGCCTTTTTGGCCCTTTCGGCAGCCTGCTTCACGGGTTGCGAAAAAGACAAGACCGAACCGGCCAACAACAACAACGGCAACAATGGCAACAACCAGCAAATCATTGAACTCGCTGGCACATCGTGGGTCGGCAAATACAGAGACACCTATCAGGGCTATCAGGCTGTAATGACGTGGAACCTCGATTTTGCTGACGAGACTTCGGGCGAATTCTTCTTCGAACTCGTCGTCGCCGGACAAGAACAGGCCAACCAGAGCATTGCCTTCACCTACACCTTCGACGGTCGTGAGGGAACTATGAACGCCGGCGAGATGGGCACATCAACATTCAGCTACGACCCTGCCACCAACACGATTACGATGAACCTGATGGTGGAAGTGTCGAACGACGGCAGCACTCTCGGCGGCCTGACGACATTCTATCTGCGCGGACAGGAACCCGAAGACCCGGAAGACCCGCGTGACCCGGGTAACGACACCGTCGACGACGGCGTGGTGCCCGGCGAAATCACCAACGAGTTCCCCGCCAACACCCGCTGGAGCGCTTCGCAGAATACGGTGTACCACACCGAAGAATTGGGCGACTTGCCGATGACACTCGACTACATACTTGCGTTCAGCAACGACCACATCGCTCGTATCAACGTCACCGCCACCGTGTGGGGACAGACCTCTGACCCGCAGACCGTCCGCTTCAACTGGACTTTCGACAGCTCCAACAACACTGGCACGCTGACTACCAAAGGCGTCCCGCTGCCGTTCACTTTCCATCCCGACAACAACACTATAGAGACCGAATTCAGTTTCGACCCCAACGGCAACGGAACTACCGGTGAGCATACCATTTTCAACCGTATGGATGATAAAGGGTTAATTATTAGATTGTAAAAATCGTGTGCAATGAAAAGACTATGGATTGACATTCTTTTTGTCGCACTAACAGTCCTCGCCGGACGTGCATCGGCTCTGCCGGTGACGTCCGGCAGGGCTATGTCGGTGGCTCAACATTTCTGGGTCGAGATGACTGGCAGCAAGGGCGACCCCCAGTTTGTTGACCGCAGTGACGAATGGGCCTACAGCGGAATATACCTCTTCACTTGTCCTAAGGGCGGTTTCGTGATGGTGGCAGCCGACGACGTGGCGCGCCCGATACTTGGCTACTCGCCCACATCGACTATCGACCCCGCTGCGCTGCCCGCACCTTTGGCCGAATGGCTGACGGCATATCAGCTCCAGATTGATGCCGCACGCAGCGCCGAAGCAAAAGCTTCGGCCTCCGATGCTGCCGAATGGGAGCGCTTGCTGTGTGGCGAAATCACGCCGATGGCCAAAGAGGGTGTCGGTCCGCTGCTGACAACGCAATGGGACCAGGTGGCACCCTACAACGACCTTTGCCCGGGAAACGCCGTCACCGGATGTGCTGCCACTGCGCAGGCCCAGATGATGAAATACTGGAATTTCCCCTCTTTCGGTCGCGGCGCCTACAGCTACAATGCGCCCAACTACGGTATGCAGTCGGCCGATTTTGCCCACACGCTACTCGACTGGGAAAACATGCCTGACCAACCTACTGTATATTCGCCCGAAGTAGAGCGCAATGCTGTGGCAACGCTGATGTATTTGTGCGGCGTAAGTCTCGAAATGAATTATAATACCGGCGAAGGCGGCGGCAGTTCCGCTGCTGGCCTGGCAGGGATGCCCGGCGTGCACAGCATCGACAACTCGCTGAAAGACTATTTCTACTATAGTCCTGATATGCAGGTGATCACCAAAAGCGGCGGATACAACGACGCTACGTGGCGCGCAGCCCTGATTGCGGAACTCGACCAGTATCACCCCATTATCTACACAGGCTCTGCCACTCAAGGCGGACACGGTTTCGTCTGCGACGGATACGACAGCCGCCAGTATCTGCATTTCAACTTCGGTTGGAGCGGCAGTGGCGACGGATACTACCCGGTCGACTCGATCAGTCCTGGCGTCGGCGGCGTGGGCGGCAACATCACCTACACCTTCAACCTCTTCAACCAGGCTCTTATCGGCGCCGTGCCGGTCTATGCGCTCCGCGCAAGCGATACCGTCCGCTCGTTCACCAGCGTTGGTGGCTCTGACTCTGTGCTGATATGCCTCAATCCGAATGTCGACGCGCCAATGCAGGTCAGCTGCGACGCGCCCTGGATAACGCTCGGCAACACCCCCGACGGACAAAGCGGATGGCTCTCATTTCAGGTCGGCTCCTTCGAAGGTGACCTGGAACGTAACGCTATGATCATCATCACGCAGGGCAACAGCACGATACGTGTCAATGTGGTGCAAACGAACTACAGCCCCGACGAAATGTGCCCTCTGACTGTTGTGATGGAAAGTACCAAATACGACGGCTGGAGAGGCAACGCCCATCTGACCCTCGAGTCGGCATCGGGTTTCGTCTTCGGAACCGCTCAGCTGTCGGGCTCGAAAAAAGACTCGGTTACCATAATGGTCGCACCGAAAGATGTGTACTCTGTATGGCATAGCGGCGGCGGCACAGACCGTTACATCAACTACTATGTCCGCAACCACTACGGCGAAACCATTATCAGCGCAGTGTATGCCTACAACACCGCTGGCACCGAACTTATTCCCTGGCCCTGCGCACACGTCGACATCGACGTCGCAGAGCACACGGAGGTCTGCCGCCTATATCCTAATCCGGCAAGCAGCACACTCAACATCCAGTGCAAGGAGATGATTCGTGCCGAAGTCTACGACTTGCAGGGCCGTATCGTCGCTTCGTCGACCAACACCTCGTTCGATATTGGCTCACTCGCAAACGGTGACTATATCGTGAAGATTATCACTGATAAGGGCATGATTGTAAAGCATTTCGTCAAGAGGTGACTCTTTTAACAGGAATTACCATAAATTGGACAGGAATTAATTGATCTGTTTTAGTTTGTATTATCCTGACATGGTTGTCTGCAATTGGCATATAGGCAATGTCGCGTCTCTCCGAGACGCAGGCGAGGTGTTGATTATCCGTCACCGCACTGCGCTTCGCTTGTACGGTGTTATTAAGATTAAGCCTCTCCGAGGCTTCTCGCCTGTACGGTGTTTACTCCATAAGGTCGCAGGGGCAGCAAGCTCTACTCTCAGCTTCCGCAACTTCGTGAATCTATTCCGCCTACGGCGGGAATGCTGACGC
>DFHL01000034.1:6983-10143 GCA_002371315.1 Bacteroidales bacterium UBA3724 | reverse complement strand
CGGCATCCACTACATTCCCAAAGTGAAGCTTGAGGATTTGATTATCAATTAAATTTAATGAATTTGCCAGTCCATAAATAGCAGGGCTAAAATCGGGAACAATTATTCTGTCAGGTACGAATCGATTTGTTTTTCCAATTCGGGCAAGTCAAGGGACAGAACTTCTTTGACAACGCCAAATAAACAATGTCATTTTTTCACCATCGCGATGATGGTGTCTATCATTTCTTTGGCGGGAGCTATCTTTTGTTGCAATTCCTCTTGGGTGACCTTGTATGTACAATTATACTCTCCTTCTTCCCGTATCGCTTCCATTTGGCTATAGAGGGCGCCATATTCTTTAGGCAACAACCCTGTTCTTATGTAGTAATTTCCAAACAGGATATGTGAGCCTTTGTGGCTGTTGACATTACGATGGTCGTAAACCAGCAAGGCACTTACGATATGAAACAGGGCATAGTATAGCCTTCCGGCAGCGCCGCTCCACGATTCTTTTTCCATCAGCCAGATGGCTTCGTTGTATGCGACCTGTGCTTTCTCCACTTCAAGTCCAACCACAATAGTCCGTTCTTCGTCTGTAAGGCTCATATTATTACTATTTTATCTTGTTCGACGTTCTTGTAAAAAGGTGAGAATAACCAGGACTGCCAATCTTTTTTTGTGTAGATGTGTGGGTTAATTTCTGTCCATATTTCCCAGCCGATTTCTCGTAGAGGGAATCCATATTTGTCGTGGTCGTCCCCCGTAATACGGTCTTTGTCAAGCAATATCAGCAGATCATAGTCGCTGTCGGGCTGTGCGTCACCACGGGCGCGCGAGCCATAGAGCCATAGCGAGGCCCCCTCGGGGAGTATTTTTTCTCCGAGCGATTTTATCATCTCTATGACCTTTCCCTGTTCCATAATCTTGCTGTCCTTTTATATCAGTCATTTCAAATAAGTGAAACGACGATGCAAAATTACAAATAAAAAACGGATTGGCAAAAAAACTTTTGCCAATCCGAAAAAAACTCTTACTCCTCAACCTTCACGATGCGGGTGTAGCCGTACTCTTCGAGCTTTTCGATCTGGGCCTTGACGTTCTTGGCTTTGGGGCTGATAAGCACGCGGTTGCCCTCGTCGCGCAGACGGTTCACCTCGACGATGACCTCGCGGATGCGGTCGGCCGCCAGACCGGGACGCAGCAGGTAGGCCACCGACTCGCCTTTGCGCTCGGGACGGAAACCCTTGTCTTTCAAAATTGCCACAATGCGCTCGAAACCAATCGAGAAGCCGCAGGCCGGAGCCTGAAGCTTGCCGTCGCTGAACTTGCCTATCATCTCGTCGTAGCGTCCGCCGCCGGCAATCGAGAACGAGTAGTTCTTCTTGTCGATCAGCTCGATTTCGAAGATGGGACCAGTGTAGTAGCCCATTCCGCGAACCAGCGAGGGGTCGAACACAATCGTGCCGCGACCCTCGACGATGGCGCGCACGCAGCTGATGATGGTGTCCATATTGTCGGCAATGGCCTGGTCGAGGCTGCTGCCTATGTGCTTGTCGGCGAAGCCTTTGCAGAGGTCGTAGTCGGTTCTGTCGGCCAGCATCGCGCTGTATTTTGCAATGCCATCTTCGGGCAGTTCCATCTTGCGCAGCAGGTCGGCAACGCCCTGAACACCAATCTTGTCCAGTTTGTCGAGCACAATGCAGGTCTCGTCGAACTTGTCGGCATCGAAGCCGCAGGCGGCCGACATCGCCTTGAGGATGCGGCGGTCGTTGACGCGGATCTTGAAATTGCCCATCCCGAGGCGGTGCAGCATCTCGGCGGTGGCCGAAATAAGCTCTATTTCAGCCAGATTCGAAGCGTCGCCGATGATGTCGATGTCGCACTGCGTGAACTGGCGGAATCGCCCCTTCTGCGGCTTGTCGGCGCGGAACGAGCTGCCAAGCTGCATAGCCTTGAAGGGGTAGGGCAGCAGGTTTATGTTGTTGACAAAGAAGCGGCTCAGCGGCACCGTCAGGTCGTAGCGCAGACCGCTGTCGCACAGCTCGTCGCCCGTTTCGGCCTCTTTCAGCTTGTCGCCACGCTTCAAGATCTTGAAAATGAGCGACTCGTTCTCGCCGCCCTGCTTGTTGGTCAGGTTCTCTATATGTTCGATGACGGGGGTCTCGATGAGGTTGAAACCGAAGCGTCCGTAAGTCTCCTTGATGAGGCCGAGCGCGTACTCGCGGATTTCCATATCGGCGGGCAGCTGTTCGGGCATTCCCTTGACGGGAGTTTTAATCATTGCCATAATTGTTTGGTATATTGATGATTAATACTGAAATCTGATTGTTTTCCGAATTGCAAAGTTACGCAAAAAAAACGGAACGGGAAAACAAAATGTGATATTAATGGCGCCTTCGGTAAAACAGGATAATGATTGTCCGCAATTATCCGTTTGCGCCCCGAAGTGGCATTGAGCGTCCAGCCCGCGGCACCGCCCTGGGCAGAGGGCTCTCCGGCCTGTCAGGCCGTCGTTCGGATACAAACGGATAGTCACAACACAAATTCGCGGTGTTGCAGACGAAAAAATGCCCCTTTTTGCCCTTGGATAGCCCTCTGATAACTCTCTGGTTTCCATATACCATCTTCTTATCATCTTCTACTGAAATTCTTACCAACTTTTTATCAAATTTTTCGCCAGTAGACAATAATAAGGAGATAGTAACGTTATGGTAGGAAGAAGATTCAGAAGAGGTGCTTTTACAGTGTTGATTGTGATGATAATTCGTGTAATTTGTGTTTTGCCTGCAAAACAAATTTCTAAATATCAATTCGTTAAATTCGCATAATTCGCCGTTTAAAACTTTATTCGTATAATTCGCAGTTTATAAATTAATAACTTAATATTCCGTCACTTATGGGAAAACTTCAAGATGGATTCGTTGGGGGCTTCAGCGGTAGGCTGGGCAACGTGATAGGCTATAACTGGCGCGGACGCTGGTGCGTGCGGTCGCTGCCGGCCGACTTCAAGGACGCGCGGACCGACGCGCAGCTGCGTCAGCGTCAGCTATTTAGCGAGATGGTGCGCTTCGCTGGGCGTGCCAAGCGCATACTGGCCCTCGGCCTCGAGGCGGCGTCGCGCAACGCTGGCGTCACGTCGAGCAACTACTTCATTCGCATCAACAAAGGCTGCTTCGCG
>DFHL01000034.1:0-6922 GCA_002371315.1 Bacteroidales bacterium UBA3724 | reverse complement strand
CTTCGCGATGCAGGATGGCGAACTCGCGGTCGACCTGCCCGAGCTGCGCCTCAGCGACGGCCCCGTGGCACCCGTGGCCTTCGACGCGCCGCAACTGCTTGACGAGGCGACGATTAGCATCGATTTTGAAAAGAATCCGCTGCACCGCAACTGCAGTCAGGACGACAGCGTCTTCCTGGTGGCCTACTGCCCTGAATACAAGGATTTTGACTTCTCGGATGCCACGGCCCGCCGCCGCAAGCAGGTGGTGCTGCGCCTCAACGAGGCGTGGGTCGGCAAGGAGGTGCACCTGTGGGGCTTCGTGGTCGACAACGCCCGCCGCGCCTCGCAAAGCATCTATATCGGCAGCGGCATCCTGGGCGATTTTCCGACCGAAACGGGTGATGACGATATTGATTTTCAGGATGATGAAGCTACTGTTCCGACCGCCGACGCGCCTGCAGCCGAGGCCGTCGCAACGGGTGCCGTCACCGCCTTTGCCGCGCCCCGTGCCGCCCCGCCAGGCGGGAAATAGCGCGGCCGTGTTGTACCGCGTTGTATCGGATTAGCGCGTTGTATCGGATTTGCAATCCGATACACCTTAATATAAGGATTTTCAATCCGCCAACATTAATGCCTTAGCAGGTGCTTTGTTGCGTTTTGTGGATTGTAAATAAATATTTTGCGGATTGCAAATCCTTATATTAAGCAGCGTCGGATTGCAAATCCGCCGCAACGGGTGTTTTGTTGTGTTTTGCGGATTGTAAATCAATATTTTGCGGATTGCAAATCCTTATATTAAGTAGCGTCGGATTGCAAATCCGCCGCAACGGGTATTTTGCGGATTGCAAATCCTTATATTAAGCAGCGTCGGATTGCAAATCCGCCGCAACGGCAAATCCGCCGCATCGGGTGCAACGGGGTGCGCCCCTATGCAAGGGCAATCAATAGATGGAATATGCCGATTCCCAGATAGTTGCCGAGCATATAGCCCAATAGGCCGATGGTGATGCCAAGGATGACGATGTCCTTGTTGTCGAGCAGGGCGGCGGCGAGTGGCACGAAGGGCGGCGAGTTGATGAGCGCCACGCTGCAGACCATCACCGAGTCGCCGTCGATCTTCAGCATTTTGGCGAAGAGGATTTGTAGCACGAGTGAGCCCAAGATGATGAATCCCAGATAGTAAAGGATGGGGAGGCTGCCGGCTATGTCCATTTGGCGGATGTCGCACGCCGTGGCGATGGCCAGGCAGAAGACGTAGACGCAATAGAGGCCGATGTCGAACGAGTGCTGCTGGCGACGCATTGGCGGCAGGAACGAGGCCGCGATGGCCAGCGTGGTGAGCAGCAGGATGAGGACGGTCATATTGGGACTTCCATCCTTTGAAACCCAGATGGATACGGCATACGAGATGGCTGCTATGGCGACCGTTATGCCGATGGCAAGGAACGACAGGCCGCGATGTTCTCGGTCGAAGGGGTTGATGCGTCCGTTGTCGCTTTCCGCTTTATGCTCTGCGTTTTCCGTTTTCCGCTTTCCGTTTTCCGCTTCCCGCTCTCCCGGCAGCAGCCTGCGGAACACCGTTTTGCCGAAGAAGATGACGAAGATGAGGTATAAGCCGGTGACTATCAGGTCGTAGCTGGTGATGTAGAGGTATGTCTGGCTGGGCATCGCCACGGCCTGCTTGATGGCTCCCATATTGGGTATGCCGCCTGTGTAGATGCCTGTGGCTACGGCACATACCTGCGCAAAGCCGCGGTTGTCGCTGTAAGAGCTGCGGAACAGGAAATATCCTGCTATGGTTGCGATAAGGACCGACACGAGTCCCGAAAGGAACACTTTGAATGCTTTGCCGACTTTCCATCCGCCTGTGTTACAGCCCATCAGCATCAGAGGTATGGCCAGCGGCACGGCGATGTTGCTGAAGAGCGTGTTGGTGGAGCTGTCGATGTTGAAGATGCCGTTGTCGGCGGGTATCAGGTTGGCGGCGGCGAGTCCGACGATGTATAGCACCGTCATCGGGCTTACCTTGTCAATCCAGGTCCAACGCTTGGCCAGTTGCATCACAAGCAGCGGAACACCAAGCAGATAGATGATTGTGATTGCTGTGTTCATTCAATTAATGTGTTAATGCGTTAATGTGGTAATGTGTTAATGTGTTAATGTGTTAATGCGTTAATGTGTTAATGCGTTAATGTGTTAATGCGTTAATGCGTTAGTGGCTGACGCGTTCGTGTCACAGGTCACAGGTCACAGGTCGCGTGTCACAGGTCACAGGTCACAGGTCGCGTGTCACAGGTCACTATTCACAATTCACTATTCACAATTCACTATTTTTTTTGCTTGCATCCAGCTCTTCTTTCAGGTATATGCCGGTGAAGTTGTCGGCCTGTTTGGCCAGCTGCTCGGGCGTGCCGCTGAAGACCACCTCGCCGCCCTTGATGCCGCCGTCGGGACCGATGTCGACAATCCAGTCGGCCACCTTGATGACGTCCATATTATGCTCAATGACGAGGACGGTATTGCCCTTGTCGACAAGCTTTTGCAACACTTGTAGCAGGATGCGGATGTCTTCGAAGTGCAGGCCCGTGGTTGGCTCGTCGAGGATGTAGAGCGTGTTGCCGGTGTCGGACTTGGAGAGCTCGGTGGCCAGTTTTATGCGCTGTGCCTCACCGCCGCTGAGGGTGGTCGACGACTGGCCGAGGGTGATGTAGCCGAGTCCTACATCCTTGACAGCCTGCAGTTTGCGGGCAATTTTGGGGTAGGGCTCGAAGAATTCCACGGCCTCGTTGATGGTCATATCCAGTATGTCGGCGATGCTCTTGCCTTTGTAGCGAATTTCGAGCGTTTCGCGGTTGTAGCGTTTGCCGTTGCACACCTCGCAGTTGATGTAAACGTCGGGCAGGAAGTTCATTTCGATGGTTCGCACGCCGGCACCCTTGCAGGTGTCGCAGCGCCCGCCGGCCACGTTGAACGAGAAGCGCCCGGGCTTATAGCCGCGTATCTTGGCGCTGGGCAGCTGGGCGAAAAGCTGGCGTATGTCGTCGAAGATGCCTACGTATGTGGCTGGGTTGGAGCGCGGTGTGCGTCCAATAGGGGCTTGGTCGATTTCGATGACCTTGTCGATGTTTTCTATTCCGCTGATTTTCTTGTATGGCAGCGGCCGCTTCTGCGAGCGGTAGAAATGCTGGTTCAGTATTGGGTGCAGCGTCTCGTTGATGAGGCTGGACTTGCCGCTGCCGCTCACGCCTGTGACGCAGACGAATAGGCCAAGGGGCAGGTCGAAGGTTACATCCTTGAGGTTGTTGCCCGTGGCACCTTCGAGGACGATATGCTTGCGCCCTTTGACGCTGCGCCGCTTGGGTATCTCGATGTCGCGGCGGCGCGCCAGGTAGTCGCAGGTCAAAGTTTTGTGTTTCAGGAAGTCCTTCTGTGGGCCTGCGGCGACGACCTTGCCTCCGCGGACTCCGGCACCGGGTCCGATGTCGACGACATAGTCGGCGCTGAGAATCATATCGCGGTCGTGCTCGACGACTATGACCGAGTTGCCGAGGTCGCGCAGCTCCTTCAGGGCATCGATCAGGCGGCGGTTGTCGCGCTGGTGCAGGCCTATCGAGGGCTCGTCGAGTATGTAGAGCACGTTGACCAGCTTGGCACCGATCTGCGTGGCCAGTCGGATGCGCTGGCTTTCGCCGCCGCTGAGCGACTTGGAACTGCGGTTGAGCGACAGGTAGCCCACGCCCACGTCGATGAGGAAACGGGTGCGCGTGGTGATTTCGCGCAGTATCTCGTGCGCCACCTCGCGGCGGTTTTTGTCGAGTTTCTCTTCCAGTCCGCTGACCCAGTCGAAGAATTCCGTCAGGTTCATTTCGGCCACTTCGCCGATGTTCTTGCCGTCGATGAGGAAGCAGAGTGATTCCTCCTTCAGGCGGTGCCCGTGGCAGCTGGGGCAGGGCACGGTGTTCATAAAGCTCGAGGCCCATTTCTGGATGGCTGCCGACTGCTCGTCGGTGGCCATCTCGTTGATATAGTTAGCTATGCCAGGAAATCCGCCGCGGTAGGTGCTTTCGGTGTCCATCTGGATGCCCATATAGTCGCTGGTGCCGTAGAGGATGACGTTCATCGCCTCGTCGCTGAGGCTTTCGAGCGGGTCGTCGAGCGTGAAGTGGTAGCGCGCCGCCAGGTTCTCCAGCTGGCGGTACATATAGTTCGTTGGTGAGTATTTGCCCAGCACGTCGAGGCCGCCGTCGCGGATGCTCTTCGTGGGGTCGGGGATGATTTTCTTGAGGTCGATTTCCGAAATCTCGCCCAGGCCGTTGCACCTGGGGCAGGCGCCGTAGGGCGAGTTGAACGAGAAGGTGTTGGGCTCGGGCTCGGGATAGGAGATGCCCGTGTCGGGGTCCATCAGCATACGGCTGAAGTAGCGCGGCTGCGCATTGCTGCTGTTTTCCAGTATCATCAGCATCCCTTTGCCCTGCTTGAAGGCGGTCTTGACGGCCTCTTCCAGTCGGCGGTGGCTTTTCTCGTTGACGCGCACGCGGTCCACCACAAGCTCGATGTCGTGCGTCTTGTAGCGGTCCACCTGCATATTGTAGGTCAGCTCGCGGATTTCGCCATCCACGCGCACGCGCAGGTATCCTTTCTTTGCCACCTGCTGAAACAGCTCGCGGTAGTGGCCTTTGCGGCTGCGCACCAGCGGCGCGAGGACGAGGATGTCCTTGTCGGCAAATTCCGACGTGATGATGTCGATAATCTGGCTTTCGCTGTATTTTATCATCTTCTTGCCGCTGACGTTCGAATAGGCGTCGGCGACGCGCGCAAAGAGCAGACGGACGAAGTCGTATATTTCGGTGACGGTGCCCACCGTCGAGCGTGGGTTCTTGTTAGTGGTCTTCTGTTCGATGGAGATGACGGGGCTCAGGCCGTTGATGCTGTCGACGTCTGGCCGTTCCATATTGCCGATAAAGTGGCGCGCGTAGGCCGAAAAGGTCTCCATATAGCGTCGTTGGCCTTCGGCGTAGATGGTGTCGAACGCCAGCGACGACTTGCCGCTTCCGCTCAGGCCGGTGAAGACTACCAGCTGGTTGCGTGGCAGGTCGACGTCGACGTTTTGAAGGTTATGCTCTCGTGCTCCAAGTATTTCGAGTTTGTTCATTTCAGGATTCGCTAATCACAGTTCACATTTTAGTAATAAAATCCGTCCCCTTGTCGCGGTCGGTACGGATTGTGCTGAGCTTTGTGCCGCCTTCGACAGGCAGCTTGACGGTATAGCTTTTGCCTCCCTTGTTGGTCAGCTTGTCGGTTGTCAGCCAGGGGTTCAGCTCGCGCAGCATCTTGTAGGTGGTGCCGTTCTTTTTGGCAAAATCGTACAGGTCGACGTTCTGTCCGCTCAGCGTTGCCGTGCGTGTCGGCAGGGAGGGGTAGAGGTCCGACGGGCGCAGGAAGAAGCCGTACTGCTGCGGGTGCTGCATTATCTGCTTGACGGCCAGGATGCGGTAGACGTAGCGCGTGGTCTCGTTGTTAAGGCGTGTGTCGTAGTAGACGTCGATGCTCTGGCGCTCCATATTGCGCTGCAGGCCGTTCTCGCCGCAGTTGTAGGCCGCCGCTGCCGCCGTCCAGCTGCCGAATCTGTTGTACAGCGATTTAAGGTACTTACAGGCCGCCTCGGTCGATGCCTCAAGGTTGTTGCGCATATCGATTTCGTCGCTGACTTCGAGGCCGTATTTCTGTCCCGTTGCTTTCATAAACTGCCAGAAGCCTTGCGCTTTGGCCGGCGACGTGGCGTTGGTCAGGCCGCTTTCGATGACGCACAGGTATTTGAAGTCGGCGGGGATGCCGTTGCGTTTCAGAATGGGTTCAATGACAGGGAAATAACGATGTGCGCGTTTGAAATAGAGCATTGTGCTGGTGTGGCCGAACGTGTTGACAATCATTTCGCGGTCCAGTCCTTCGCGGACGTAGTAGACATCCAGCGGCACCGCCTCGCCGGCAAAAGTCATCGAGTCGGGCAGCGTGGGCGAATAGATGCGTGGGTTGGCGTTAATGCGCTGTGTTTCGGCAATGTTGGTTTCGGCGCGGTCCTTGTCGACGGCACAGACGAAAACCAGCAGCGATATTGAAACCACCGAAAGAATCAGTGCCAGTGTGCTCTTATTTCTCATTTTTGTGTCGGTTTAAAATATGTTCTTTTGCCTCTTTTAATATTGAATGACAATATATTAATAAAGACAAAGCCATAATATATACGCATACAAAAATAAGATTTATTTTTGTATCACGCAAGGCCGGAACAATATTTTACCGAACAAAAGCTATTTTGCCCTGACCGTGCGGTCCTCAAAACGCAAAATCTTGTATGATTTTCAATTGTTTTCCGTCGAACGGACAAGCGTTACCAGCTTGTCGGCGATGTCGCTGGCTACGGCCTGTTTGCTTTTCAGCGTGCCGGCGTCGACACCTCCGTTGCGGTCGATGATGGTCACCTTGTTTGTGTCGTGGCCAAAACCGGCGCCCTTGTCCTGCAGCGAGTTGAGGACGATGAAGTCGAGGTTCTTCTTTTCCAGCTTCTTGTGCGCGTTGTCCAGCTCGTTGTCAGTCTCGAGGGCGAAGCCGACCAGCAGCTGCCCGTCGCGCTTCATCTGTCCCAGCGTGGCCAGGATGTCTGGGTTCTGCACCAGGTGCAGCGTCATATCGTCCTGGTCGCTCTGTTTCTTGATCTTGTGGTCGGCCTGATGTTCGGGGCGGAAATCGGCCACGGCGGCGCTGAGTATGGCGGCCTGGCACGACGGAAACAGCTTAGTTGCAGCGTCGTACATCTCGCGGGCCGACTCGACATCGATGCGCTCGATGCCGGGATGCTGGACCTTGAGGTGCGTGGGGCCGGCAACGAGGTGCACCCTCCATCCGCGCGAGGCAAGTTCTTCGGCCAGGGCGAAGCCCATCT
>DFHL01000089.1 GCA_002371315.1 Bacteroidales bacterium UBA3724 | reverse complement strand
GTATTCGCTGATGTGCATCAGGCCTTCTTTGCCGGGCAGGAACTCCAGGAAGGCGCCAAACTCGACGATGCTGACAACCTTGGCGTCGTAAATCTGGCCCACTTCGGGAACGGTGCATATTTCGCGGATCCACTTGATGGCGGCTTCGATGTCCTCCTTGTTCTGCGAGGCCACGTCGACGATGCCCAGGTCGCCCACCTCTTCGATGTTGATGATGGTATTGGTCTCGGCCTGGATTTTCTGGATGACTTCGCCACCCTTGCCGATGACGGCGCCGATGAAGTCCTTCGGAATCTGTATCTGCTCGATGCGGGGCACGAAGGGCTTGTAGTCCTCGCGCGGCTCGGCGATGGTCGACTGGATGTGGTCCAGTATGTGGAGGCGTCCCTGACGGGCCTGTTCAAGGGCCTTGGCCAGCACGTCATAGCTCAGGCCGTCGACCTTGATGTCCATCTGGCAGGCGGTGATGCCGTCGCGTGTGCCGCACACCTTGAAGTCCATATCGCCCAAGTGGTCCTCGTCGCCAAGGATGTCGCTCAGCACGGCCCACTTGTCGCCCTTCGAAATGAGGCCCATAGCTATGCCGGCCACAGGCTTGCGTATCTTGACACCGGCATCCATCAGGGCCAGGCAGCCGGCGCAAACCGTTGCCATACTCGATGAGCCGTTGCTCTCCAGGATGTCGCTCACCACGCGGATGGTGTAGGGGCACTCCGTCTCCGGCGGCAGCACCTCTTTAAGGGCGCGCCAGGCCAAGTGGCCGTGACCCACCTCGCGGCGGCTAAGGCCGCGGTTGCCCTTCACCTCGCCGGTGGCGAAGCCCGGGAAGTTGTAGTGCAGCAGGAAGCGGCGCTTGCCTTCGATGACGGCGCCGTCAATTACCTGCTCGTCAAGCTTGGTGCCCAGCGTGACGGTGCTCAGCGACTGGGTCTCGCCGCGCGTGAAGATGGCGCTGCCGTGTACCGAGGGCAGGTAGTTCACCTCGCTCCACAGCGGACGGATCTCGTCCAGCTGGCGGCCGTCCAGGCGGGTACGCTCGTTCAGCACCATATCGCGCATAGCCTCGCGCTCGGTGTCGTGATAGTAGCGGTCGATCATAAACTTCACCTCGTCGGTGAGGGTCTCCTCGGTATAGTTGGCGTCGATAAACTCCTGCTTGATAGCTTCAAAGCCCTCTTCGCGCATATGCTTGTTGGCGATGCCCTGCTTCGAGAAATCGTAGCACTTCTGGTACACGGCATCGTGCAGGCGCTGGCGCAGCTCCTCGTCGTTCACCTCGTGGCAGTATTCGCGCTTCTCGCTCTTGCCGGCCTCGACGGTCAGTTCGGCGATGACGCGGCACTGGGTCTTGATGGCTTCGTGGGCGGCCTTGAGGGCGCCGAGCATAATCTCCTCGCTCACCTCTTTCATTTCGCCTTCCACCATCATAATGTTCTCCTCCGTGGCGGCCACGATGAGGTCCAGGTCGGCGCGCTCGATGTCCTGCATCGGCGTGTTGATAACATACTGGCCGTCAAGGTAGCTCACGCGCACCTCGCTGACGGGTCCGTTGAAGGGTATGTCGCTCACTGCCAGAGCCGAGGCGGCAGCCAGGGCTGCCAGCTGGTCGGGCATCGTGTTGTGGTCGCCGCTGATGAGGGTTATCTGCACCTGCACCTCGGCGTGGAAATTGTCGGGGAACAGCGGGCGCAGGGCGCGGTCCACCAGGCGGGCGATGAGGATCTCGTGCTCGCTGGGGCGTGACTCACGTTTGAAGAAACCGCCGGGGAAGCGTCCCATAGCGGCATATTTTTCCTGATAGTCGACGGTGAGGGGCATAAAGTCCACAAACTCACCAACTTCTTTCTTTGCACAGACCGTTGCCAGCAGCATTGTATCGTTCATACGCACCACGGCACTGCCGTCGGCTTGCTTGGCCAGTTTGCCGGTCTCGATTTCGATCATACGGCCATCGCCGAGGTCGAATTTCTTGTTGATAATGTTCATTTTGCTTTACTTTTTTCCTTGTTTCAGTCCGACATATCGGCGCGCCGAACGTCACGGTGCGCCGTTTGGTATGGCTCTTTCAATCAAAAAAGTCACCGAGGAGTACCCCGGTGACTCAACCATAACCAAATAAATATGAAAAACTATTATTTTCTTAAGTTGAGTTTCTTGATGATGGCGCGGTAGCGTTCGATGTCGTTTTCCTTCAGGTAGTCGAGCATACGGCGGCGCTTGCCTACCAGACCCACCAGTGCGCGTTCCGACACCTGGTCTTTCTTGTTTTTCTTCATCAGCTCCGTGAGGTGCTGGATACGGTATGTGAAGAGGGCAATCTGAGCCTCGGCCGAGCCGGTATCCTTGGCGTTCTTGCCATACTCGTTGAATATCTCTTGTTTCTTTTCTGTTGTAAGATACATAATTTTGATTTTTTTATTGCTTTGAAAACGGCTGCAAAAGTACATCTTTTTTCCGAAACGGGAACACTTTTTGTGCCACAAATTGAATATTTTTTGCTAAAACGGTGTTTTTAAAGGTAATGAACTTTGTTAATAATTCTTAAATTGCCTTCGGACTGCTTCTTTTCCGACGCGTCGGTGGCAACGGATTGCGGAAAATGGATGTAGATTTGCGAAAAAAAGAAAAAAACTCTTACTGTCTTTGCACGACAGTGTTGCACTTCGATGTTGAATCTATAAGCTTGTCCTTCGCTCAACTTAGGCAAATTACGGCTAATCGAAAACGTTCAAATACCCTTCCACTGCATAAAGCGGAATATTCTCCATCCAGTCCTGGTCGGCGTATGGCTTCATCGATATGCGCAGGCCTTTCAGTCTCTCGTTGGCAAAGTCGACCTTCACAAATTGGGCAAGTGACTTCGATTTCACGTTTTCTTCGGCCTTTACCTCCACTGGTATCACACGCTCCCCGTGCTGCACAAGGAAGTCCACTTCCATACGCGAGTTGTCCTTGCTAAAGTAGTAGGCCGACAACGATGGCACGTTCATCATCTGTTGCACAACATAGTTCTCCGAGAAAGCCCCTTTGAACTCCTTGAAAACATCGTTGCTGACGAGCATTTGCATAGCCGATGCTTCCGATAGGGCACCAAGCAGTCCGATATCAAGCAGATACAGCTTGAAGGCGTTGGGGTCGCGGTAGAATTTGAGCGGCAGCACAGGCTTGGCGCAACGATACACCTTGTAAACCAAGCCGGCATCGACAAGCCATTGGATGGCATTCTCGAGGTCGCGCGCCCGTCCCCCTTTTCTGACAGCCCCGTAGATGAATTTCTTGTTCTCTCGCGCCAGCTGGCTGGGGATGCTGTCCCATACCATACGGACGCGCTGTGTTTCGCCTGCGGCGTGCTTGGCAAAGTCGTTGCTGTAGTTGGATAGGATTTCCTCCTGTATGCGCCGAACACCATTGACATCGCCTTGTGTGGTGTAATGCAACACGGCTTCCGGCATTCCTCCAACATAATAATACTGGCGCAGATATTCCTCAAGGCTGACGCGCATATCGGCCATCAAGGTCCAGTTGCAATGCGACACCCCCTCGGCAAGGGCATCGGCACCCTGGGCCCACAGAAACTCCTCGAAGCTCATAGGCATCAGCCGTAGAGTGTTCACCTTGCCAACAGGGAACGACTCGCCGGGACGGTTGACCACTCCGAGCAGCGACCCAGCCACCACTATATGTTGCTCGCGTGCCTCCTCGCAGAAGTACTTCAGACTCTCTATGGCGTGCGGTGCTTCCTGTATTTCGTCGATGAAAACCAGCGTTTTGCCTGCTACGATGCGCTGTTTGCTGTAAGCCTCGAAAGCCTGCATTATTCTCTTGACATTCAAATCTTGCTGAAAAAAAATATGTGTCTCGGGATGGTCGTGGCAATTGACATAAACCATATTGTCGTATTCCTTGCTACCAAACTCTTTCAGCAGCCACGTCTTGCCTACCTGACGGGCCCCTTCGAGTATCAACGGCTTCCTTGCCAGGTCGTTTTTCCATTCTAACAGTTTGTTGTACAGCTTTCTTCTCATATCTATGAATGTCTGTTTTGAAATGCAAAGATACGTGTTTTTAGCGACATCTAAGACAAAAATGCCAAAAAAATGAGCGAAAGTATACGCTGTGTTGCCAATTTTATGAGTGAATGATGTGCTGTCTACGCCAAAAAAAATTGCCGCCATCACGGCGACAAAATTCAATTCATTATGAAAAATAAAATAATGTATCTATTCTGGGACACATTTGAGCGATAGACGGGGCTCGAACCCGCGACCTGCGGCTTGGGAAGCCGCCGCTCTGCCAACTGAGCTACTATCGCAAAACGACACCACAATAACGGGTGCGGGTGCCGATTATTGTGTGGGGGTGAAATTTTTTTTTAGGGTTGTTGGTTTTTTTTAGGCATTTTAGGCATTTTAGGCGGGTTAGGCATTTTAGGCTTTTTAAGATTGATTTGGGAATCAATATTCAAAGCTGCTGTCGCCAAGGAATTCGCGCAGTATGCTGGTGGGGGGGATGTAGGTGGTGCGGATGGGCTCGATGAGCTCGAGCATCGACAGCAGGCGTATGGCTTCGGCGTACTCCTCGGCGCTCTGGGGCACCATCTTCAGCAGCGGCTCGGCAAAGGGGCGCAGGATGCCCAGCTCGTAGAGCAGTGCCGAGTTGAACATTATGTCGGCGTTTTCCTGGTAGGGGAATATGTGCTTCTCCTCGCCGAAGCGCACGCTGGGCCAGCGCTGCAGGGTGGCGTAGGCGCTGTAGCCGCGGAAGTTGTTGTCGCGCACTATGCGGCGTATCAGGCGGTTGTCGTTCGAGCGGATGATGTTCTGGCGGTCCAGGGCAATCTGTGTCAGGGCCGACACGTAGACCTTGAATTTCAGCTCGTCGTCGATGTCGGCGGTCAGCTTGGGGTTGAGGGCGTGGATGCCTTCGACCACCAGGATGCTGTCCTTCTTCAGCTGGATGGTCTTGCCGCTGTAGTGGGGCTCGCCGGTCTTGAAGTTATAGGTGGGGATTTTCACCTCGCGCCCGTCGAACATCTGCTGCAGCTGCTCGTTGAGCAGCGGGATGTTGAGAGCCTCGACGGCCTCGAAGTCGTAGTCGCCGTTGGGCTGGCGCGGAGTCTGCTCGCGGGGCAGGAAATAGTCGTCCAGCGACAGCTGCTTGACGTCGAATCCCAGCACCGACAGCTGCACCGCCAGGCGGCGGCAGCTGGTGGTCTTGCCGCTCGACGAGGGTCCTGCCAGCAGCACCATCCTCACGCGGTCGCGCCGCTGGTCCACCATATCGGCAATCTGGGCGTATTTCTTCTCGTGCAGGGCTTCGCTGACCTGTATGAGCTCGTTTTCGCGGTGCTGGCGCACCAGTTTGTTCAGATCGTCCACCGTCGAGGCCTGCAGCAGGCGTGCCCAGCGGCGGTGTTCCTGGAAGATGTTGAACAGCTTGGGCGCATCCTGATAGATGTCGAGCCGCTCAGGCATCCGCGGGTCGGGGCACTGCAGCAGGAATCCCGACTCGAAGGTGCGCAGGTCCCACTGCTTCAGCACGCCCGTCGAAGGCACCAGCCGTGTGGCCCACTTGTGCGGCGTGCCGCCCAGGAACTGCATCTCGATATAGAGCTGCGTCAGGCCCTCCAGCAGGCGCCGTGTGGCCGGGATGGGCTCGTCGGCGATAAGCTTCACGGCGTCGCTCACCAGCATCGACTTGGTCAGGAAGGGCAGGTCCTGGTGCTGCAGCTCGGCCATACGGTCGCGCACGGTGCGCACCACCTCGAGCTGCGACGGCAGCTCGTAGCCCTCCTCGACGGGCTCGATTTTGCAGAAGAAACCGTTCACCATCCAGTGGTCGATGTTCAGCACCGCCTTGGGGTAGCAGTCGCGCACAGCCTTGTAGAGCAGGAAGCACAGCGAGGTGATGTAGATGCGGTAGCCCTGCCGGTGCGTGATGTCGACAAAGCGCACGCTCTTGGGCTTGAAAAGGCGGTAGGAGAGCATACATATCTTGTTGTTGACCAGGGCGCAAAGCACAGGATACTGGCAATGGTGGTCCACCTGCGCCGACAGCTCGGCCAGCGACATTCCCTGTTCGACCATACGGCGTTCGCCGGTGTTCTCGATGATGATTTCTATCTGTTGCATAGCTTGGTGTTGTGGGGTCGTAGTTTAAATTATAGAAAAACATTTCTTCCCTTGTCGGGGAAACCACTTAACGCTTCATCTGCCGTTTTATTGTGCCGCCCCGCGAAAAAAATCAGCAACGGCCCCCTGTGGCACACCCTGACACACAGAGAAACGCGGTGACAAAAACCATACAGCAACCAGCTGAAAGCCAGTCCATAAAGCCACCTTCTCCGTCATATGTACAGTATATGTACAGTATATGTACAGTA
>DFHL01000020.1:14368-15630 GCA_002371315.1 Bacteroidales bacterium UBA3724 | reverse complement strand
TTAACTTTAACTTCAGATACAAATTGTATTGTCCCTTAACTTCCCTCTAACTTCCCTTAACTTCCCTCTAACTTCTATTAACTTTTCTTACGTCATACACAGGCAGTTGCAGTGCCTCGGACAGGGCTGCGCAGGCCGTTTCGGAGTTGAGGTTGTAGCCCTGCGGCGAGGTGGGGTTGAGGCACACGGCCACAAGGTTGGAACGCTGCAGCACCTGAAGGCGGCCGCCGCGGCGGATGTAGTTGGCATAGACTTCGGGCGTGATGAAAAGCTTGGTGAAGTCGCGCACAATCAGGCGCGTATCGGCGATAGTCTTTTGCGAAGCCAGGTATTTCAGCAGGTGGTCGCTCACGGCTCCGGCGGCGAAAAGGGTAGTGCCGTACTTGAAAATGTTGCACTCCTTTTTGCCGAGCAGGAAAACGGACTTAAGTTCAAGGTCGTGCACCTCGCCGTCGCTGTCGACGGCCCACAGTCCCTGCCCGACGGGCGAAAGCTGTCGCTGCAGGCTGCCATCCACCTCGTCGAGTTCGATGAGGCGGCAGACGAAGCGCGTCTTCGACACCAGCTGCCCGATGTTGGGCGACACCGCCGCGCCGGTGGCCAGCACCATCGCCTCGGTCACCGTGGGCGACGCCAGGCTGAGGCGCGACAGGGCCCCGTCGACGATGGTCAGCGGCACCCCCTGGCTGCGGAACGTCTCGATTTGGCTGCGCAGCATCCCCGTCGAGGCGGCACCGCTCAGCAGCACCTTGCCGCCGCACACCACGCGCGCCGTAACAAGCCGCCCAAGCGACGTGCGGCGCGGGTCGACGGCCGTGATTTCCGACACCAGCTGCCGCTGGCGGTAGTGCTTCTCGGAAGTGATGAAAAGCATTCGTTCGTAGAGCGTTATCTCGGGTTTGGCGCTGCCGTACACGGCATCGGTCTGCTCGCCGTCGACGCCAATCGACGTCACGGCGCAGTCCGCCCCCATCTGGTGCAGACGGCCCAGTATATAGTTGAGGCACACCGTCTTGCCAGTGTTCTTCTCCAGCCCGACAATCGACAGGCTGCGGTGCTTTAGTATTTCGTTCAGGAATGGCATTGCCTTTTTAACGCCCCCAGGCCGCTTTTATTGTCCCGCACCGCAAAACATTTTGGCCGCGACCCTCCGCGGCGCCGCGCGGCGCACTCAGGCGACCTGCAAAGCGGAGCCGGTAAGTCGTAGTTGGAACATCTTGAAAACCGGTTTTTCGGGCCACCTGCACTGCCCGTTGTACAGT
>DFHL01000020.1:0-14238 GCA_002371315.1 Bacteroidales bacterium UBA3724 | reverse complement strand
ACTGTACAACGGGCAGTGCAGGTGTTGTTAATCAGTGCCTTATGATGGCTGCAAAATTGCCGTTGGGCCGATTGCCTGCCGGCTGGGTGAATGCTGCTGTCGGCAGGGCGCAAATAGGCTGTTTGAAAAATAATTTTTGCCGAATCGAAATATTTAATTATTTTTGTCGCTTTGAAACACATTATAGAATTAATAATAAAAAATTGAAAACAATATGGTTACAAAGTTAGAACAACTGCTTGACCTGGTGAAAACCAAGGGAAAGAAACGTTTGGCCGTTGCTTATGCCAATGATTCGCACACCATCGGAGCCGTCAGCCTGGCTATCGACAAGGGTATCGTCGACGCCACCCTCGTGGGTGACATCGAGACCATCAAAAAGGTCTGCGCCGAGGAAGGTATCAACCCCGACAAGTTCAAGCTGGTGCAGGAAGCCGACGACAACAAGGCCGGTGCCAAGGCCGTCGAACTCGTCAACAGCGGTGAGGCCGATTTCCTGATGAAGGGTCTGCTGAGCACGGACAAGTATATGCGCGCCATCCTGAACAAGGAGAAGGGCCTGATGCCTGGCAAGAAGAACGATATGCTGACGCACATCGCTGTGTTCCAGATTCCTGCCTACCACAAGCTGCTGGTCTGCTCGGACGTGGCTATCATCCCCGAGCCCGATTTCAAGCAGAAACAGTCGATGTTGAACTACATCATCAGCACCGCCAAGAGCCTCGAGATTGCCAAGCCGAAGGTTGCCGTTATTGCTGCCACTGAGCAGGTTAGCGTCGGTATGCGCGCTTGCGCCGAGGGTGCCTGGCTGGGTATGATGAGCCAGCGCGGCCAGCTGAAGGGTGCCATCGTGGACGGCCCGCTGAGCCTCGACTGCTCGATCGACAAGGAGAGCGCCCAGACCAAGAAGCTGACCAGCGAGGTTGCCGGCGACGCCGACGGTCTGCTGTTCCCCAACATCGAGAGCGGCAACGTGTTCTACAAGGCCTGCACCAAGTTTGCCGGTGCCGAACTGGCTTGTATGGTTGTCGGTGCCAAGGTGCCCTGCGTGCTGACCAGCCGCGGCGACAGCATCCAGTCGAAACTCTACAGCATCGCTCTTGCTGCCCTGAACACTAAGTAATCAATTAGCAATAAATGATTTCCGAAGGTTGAAGACAGGATGAGCCGCAACGACTACACTGCCTTCAACCTTTTTTCGTTTTCGTTATCGTTTTCGTTATTTTTAATGTATAGATAACACTATGGATCGCTATTTTGAAGGTTTGAAGAACATCGCCATCACGGTGTGCGACGCCGATGCCAACATCCTGGATATGAACCAGCACAGTGCCGACGTCAACAGCCACGGCCAGAAGATTATTGGCAACAACCTGATGGATTGCCACCCCGAGCCGGCCAAGACGAAGCTGAAGGGCCTGCTGGCCGAGCAGAAGCTGAATGCCTACACCATCGAGAAGACCCTTGCCGACGGCAGCAAGGTGAAGAAGCTTATCTACCAAACGCCTTGGTATGAGGAAGATGGGACGTTTGGCGGACTGATTGAGTATTCAATCGAAATCCCGTTCGAGATGCCGCACTTTGTGCGCCAGCCCAAGCCGCAGCAGTGATGCGCGGAACGCGTGTGAATATCTGAAATCTGAATTATTTAAATGAAACGCCTTATAGTATTGTTTTTTATTGCTGCCTCCCTTGTTTGCCAGGCCCAGAAGGGCAAGGTCAGCGGCAAGGTGGTCGACAGCAAGAGCGGCGACGCTGTGGAATATGCGTCGGTTGTGCTGCTCAACCCCAAGGACAGCTCGATGGTGAAGGGTGTCGGTGCCGTGACGGCTTCGAACGGCTCGTTCACGCTGTCGGCTCCCTACGGCACCTACCTGGTGCGCATCACTTTTATGGGCTATGCGCCTTATATTCATACCTCTAAGGTCAGCCTGTCGGCCCAGCGCTCCAGTGTCAACCTGGGCAAGGTGGCCATAGCGCCCAGTTCGGCGGCCCTCGATGCGGTGGTGGTTACCGCCGAGCGCACGATGGTGGAGTACCAGCTCGACAAGCGCGTGGTCAACGTCGACAAGAACCTGGTTGCCAGTGGCGGAACGGCCACCGACGTGCTGCAGAATGTGCCCAGCGTGTCGATCGACAACGACGGCAACGTGAGCCTGCGCGGTTCGAGCAATGTCAAGGTGCTTATCAACGGCCGTCCCTATGAGTTGATGGCCAACGACTTGGAGAGCCTTCTGGAGCAGACTCCGGCCAGTAGCGTCGAAAGCGTGGAGGTCATCACCAACCCGTCGGCCAAGTACGACCCCGAGGGTATGTCGGGCATCATCAACATCAAGCTGAAAGACAAGGCCTCGGCGGCGATGGGCCTGAACGGCGCGGCATCGCTCAACCTGGGCACTCCGCTGGCATTCCTTGGCAGCAATTATCCCGACGCGCTGCCGTCGGTGCTGCCCACGTCGATGGCCACGCTGAGCCTGAACTACACCACGGAGAAGTACAACCTCTTCCTTTCCGCCGACGGCGGTGTGCGCAGCCGCGGCCACATCGGCCACGCCTTCCGCGAGCGTCTGCGGAACGACAGCGTCTGGTCGCGCGACACGATAGACCAGTACAGCCACAGCCGCAACTATATGGGCAGCATCAAGGTGGGCGGCGAGTATTTCTTCAACGAGAAGAACAGCCTGCTAGCCAGCTACCAGCTGCGCGGCGGCGCCCGTCACCGCTGGAACGACATCTATGCCACCGACCTGCTTACGGCGGGCCTGCTGGATTATCGCCAGATCGACACCAACGACAACCGCAACATCAACCACAGCTTCAATCTGCACTATACCAAGAAGTTCGACGAGAAAGACCGCGAGCTGACAGCCGACGCCACCTTCAGCACCCGCCAGATGCACGGCGAGGGCTGGCAGCAGCAGCTCTATAGCACCCTGGCTGGCGACAGCACGGCGGTGTGGAAAAACTACTACCTGCGCGAGTCGACTTCGGAAAACCATCACAATGCGCTGAACCTCAAGCTTAACTACCTGCATCCTTTCGCCAACGGCTGGAAACTGGAGACGGGCTATGAGGGGCGTATGGACTGGCCCGACCAGGATGCCGTCTACTACCGCACGGAGTACGACGCGGCACACAACCTGGTGAAGAACTTCGACTCGCTGTCGTCGACGCATTTCAACTACACGCAGCAGGTCCACGCCATCTATGCCACCTACGGCGGCAAGCTTGGCGAGAAGCTTTCGCTGCAGGCCGGTCTGCGCGGCGAGTATGCCCTCACCAAGGGGCACGACCTGAACCACGCCTCGACTCCCGAGGTCAACAAGGAGTATTGGAAACTGTATCCGACACTGCATTTGTCGTACGAAATCAGCAAGATGCAGAGCGCGCAGCTCAGCTACAGCCGCCGCGTGCACCGTCCGCATATGTGGGATATGAACCCCTATATGAATGTCCGCGAAGGGCAGGAGCTGAGCTTCGGCAACCCCAATCTGGACCCGGAGTTCACAAATGCCTTCGAACTGTCGTACAATCTTGGTTTCGACAAAGTTAATATCTACACGTCGGCCTATTTCCGCCAGACGAACAATATGATTACGTGGTACGGCTTTGTTTGGGACTCGGCCAGCGCGGCGCACTATTCGTGGTGGGAGCCCTACAACAGCGACTACGACGGCTACTGGGCCTCGGCGCCGCAGAACCTCAACCGCGGCCTCAACTATGGTCTGGAGTTCATCATCGACTGGCAGTTGGCGAAGTGGTGGAAGCTGAATGTCAGCATCAACGCCTACAAGAACCGTATCGAGGGTACCGAACTGCTTGACAACAAGAGCACCGATGCCTTCCAAGCCAGCGGCAAGTTCAACTCGTTTATGACCCTGCCCAAGGACTGGACCATCCAGTTCAGCGGCCAGTATTGGGCCCCGTGGCTGGACCTGCAGACCAAGATGTACGGCAACTACTGGTTCGACCTGGCGGTGAAGAAGGATGTGCTGCAGAAGCGCGGCACCGTCAACCTGCGCGTCGGCGACCTGCTCTGCACCGGCGGCTGGGGCCACGAGACCTTCACCGCGCAGCTGAACCGCATCACGCGCTCCAAGCGCCTGTCGCCCACGGTTACCGTCGGCTTCACCTACAAGATAGGCAGCGGCCTGAAGCAGCAGCGTCAGGACAGCCCCGTGATGGAGGATGAAGGCGAGGGCGAGGGCGAAGGCGGCGGCTATTGATAACGGCAAAGGCTATGGATAGCAGCGTGTTGAAGATAGACAACGGGCGCGTGTTCGACATCGTGCGCCACCGCTGGGTGGCCCTGACGCCCGAGGAATGGGTGCGCCAGAATGTCATCAATATGCTGCACTACAAATGCTTATATCCGCTCGAACTGATGCAGGTCGAGGCGGCCATAACCCTCAACGGCCTCACCAAGCGCTGCGACATAGTGGTCTACGACCGCGCGGTGCGCCCCTGGATGATAGTGGAGTGCAAGAAGGAGTCGGTGCCTATCAATCAGAAGGTTGTCGACCAGGCGTGCCGCTACAACCTTGTGCTTCAGGTGCCATACCTGTTGCTTACCAACGGCAGGCAGCAGCTGTGCCTCGAAGTGGATGCCGGTGCCGGCACGCTGCGCCGGGTGCCGCTTCCCGACTATGGCACTGTCAAGGAATGAAAACACAATGGCCGCCTCAGGGTGGCCATTTTTTATTTGCCAAGGGAAGCCGACTTCAGCCTGAAATGTTAAATTTTAGTCCTGAAATGAATACTTTTTTGACTGGATGGCTCGTTATATATAAATATGTTGAAAAATGTATAGTTATGGAAAATGTCAAACAGTCGCAACGCATTCAGACTTCGATAATTAACGGTGTCGAGAAACGCGCCTTGACGTGGCTTGCCCAGCGGCAGCCGCGCTGGGCCACGTCGGATATGCTGACCCTGGTGGGGGTTGTGGGTGCCTTCCTTACGGGATTGGGCTTCTACCTGACGCACTACAACATCAACTGGCTGTGGCTCAGCTCGGCAGGACTTGTAATCAACTGGTACGGCGACTCGCTCGACGGCACGCTGGCGCGTGTGCGCAACTGCCAGCGTCCGCTGTACGGCTACTATATCGACCACACCGTCGACTGCATCAACGAGGCCTTTATGTTCATCGGTGCCGGCCTTTCGCCGCTGGTCGACCTCGATCTTGCGCTCTATGTCTTTGTCCTATACCTCTTTATGACTATCAATGTCAGCATCAACGCCCACTTGAAGAGCGAGTTCAGGCTGACCTATGCCAAGCTGGGCCCCACCGAGTTCCGGCTGATTATTGTCATCGCCAACACGGTGCTGATTCTTTTCCCGCGGCTGGTCACCTACACGCTGACCCTGGGCGGCCGGGCCTACACAACGCTCGACCTTGTGGCCATAGCCATCATAGTTCTGCTGGCGGTGATCTATCTGGCCACCATCATCGCCGATGCCCGCCACTATGCCGCCATCGACCCCAAGAAGAAAACAAAGGAATAAGCCTTTTTGAAAAATGTATAGTCTAAATTATAAAGTCACTACAAGTACCTGCGACGCCGTTGGCCGGCTAAAGCTCTTTGCAGCCTTGCAGATGATGCAGGATTGTTCTGAAATGTGGATAGTTAGTGAACCCACGGTGCAACGCTATTTTGAAGAGCAGCACAGAGCGCAGCTGCTCGCCGCCCGTGGTGTGGAGATTGTCCGTGTGCCACATTTCAAAGAGGACCTGACTGTCACCACTTCTGTCTACGAGGTGATGCCAAAGTTCGGTTTCCGCAACACTTTCATCTACGACGCACAGGGACTTCCCTGCTATAAGTCGTGGAGTATGGGCGCCTTTATCGACCGCGAAACCGCTACCCTCAAAAGTATAGACCAGACTGTTATCGACTCGCTGACCATTGAGCAGCGTCTCGAGATGGACTATCGCGAGCGCCGCATCATCCTGCCCAAAGATGGCGGTACCGCCTTCGAACCGGTCTGCGTAATGCGGGCCGACATCGACTATAACCGTCATATGAACAATCCCAACTACATACGCATAGCAATGGAACTGTTGCCCGAGGGGTTCAGCATCAGGGCTCTGCGCTGCGAGTTCCGCATCGCCGCCAAACTGGGCGACCAGCTTACTCCTGTTGTCTACCGCGTTCCCGACGGCTTCATCGTCGCCCTTGTCCTTCCTCAGGGACCAAGTGCAACCGTTCATTTTATCAATTAAGGGCTGCTCTCAAATTCACCTCAATTCAGGTGATGCTCGCTTTTTGTTTCCGTTGTCATTCTCGTAATATATGTGCTTTTTCAACTCTTCTCCCCGCAAGCGTCATCGTCCTCTCGTAAGGCTGCTAATGGCCTTGGTAAGACCTTTCACAAAACTGAAGATAGTAGGTAAGGAGAATTTGAAATCTACAAAAGGCCAGCCGGTTGTATATGTCTGCAACCACGGGTTCATCTACGGTCCCATCGCAGCCATAATGAATTTGCCCGGCACCTTCCGCCCTTGGATTGACAGCCGAATGCTGAACCCCAAACAATGTGGAGAAGTGATTGGCACTACATTCCACAAATTCCTGCACCGCTTCAACCATCGGAGGCGTGAGCGGGTGCTGCGCAAAACCACCGATACGGTGATCAAGATACTCAACGATTTCAATCCTATCCCTGTTATTAAAGGCGGGTCGCGCCAGGTGATGGAGACACTGAAGCAGAGTCTCAACGCACTTATCGATGGTAGCAATCTGCTGATTTTTCCCGAACATCCTCGGACAGCCTTTGATGGGAACTTTGTCCGCGAGCACGACGAAGCAGGCACGTTGCGCTCATTCTACAGCGGATTTGCACACATAGGACAGATGTATTTCGAGCACACCAAACAAAATCTGCTCTTTGTCCCCATATATATCAATCGCAAGCGGCATACAATGTGCATCAATCCTCCTGTAGCCTACGAAGCCAGTGGCGATACCCGCCGCGACCGCCAACGGCTGTCCGACCGTCTCTATGCGGCAATCAGTACGATGAAAAACGACTGAAATGGCCATATCTTGCGGGGAGTCGACTGGTGCCTCTGATGTTTTGCCGCTTTTAGCGTCGGGCGTAAATGCTGCCGTCCTCGAGGCGGCGCACACGTGTGGAGTCGTAGCTTGCGCTGACAAGGCTTCGCCTTTCGTCGAGCACCGCGGTGGATATGTCGGCGATGTCGATTATGGTGTGGAACAGGTCGTCGATCATATACGGCGTATGTGTTTGCTGCGCGAGGAGCGGGTTGCGGCTTTGCAGGTGCTCCTTTTGCGAGTGTGAGAACCACATAATGAACGGAATCTCGACATTGGCGTTGGGGATGCGGTCGGAGTAGTCGTGTCCCGCATAGTCGCCCTCGTCGTAGACATTCTCGCCGTGGTCGGAGAGGTAGATGGCCGTCAGGCGCACTGCGCGGTGCGCCGCTGCGTATGCGTCGAGCATCGAAAGGATGCTGTCGACAATGAAGTCGTTGTACATCACGGCGTTGTCGTAGGTGTTGATGGTGCGTGTGCGCTTGTCGCCGTTGTCTTCATATTTTGCAAACTGGGCAGGGTAGCGCTTGTTGTACTGCGTGTGGCAGCCCATCAGGTGGAGGAAGACGACCTTGTTCTTGGCGTCGTCGTCGAGTGCTGAGTGCAGGGGGTCGAAGAGGCGTTGGTCGAGCGATACGGTCATCGTGCTCTCTTTCGACGAATTGGCGGTGATGTTGACAAAAGTCACGGCGTCGGCATTTTGCGCCAGGCTGGTCACGCCGTTGTCCCACAGTCCGATAGGCGACTGGTTTGAGAGCCAGTAGCTTTTGTAGGGCGAGGAATGGAGTATGTCGAAGATGTGTATGCAGCTGTCGAGCGGGCGGTTGTTGTCGGTGTTGTTTTCGGTAAGGAAGTTCATCACGGAGCGCAGGGTGTTGGAGTTGGCGCTGATTACGTTGTCGAAGACCAGGATGTCGTTCCTTTTTGCGAGTCGCGGCGAGGTGGGGCGGTGGTAGCCATAGAGCGACAGGTGGTTGCGGTTGCACGATTCGCCGATTATCACTACGACAAGGGTTGAGTCGCTGGTTGTCAGTCGGGTGTCGACGTTGTACAGCTTGCGGAACTTCAGATTTTTGTATTCCTTTGACTCTTCGAAGAACGAGACAACGGCACGTTCTACGTCGGGTACGGCGAGGCGCAGGAAACGCTGGTGGATGATGTTGTCGGCAAAATATACTGCAACGGTGAGCCACAGCGTCAGCCAGACGGCTATAGGGCCTTTCTTTCGGAATGCAAGTTGAGGTATATGCCTCAATGTCAGGATAAACAGGACTATGTAGGGAATGTAGAGCAGTAGCAGCGGTGTTGTCTTGATGGCCATAAACTCCGACGCCTCGCTCCAGTTGGTGTTGAGGAACACGAAGATGGACGAGGCGTTGAGCGGGCATTTCAGCACGGTCCAGTGGAATAGGTTGACAAAACCGTCGGCAAACAGCAGACTTGCGGCCGTGACATAGAGCCACCGCTTGCGCGTTAGGACGTATGGCATCAGCAACAGGGCTGTCCACATCAGCGGCAGGAGAATGCTCCTTGCCGTAATGGCGTTGCTGTTGAGTACGAGACCTGCGGCTGGAGTGTAAAGCACCAAGGCGAGGAGCCAGAGGATGCCCAGCGGATTATGGTTTTTGTCGGTCATCGTGCGGTCTTGCGGAATGTTGTTTTGTCATTTTTCCACAGGCTTGCCGGCTTTTTGCCAGGCGATGATGCCACCGTCGAGATTGTAGACCGTGCAGCCCTTTGCGGCGAGCTGCTCGGCGGCCATAAGACTGCGCCTGCCGCTGCGGCAGTAGACGGCCACTTTGCCTTTGGCATCCTGGATGCGGCTGGCAAAGTCGGCGGCTTTTACGTCGATGTTTTCGGCTTTGGCGATATGCCCTTCGGCGTATTCCTTTGGTGTCCGAACGTCGATAAGGCGAACGCTCTTTTTGCCTATTGTTTTGGCAAATTCGTCCACACTGATGGTCGTTACCGTTCCCGTCGGGCTCTGCTCGGCATTCCTGTTGCTTCCGCAGCCGACCAACATCGCTGCAAACAAGGCTATTGCAAATATGTGTTTCATAATTGGTTCAATTTGAATTTTGCAAAAATACACATTTCCTTCGGGATGGGAAAAATTATTTTGCACCTTCCGCTCGGATATTCCAAAACTGCCTAAGGGCGATTTGAAAAAAAAGCGACAACCACCCGCTCCGGGTTTCGGCATTGCGGGTTGTATCGGATTTGCAATCCGATACTCCTTAATATAAGGATTTTCAATCCGCCAAAATTAACACTTTTGCAGGTGTTTTTGTGTTTTGCGGATTGCAAATCCTTATATTAAGCAGCGTCGGATTGCAAATCCGCCGCAACGGGTGTATCGGCTTTGCGGGTTGTATCGGATTTTCAATCCGATACTCTTTAATATAAGGATTTTCAATCCGCCAAAATTAACACTTTTGCAGGTGTTTTTTGTGTTTTGCGGATTGCAAATCCTTATATTAAGCAGCGTCGGATTGCAAATCCGCCGCAACGGGCTCTATTATATGGAAGAATCTATCTGATCACAGCTACTTTGCGGGTGGGGCGGTTGCCGACTTTGACGAAGTAGATGCCTGTGCGCAGCGCGCGGTTGGCGGTGGGGCGACCGACAATGTCGAAGACCTGCACCGGCTCGCCGTCGGCACCTTCGACAACGATATCGCCTCCGCGGGAATAGACCCTGACAGCGTCGGCCGGCACCTCATCGATGCCGACAGCGCGGATGATGCAGTCATCCTCGGGGAAGCCGGGCAGCGGATTGTGATACACCCGTTCGCCGTCCTTGTGGCAGCAGACAAGGGGGCAGCCAAGCGAAAAGGCGTTTCTCAGATAGCCCATATCGGTGCACCCAATGCCTTCTACAAATCGTAGGATTTCACCATAGTAGGTACCCAAAACGATGATGCGACGCGAATCGACCGTAGCGGTGTCTTGGACGGTGTAGGCGATGGTGCCATAGATGTTACGCATATAAAATGTATCGCCAATGTTTAGCGACATATCGGCAATCAGATAGTCCTCATCCTCGTCGGCATAGCGTCCCCAGAGGCGTCCCGTGGTGCGCTCTTCGCGCAGCAGCAAATCGTATTCCAGTACGCGTTGTTCGTCGTATCCGCCACGCCAGTAGACATTCGAATACTCGGCTTTTTTGTAGTGCTGCTGGTCTACCACCGTGTCGCCAGCAATGCGAATCAGGTAGTTTTCCCAGGGACAGTCGTAGTAGGCCCCCACAGCGTTCCACACCGTGGTTTCCTGTCCGAAGTAGGACTGGTATTCGCGCATCCCGGTGCTGTCGGCGGCGAAATAGGCCACAACGGTCATATCGTCCGATACCGTGACGGTGAGCGGGTTGTCGGTGACAATGTTCTGGTAGCCGGGGGTGATGCCCCACCCCTCGAAGCGGTAGCCTTCGTTGGCTGTGGCAAGCAGCAAAGCCTGCGGGTTGTCACAGGTGGGGTGGCTGACAATCTCGGCACTTCCGTGCGTTTCATCATTGACCGACACTTCCAGCAAATATGTCGGTACTTCGATGAAAGCGGAGAAATGGTTGTTCCATTCCGGCACGGCCGCGTATGACGAGGTGCTGCCACAGGGGATGTAGACTCGGGCGGTGTCGGGGATGTTCCATAGGGCACGGTAGCCGACCGTTGGCGCGACGCTGGCAAGCAGATGCAGTTCCGAGATTGCGTAGCAGTGAAGGAATGCATCGGAGAAGATGTTCCTGACGCACCGGCCGATGGTGATTGACGGCAGGCTGGTGCAGCCTTCGAATGCCATATTGGGAATGGACGTTATGCTGTCGGGCAGGTGGACGGAGACGAGCGACGGGCAATAGCCGAAGACATAATCGCCCATTGTTTTCACGCTGTTGGGCACATAGACCGACGTCAGGGTCTTGCAGTTGTAGAAAGTGCCCATCATAAAGTTGTGGGTCGAAAGGCTGGTCACCGTGTAGGTGGTTCCGCAATAGGATACCGTTTCGGGGATGACCAGGTCGCCGGCGACATAGTTGCTGTCGCCGTTGTTGGTGCGCGGGTTGACCACGCTGACCTGTGCCGAGTCGCTGATTTTGAAGTAGAGCGTCTGCCCGGTCGGCGCGACGGCGTAAAAGTCGTAGACGGATTGGCCGTGCATATTTGCTGCAAATGCCAGCACCGCGAGGAACGGAAAAAGTGGTTTGAGGTGTTTCATAACTGCTGGTTTTATTTGTTTATGAGAATATTCGGTTTTGTGTTTATGACAATTCACGGACATCAGCGTTCTATAGTAGAATCCCTGGCTAATTCCTGGCCAATAAATCACGGTGCAAAGCTACAACTTTTTTTCGGATTGACAATAATTTCTGTCAACATTTTTCCCGATTTTTATAGGGGGGGGGTAAAATGGTAATAATCAATCATTTACTGATTATAATTTATACCAAGTCTGACAGTTCTTTTGCTCCTATTCGTGTTGAAAACCCAGTTTGTAAGAGTGCCAAATGCCGTTTTTACGTCAAAATCCAACAGCCGGGGCTGCAAATCCGAAGCATTGGGTTTTGCCAGTTTATTGCCCGAAGATGTCCGACTGCTTCAGCAGGCGGACGGTGTGCTGCTTGCCGTCGGCGGTGAGGGCAAGCATCGCGAGGAGTGCAAAGAAGATTAATTTTTTATTGGGGTATGTTTTTTTATTATTATCAGCTGTCAACCGAGTGTAGATTTGCTAATTATTATTGGCGTGTTTTTATGGTGCAAATATACGACTTTTTATTCATAATGAAAGGTTGTTTTTATTTATATTGAAAACTCTATCGGATAAAAACTACTTGAATATTGTACCGATACGCACATTTTCAAGGTGAACAATATCGTTTCACTTCCCAAAGCTATCCGATTGTTTCAGCAAGCGGACGGTGTGCTGGTGGCCGTCGGCGGTGGTGAGGGTGAGAAAGGTGATGGCTATCATCAGGAGATAGAGGGGAGGTTGTGGTCAAAACTCGGTGATGGGTATGACTGAGATGGGGCTTGCGCCATCAATCTTTTCCTTTTCCGAAAAGGTGACTATGCATAGGTCGTCGCATTTCAGCTCTTCGCCGCACTCCACCAGGGCACCGGCCTCACGTTTGCGCGTCTTTGCCGAGTCGAGGCTGTAGGATACCTGTATCAGACGCTCCACTTTCGCGCCTCGGCGGGTGACGAAGTCGACCTCTCGGTTGTTGCGCGAGCGGTAGTAGAAGAGTGTCTTGCCCGGTTCGTAGCCTTTCCGCAGCAGTTCCACAAACACCTGATTTTCCAGCAGCCGTCCCAGGTTGTCGCTCAGGTTGAACGCCGACGACTGTACAAAGCCGTTGTCGACAACGTATGCCTTGCGGTCGGCTTTGGCCATAAGCTTCAGTTTGTTGTTGAAGCGCGGCAGGAAGAAGAAGAGGAACGGTTCGTTCAGGTAGTCGCAGTATTTCTTTGTGGTGGTGACGCTGGCGATGTTCAGCTCTTCGGCAAGGTCGTTAGCGGAAAAAGGGTTGCAGAAATTGGAGAGCAGGTAGGTGGCCAGGCCATATAGGTCGGTGGTCTTGCGGACGTGGTGTCGCTGTGCCACATCCTTCAGCAGGATAGAGTCGAAGAGCGTGGCAAGGTAGTTCCCCGTGATGTCACGTGCCAGCACCGTCTCGGGGAAGCCGCCGTTGCGCAGATAGTCGTCAGCTATGAGGCTTACGCGGATCTGCTGTTCTGCTTTGATGTCGGCGATGTCGATGCCTTCAGCCGCCATCACCTCGGCCAGGCTGAAAGGCAGCATCTCGATTTGCAGATACCGGCCGGTAAGCACCGTAGCCATCTCGCTCGACAGCATATTGGCGTTGCTGCCCGTGATGACGAGGTTCTTGCCGTTGCGGTACAGCTTGCTCACCCACAGATCCCATCCAGGCAGGTTCTGCACCTCGTCGAGCATCAGGTATTCGTAACCGGGATAGACCTCGTCGAGCGTACGCTCCACAAGTTCGTCGTCCCAGCGGTCGAGCAACTGCTTGTCGTCGAAGTTGAGGTAAGCAAAGTTGCGCCCTTTAAGCATAAGCATCGCGTACACCGACTTGCCAGCCCTGCGTGGACCGGTAATCAGCTTTATCAGCGGACTTTCCAGCATCTCGGTGGTTCGATAGCTCGTTTTGCGGTCAATGTATGGCCGGGCGGCAATTCTGTCTCGCTCAGCGCGTTGCATTAATATTGTGCTCTTCATAATGATAATACTTCGACTGCAAAGATACAAATTTTATTCAATATGCAAGTGTTTATTGGGCAAATTTCCTTATTTTTATCCATTACACATATCGAAAATGGATATTGCTGACCGTGGTGAGTCCCGTGCGGTTATCGAGCGAAGATATCTGACTGCTTCAGCAGGCGGACGGTGTGCTGATGGCCGTCGGCTGTGAGGGCAAACATCGCGAGGAGTGCAAAGAAGATTAATTTTTTATTGGGGTATGTTTTTTTTATTATTATCAGCTGTCAACCGAGTGTAGATTTGCTTATCATTATTGGTGTGTTTTTATGGTGCAAATATACGACTTTTTATTCATAATGAAAGGTTGTTTTTATTTGTATTGGAAACTCTATCGGCTTAAAACTACTTAAAATATTGTACCGATACGCACATTTTCAAGGTGAACAGTATCGTTTCACTTTCCGAAGATATCCGATTGTTTCAGCAGGCGGACGGTGTGCTGCTTGCCGTCGGCGGTGGTGAGGGTGAGGAGATAAGTGGCTTGGGGACGGGAGGGCACAAGCTCCAGTGGAGCGCGTGGAGGAGCCTTGTGCGTGGAAGATATGTCGAGCGATTACCGTCCGGTGCTATCTTTGAAAGCTGCACCAAGAGCAAAATCCCCACCAACGAAGCCATCGAGTTCGTGAAGCAGGAAATCCAGGAACGCTTCTCCTAATCAAGGTTTTCTGTTCCTTTCCATTCAATTTATCGCAGCAGAGTCACTGTTCCGACCTTTTCCTGCATCAAATCCGGTTGGTGGTTACGGGTATAGCGTAATATCCAAGTGTATGAAGCTTGGGGACAAGGAGTCCCATCTTTAAGCGTACCGTCCCATCCTTCCGACGGATTGTTGCTGTGCCATACAAGGATACCATTACGGGCATAGATGTACAGGTCTATCATCGTAACATCATTGCCTTTAATAATA
>DFHL01000053.1 GCA_002371315.1 Bacteroidales bacterium UBA3724 | reverse complement strand
TACTGTACATATACTGTACATATACTGTACAAATGACGGAGAAGGCATCACAAACGTCTGGTTTTCAATGGCCTTTTCAAGGGCCAAAATCTGGGGTTCCGCCAGCGTGCGCCGTCGGTGCCGCCATCCGTCGGCCGCAAGGGGCCCCGCGACGAGGTTCGGGGCCGCACATTTTTATTTTGCCAAATGAAAATAAATCCCTATCTTTGCAAGCCGAAACACTGCGGCCCCGGAAGGGCGCAGAACCATATTATCTGTCACAACTACAACAAACAATACACACAATGAACTGGAAAGACGACTACCGAAAAAAAGTATCTACACCAGACAAAGCAATCAAAGACATCCACGACGGCAACTGCGTGGTGATGGGCCACGCCGCCGCCGTGCCGCGCATCATACCCCACGCTATGGCCGAGCACTGCGAGGACTATAACGACGTGCTGATATTCCATATGACCACCCTTGGCGACAACGAGCTGCTGCACCCGCGCTGCTACGGTCACTTCCGCCACGTGAGCAACTTCCTGAGCGGCAACTCGCGCGAGGCCGTCAACCACCTTGAGGGCGACTTCTTCCCGGCCTACTTCCACGACGTGCCCGAGATGATAGGCGACGAGATACCGTGCGACGTCGCCGTCTTCCAGGCCACGCCGCCCAACGACGACGGCTACTGCTCGCTGGGCGTCAGCTGCGACTATGCCCTGGCGGCCATCCGCGTGGCCAAGAGCGTCATCATCGAGACCAACGAGATGATGCCCTTCACCTACGGCAACACGATGATCCACGTGTCGCAAATCGACCACATCATACCCTGCGCCTACCACCTGCCCGAGCTGCACAGCGACGCCCCGTCGGAGGTCGAGATGGCCATAGGGCGCAACTGCGCCTCGCTGGTCACCGACGGCGCCACCCTTCAGCTGGGCATCGGCGCCATACCCAACGCCGTGCTGCAGTCGCTGGGCGACAAGAACGACCTGGGCATCCACAGCGAGATGTTCAGCGACGGCGTGATGCAGCTGATGCAGCAGGGCGTCATCAACGGCAGCCGCAAGACCCTCCACAAGGGCAAGGCCGTGGCGACGTTCATTATGGGCAGCCGCGAGCTGTATGACTTCATCGACGGCAACGAGGACGTGGAGCTCTATCCCGTCGACTACACCAACGACCCCATCGTCATCGCGCAGCAATACAGGATGATATCCATCAACTCGTGCCTCGAGGTCGACCTGATGGGCCAGGTGGCCAGCGAGAGCATCGGTATGCGCCAATACAGCGGCATCGGCGGCCAGATCGACTTTGTGCGCGGCGCCTCGATGGCCCGCGAGGGCAAGAGCATCATCGCTATGCCCAGCACCGCCGCGGGCGGCACCATATCGCGCATCAAGCCCTTCCTGACCCCCGGCGCCGCCGTCAGCACGACGCGCAACGACATCAACTACCTCGTCACCGAATACGGCATCGCGCGCCTCAAAGGGCGCACCCTCAAGCATCGCGCCGAGGACCTCATCAAGATAGCCCACCCCGATTTCCGCCCGATGCTGATAGAGGAATACGAGCGCCGCTACAAGTGCAAATACGAGTAGCGCGACGCCAGCTCCGAAGCAGCAGGCCGCGAAGGCCGGACGACAGTGTGCAACAAGCGCATTTGCAGCGCGTTGCACACTGTCGTCTTTCGTCCGCGCAGCCCTTTTACGCGCGGTGGCCGGCGGGTGCCGGTCAGATTGTGAAGAAAAATATTTACAAAATACTTGTCTATATACTAAAAATGCGTATCTTTGCACGGTGAAATGTTATGTGCATTTCTGTGTAATGTATTATATAACAAGTAAATAAATATTAATCCACAAACTAATTAAAAGGAGTTTACACAATGACAAAAGTTAAATCGCTGGCCGACCTCAAGGCTATGAGAGAAAAGCTTCAGTCGAATCTGGATGTGCGCGAAAAAGCCGAGCATCCCGAGTCGCTTGTGCAAATCAAAGTCGCTATGGCCACCTGCGGTATTGCAGCTGGTGCCAAGCAAGTAATGGAACATATGATGCAGAAGGCTGACGAGCTGGGCATCCCCGCTGTGTTCACCCAGACGGGATGTATGGGCTACTGCCACGCCGAGCCCACCCTCGAGGTGCGCGTGCCTGGCAAGGACCCCATCGTCTTCGGCCACGTCGACAACAACCGTGCCGATGAAATCCTGACCAAATACGTCCAGCAGGGCGAACTGGTCGAGGGCATCATCCCCGTCAATTACGAAACAATCGATAAATAAACGTTTAAAAGTTGCAGGGCTTAAGAGTTTAAAGGGTTTCTGAAGCCCTCGAAACCTTTTGGCTTTTAAACTTTTAAACCTTTAAACCCCAAAAAAGAATAATATGGCAAAATACAAAATGCATATCCTAATCTGCGGCGGTACCGGATGCAAAAGCTCCAACAGCCTCCAGATTATCGAAAACTTCAAGAATATCCTTGCCGAGAAGGGTCTCAGCGACGACGTGCAGGTCATCAAGACCGGCTGCTTCGGATTCTGCGAGCGCGGCCCCATCGTCAAGATTATGCCCGACAACACCTTCTACACGCAGGTGAAACCTGAGGATGCCGAGCGCATCGTCAACGAGCATATCATCAAGGGTCGTAAGGTGCCCGACCTGCTCTACACCAACCCCGAGAACAAGGAGCACGTCAGCGACTCGAAGCATATGGACTTCTACCGCAAGCAGATCCGTATCGCTCTGCGCAACTGCGGTTTCGTTGATCCCGAGAACATCGAGGAGAGCATCTCGCGCGGCGGTTACGAAGGTCTGGCCAAGTGCCTCACCGAGATGACCCCCGAGCAGGTTATCGCCGAAATGAAGGCCTCCGGCCTGCGCGGCCGCGGTGGTGCCGGTTTCCCCACGGGTCTGAAGTGGGAGCTCTGCGCCAAGAACAAAGCCGACCAGAAGTATGTCATCTGCAACGCCGACGAGGGTGACCCCGGTGCCTTTATGGACCGTTCCATCCTTGAGGGCGACCCCAACAGCATCGTCGAGGCTATGGCCATCTGCGGCTACGCCATCGGTGCCAGCAAGGGTCTGGTCTACATCCGCGCTGAATATCCCCTCGCCATCGAGCGTCTGAAAATCGCCATCACCCAAGCCCGCGAATACGGCCTCCTCGGCGACGACATCCTTGGCACGGGCTTCAATTTCGACATCGAGCTGCGCTACGGTGCCGGTGCTTTCGTCTGCGGTGAAGAGACTGCTCTGATCCACTCGATGGAAGGCCAGCGCGGCGAGCCGACGCTGAAACCCCCGTTCCCCGCTGTCAGCGGCTATATGGGCAAGCCCTCGAACGTCAACAACGTCGAGACTTTTGCCAACGTTCCTATCATCATCACCAAGGGCGCTGCCTGGTTCAGCAGCATCGGTACCGAGAAATCGAAGGGTACCAAGGTGTTCGCTTTGGCAGGCCAGATCAACAACGTGGGCCTTATCGAAGTCCCGATGGGCATCACGCTGCGTGAGATTATCTACGAAATCGGCGGTGGCATCAAGAACGGACGCCAGTTCAAGGCTGTCCAGACCGGCGGTCCTTCGGGCGGCTGCCTCACCGCTAAGCACCTCGACACCGCTATCGACTACGACAGCCTCGTGGCTGCCGGCTCGATGATGGGCTCGGGCGGTATGGTCGTTATGGACGAGACCAGCTGTATGCCTGCCATCGCCAAGTTCTACCTCGAATTCACCTGCGAGGAGAGCTGCGGCAAATGCTCGCCCTGCCGTATCGGCAACAAGCGTCTGTGCGAAATCCTCGAGAAGATCACCGACGGTCGCGGTACGATGGAAGACCTTACCGAACTCCGCAACCTGGCCGCCGTCATCAAGGATACCGCTCTTTGCGGCCTTGGCCAGACCTCGCCGAACCCCGTCCTGTCGACCCTCGACAACTTCTGGGACGAGTACGTGGAGCACGTCGTCGACAAGAAGTGCCGTGCAGGTGTCTGCAAGAAACTTATGAGCTATGTCATCGACCGCGAGAAGTGCATCGGCTGCGGCAAGTGCGCCAAGGGCTGCCCCGTCGAGGCTATCAGCCGCACGGACTACACCGCTCCCGGACACAAACTGGCTTCGATGGTCATCGACAGCACCAAGTGCATCAAGTGCGGTGCTTGCATCAACAACTGTAAATTCGGTGCCATCTCTATTCATTAATTATTAGAGTGGAAAGTGCAGCGTGAATAGTGACACGAACTCCATAATCACAATTCACAAACCACAATTCACAAATTACAAATAAAGAAGAAACAATGATTAATCTCACAATAGATAACAAAGCGATTCAAGTTCCCGAAGGCACCACTATCCTCAAGGCTGCCCGTATGAACGGTATCGATATTCCGACCCTCTGCCACTTCGAGCTGGACGGAATGAATTTTGAAAACAAACCCGGCGGATGCCGCGTCTGCGTGGTCGAAGTGAAAGGCCGCCGCAACCTGGCTCCCGCTTGCGCCACCGACGTGATGGAGGGTATGGAAGTCCTGACCCACAGCGCACGCGTCATCAACGCCCGCAAGACCGTCGTCGAGCTGATCCTCAGCGACCACCCAAACGACTGCCTGCAGTGCGAGAAGAACGGCGACTGCGAGCTGCAGAGCCTCACCAAACGCCTTGGCATCAAGGAAATCCCCTTCAAGGGCGAAACCTCGACCTACCGCAAAGACTCGACACTCAGCGTCTATCGCGATATGGACAAGTGCGTTATGTGCCGCCGTTGCGAGACGATGTGCAACAAGTTTATGACCGTCGGTGCCCTGAGCGGTGTCAACCGTGGCTTCCAGGCCGTTGTTGCTCCCGCTTTCGAGCAGAACCTTGGCGACAGCAGCTGCGTCAACTGCGGCCAGTGCGTCCAGGTGTGCCCCGTCGGAGCCCTCACCCTTGTTGACGACATTTCTAAAGTTATGGAAGCTATCGCCGACCCGACCAAGAAGGTCGTTGTCCAGACCGCTCCCGCCGTCCGCGTTGCCCTCGGCGAAGAGTTCGGTATGAAACCCGGCGAAATCGTCACCGGCAAGATGGCTGCCGCTCTCCGTCGTCTTGGTTTCGACCAGGTTTACGACACCGACTGGAGCGCCGACCTCACCATTATGGAGGAAGGCACCGAGCTCCTCGGCCGCCTGAAGAAAGCCCTCGCCGGCGAAGAGGTCAAACTGCCTATGTTCACCTCCTGCTGCCCCGCTTGGGTCACCTTCTACGAGAAGAATTTCCCCGACCTGCTCGAATATCCTTCGACAGCCAAGTCGCCCCAGGGTATGTTCGGCGCCGTCGCCAAGAACTATCTGGCTCCGAAGCTGGG
>DFHL01000060.1:9887-10402 GCA_002371315.1 Bacteroidales bacterium UBA3724 | reverse complement strand
CAGGGCTTCCAGCCCGTGTGCGGCTTCAACTACGGTGCGCGCAAGTACAGGCGTGTGCGCCAGTCCTACCTGTTCGCCTTCAGCGTCTCGGCGGCTATGCTCACCGTCCTCTCGGCCCTGGGTTTTGCCTTTGCGCCGCAGATTGTGGCCCTGTTCCGCGACCAGGACCCCGTGATGCTCGAAATCGGCGCCGCAGCCCTGCGCTGGCAGTGCGTCGTCTTTCCGCTGTGCACGCTCAGCACGTCGACCAATATGCTCTTCCAGAACATACGGATGACCATCCCGGCCACGCTGCTTTCCATCGGGCGGCAGGGGCTGTTTTTCATTCCCGCGCTGCTGGTGCTGCCGCGCTTCTTCGGGCTGCAGGGCGTCGAGATGACCCAAGCCGTGGCCGACCTGTGCACCTTCCTGCTCTCGCTGCCTTTTGCCATCGGCATCAGCCGGCGGCTCAAAAACGCCTCGTCCGAGTGACGAGGCGCTCTGGCCCCCAACTTTTCCGTTCCGTTCCAAAGGCC
>DFHL01000060.1:5244-9763 GCA_002371315.1 Bacteroidales bacterium UBA3724 | reverse complement strand
ATTATATGTACAGTATATGTACAGTACAACGGGCAGTGCTGGTGTTGGCTATCAGGGGGTTGTGGAGCCCTTTTTTTGGGGGGAAATCTATCGTTTTCTGCTTTTCCCCGTTTGGGTCACTTCGGGCTGCTTGTAGGTGAAGGTGATGGCATACTCGCGGCGCGCGATGGCGGCAAAGATGCCCAGGCCGCCGCTGAGGTTGGTGTAGATGCGCGCCGGCTCGGCAAAGTATTGCCCGATGCCCTGTGCCTTGCCGACGGCGACGATGTAGCGGAACGCTTCGGGGCTGAGCGACTCGACGACGAGGGTGTAGCTCCGCTCGATGGGGTGCTCGGCGGTGTCGCGCAGCATCGGTATGGCGAGCGTCAGGGAGTACTGCTGCCCGTCGATGAGGCTGTCGCTGAAGAGCAGCTGGCTGAAGTAGTCCATCATTCCTTCGGCGCGGTTGACGGCGGGGTCGGTGACTTCGCGGTTCAGGCAGTTGAAGTAGCTGTGCACGATGGTGTCGATGGTGTCCCAGCGCTCCTCCCAGCGGTTCCAGCGCGTGCCGCTGTCGCGCTCGCTGATGTAGACCAGATAGTGGTTGCGGACGGCCGCGGGGTCGTCGAGCGTAAAGCTGATTCCGCCCGTGGTGAAGGGCTGCAGGGTGTCGATTATGGCGCTGTCGATGGTGATGGCCGGCAGGAGGGGTGCGCGCGTGGCGCCGGTGATGGTCTTGCCGTTGGCCTGGACGTGCAGCACGAGGCTGTCGCCGCCGGCGATGCGGTAGGTGCAGCCGTAGTTGGCTCCGTCGCGCTGGTCGAGGGTCAGCGGTGTGCCGTTGATGTCGACGCTGACGGTGGCGTCGGTGACGGGCCGGAAGGTCTGGTTGTCGAGGAAGAAGCGGCTGTAGGTTATGTTGACGAACATCAGGCTGTCGGTCATCGGCAGGGCGTTGACGACAACCGAGGGCTCGGTCTGCTCGATGTCGAACTCGACGACTTTTTCGCACGAGGCGAAAAGCAGGACGAGGAAAGCGGAAAGCGGGAAACGGAAAGCGGAGATATGGGGACGTTTCATTTTTTAATGCGTTATTGTGTTATTGCGTTAATGCGTTAGTGGTTGACGCGTTCGTGTCACTGGTCACTTTAATGCGTTATTGTGTTATTGCGTTAATGCGTTAGTGGTTGGCGTGTTCGTGTCACTGGTCACTTTAATGCGTTATTGTGTTATTGCGTTAATGCGTTAGTGGTTGACGCGTTCGTGTCACTGGTCACTATTCACTAAAATTTCAGCGTATAGGCCACCGAGGGCAGGATGGGGAAGATGGAGAGCTGGACGAGGGCACCGTTGTAGCCGTTGTAGCGGTGCTCGTGGCTTTCGTAGATCATATAAGGGTTCTTGCGGTTGTAGAGGTTGTAGACGCTGACGTTGATGGTGCGGCTGCAGTTGCGGAAGCTGCGGTGGAAGTTGGCGCTGAGGTCCATACGGTGGTAGTCGGGCATACGGAAGTTGTTGCGGCCGCCGGGGTTGGCGAGGTAGCCGCCCCAGCCTTCGGGGTCGACGTCGGCGTATTCGTTGGCGGTCTCCTGTGCCTGCGCGTATTCCTGCAGGCTGAGGGTGGCGGCGTTGCCGGTGCTGTATACCCAGGTGGCGCTGAGGTCGATGCGGTCGTTGATTTTGTAGCTGAGGACGATGCTGAGGTCGTGTCGGCGGTCGTACTTGGCGGGGAAGGGGTTGCCGTCGTTGAGCTCCTGTCCGGGCCGGTCGAAGAGGCGCATCGTGCGGCTCCAGGTGTAGCCTATCCAGCCTGTCAGGTTGCCGAAGTTGCGCTGCATCAGCAGCTCGACGCCGTAGGCCCATCCGTCGCCCATCACCACTTTGTCCTCCCAGCTTTCGCTGCTGCCCCAGAAGGTGGTTCCGTCTTTGTATTCCAGCAGGTTGTGCATCTGCTTGTAGTAGCCTTCGACCGAGAAGTCGCCGATGGCGCTGATTTCGTAGAAGAGTCCTGCGGCCACCTGGTGGGCGCGCATCGGCGCGATGTCGGCGGTGACGGGCACCCAGAGGTCGGTGGGCATACTGACGCTGGTGGTGGAGAGGAGGTGCATAAACTGGGTCATATAGGCATAGCCGGCCTTGAGCGAGAGGCCTTCGCGCAGCATCACGCGTCCCGACAGGCGTGGCTGAAGGGTGGGGTAGAAGCGGTTTTCGACGCTGAAGCCGCTGAGGTTGAGGCCGTAGTTGACCTTGACGCTCTCGCTGATGCTCCAGTCGTCCTCGGCGTAGGCTGTGATTTCTTCGGCGCGTATGCTGCCCGAGTGGACGGAGGTGTCGATGACGAACGAGCTGTTCATCACCTCGGCGTTGTAGGCGTTGAGGTGGGCGCTGGCCACTTCGGGCTGGAAGAGGTGGTGGATGAACGAGGAGCCGAATTTGACCAGATGGTCGGGGTTGGGGGTGAAGTCGAAGTCGGCGCGCAGGCTGTAGTCGTTGATCTTGGAGAGGTAGTCCATCTGGAATTCCGACGTCTGGCTGTCGGCGTCGTTGGTGGCGAGGGTTTCGGTTTCGTAGGCCACGCCGACGTTGTTGCTGTAGCGCGTATAGGCTCCGGTGATGTTCATAAAGAGCTTGGGTGTCAGCTCGTAGTTCCAGCGTGCCGAGGCGACGATGTTGCCCCAGCGGGTGTCGAAGTTGAGGTACTGCTCCTGCACGTCGGTGGCGAGGGTGCGGATGCGTGTGTAGATGACGTCGGAGCCCATATAGTAGCTGGCAAAGAGGCGGCTGCGGTCGCTGAAGCGGTGGGTCAGCTTGCCGTTGACGTCGTAGAAGTAGTAGCCGGCGCGCAGCTTGTACTGGCGGCGGTCGGCGAGCCTTTTGACGAGGGGCTGGAGCAGGAAGTCGGCATAGGTGCGCCGTCCCGAGAGCGAGAAGGTGGTGCGCTCGCTCTTGAGGGGTCCTTCGAGGTTGAGCTTGGCGGAGATGAAGCCTATCGAGCCGCTGCCGTGCAACTGCTTGTCGTTGCCGTTGTTGGTGGTGATGTCGAGCACCGACGACAGGCGGCCGCTGAAGCGCGCGGGGAAGCTGCCTTTGTAGAGGGTTACGTTCTTCACGGCGTCGGTGTTGAAGGCCGAGAAGAAGCCGCCCATATGGCTGACGTTGTAGAGCGGCACGCCGTCGAGGAGGAAGAGGTTCTCGTCGGGTCCGCCGCCGCGCACATAGAAGCCGCTGTTGCCTTCCGAGCCGCTCTGCACGCCGGGCAGCAGCTGCAGGGCTTTGACAAGGTCGGCTTCGCCGAAGAGGACGGGGACGGACTTGAGCTGCTCGATGGGGACCGAGATGGCGCTCATCTGCGACGAGCGGGCGTTGTCGACGCGCTCGCTGGTGACGACGACGGTCTTCAGTTCGACGCTGGAGTGCATTCGGAAGGTCCGCTTCTGGTTGCTTTTCAGCACTAAATCTTCAAAGATGGGCTGGTAGCCGACGTAGGTGACGCGCAGCCTGACGCTGTCGCTCTTGAGGGTCAGCGAGAAGCGCCCCTGGTCGTTGGTCAGCGCCCCTTTGCCGCTGCGCAGGTCCATCACGGCTGCGCCGATGAGGGTTTCGCCGCTGGCCGAGTCGGTGACGCTGCCGCTGATGGTGTAAGTTTGGCCTATGGCAGTGGCGCAAAACGCCAGCAGGAATAGTAACAGTGTGTGCCTTTTGAGAAAAAGTGTCATAGATAACTTGTGTATCGTGCTGTCTATTAGTGAATAAAAGTGTAATGCGCTAAAAATGTGGATTGCAAAAATACAAATATTTCAACTTTTTATGTATTTTTGCAGCCGCATTTAATAAAGATTAACGTAAAGAGAAACAATGACGAACAAGAAGCTTCTGCAATCGGTTGTCCTTATCGCTCTGCTGTTTCCGCTGGTAGTCCGCGGCCAGTCGGCATATCACAGTCAGGTTGAGCAATGCCGCAGCAGCAACATGTACGAGCAGTACCAGTGTCGCCTGCAGATGTATATGAAGCAATATCCGCAGTCGCAGCTGCGCGATGTGTACAAGTTTTGTTTCCAGGACTTTTGGGGCCTCGAGCACCTGCTGTCCGACTCGATGGGGGCGGTGCGCTACATCAATTATGAGCTGGAGCATTCCGACAGCGCCGACTGGCAACGTCCGCTGTTTTGCTATCCGCTGCCGCAGAACAACTATGTGCGTGTCGACATCAACTATGTGCGGCAGGGCATCATCCCGATGGGCACGCTGGTGTCGGCAATGCTGCAGAGCGCGCAGGACGAGACGTGTGACATCGACCTGTGGCGCTCGCGCTGGATTTCCATTCTGCAGATGTTGAAACAGATTGAACCCCAGCCTCAAAACTATGATGAAGACCTGGCGGAAATAACTAAGCTGCTGGACTCTGGCCGTTATGCCTGCCACCACAGCCGCCTGTTCAATGCCACCTACCGCCAACATTACCGCATCGTTCGGCGCGACATCTTCGAAAAACAGCTGCTGCCGCTGATAGAGGCAAACCAGTGAATAGTGAATAGTGACC
>DFHL01000060.1:0-5184 GCA_002371315.1 Bacteroidales bacterium UBA3724 | reverse complement strand
GACCAGTGAATAGTGACCAGTGATTCGAACGCGTCAGCCACTAACGAATTAACACATTAACTCATTAACGAATTAACTCATTAACTTTAAAACAGTGTTCCAAAAACTAATCAACAGCTCTGTCAGGCTTATGCAGCGTTGGATGCCTGAGCCGTTTCTTTTCGCAATCTTGCTGACTTTCATTGCCGCACTGCTGGCGATGCCCATCTGCCGCCAGACGCCTGTCGAGGTCATCGCCAACTGGGGCGGTGGCGTGTGGGGGCTGCTGGCCTTCGCTATGCAGATGGCGCTGGTGCTTGTCACCGGCTCGGCTTTGGCGTCGGCACCGGCCCTGAAGCGCGGCATCGCCTGGATGGCTTCGCTGCCCAAAACGCCTGTGGCAGCCATAGCCCTCGTCACGGCCGTTTCGGCGGTGGCCTGCTGGCTCAACTGGGGTTTCGGCCTCATTGTCGGCGTCATCTTTGCCAAGGAGATTGCCCGCCGACTGGCTGGCGTGGACTATCGCCTGCTGATAGCGTCGGCCTACAGCGGCTTTGTTGTTTGGCACGCAGGTCTTTCCGGCTCGGTGCCCCTCAAGCTGGCCACTCCTGGACCCGACTTGGCGGCAGCCACCAACGGTGCCATCGTAGACCCGCTGCCCATATCGCAGACCATCCTGCATCCGTTCAATATCGGTATGGTTGTGCTGGTAATCATTGCAATAACAGTTGTCAACGCCTTGATGCACCCCAAGGGCAACGCTGTGGTCTGTGTCGACCCGGCTCTTCTTGAAGAGGAAACGGCGTCGAAACCGGCACCTGTCGACAAGACCCCTGCCGAACGGTTGGAACACAGTCGTTTGCTGACTTGGCTTGTCTCGCTGCTGGGGGGCGCCTATCTTGTAATCAGTCTCGGTTTCCGCGGCGCACCATTCGACTTGGGAACGGTCATAATGATATTCCTTTTCCTTGGCATTCTGTTCCACGGTACGCCGGTGGCCTACGTGCGCGCCTTCGGCAAGGCGGCATCTGGCGCGGCCGGCATCATACTCCAGTTCCCGTTCTATGCCGGCATTATGGGCATCATCACCGGGGTGGGGGAGAGCGGCATCTGCTTCGGCACAGTCATCAGCAATGCCTGCATAAGCATCTCGTCGCCAGTGACCTATCCGCTGCTGACGTTCCTCTGCGCTGCGGTGCTGAATATGTTTGTCCCTTCGGGCGGCGGCCATTGGGCGATACAGGCCCCGATTATGTTCACCGCCGGTGCCGAGCTGGGCGTTGACCCCGGCCTGACGGGAATGGCCATTGCCTGGGGCGACGCGTGGACCAATATGATCCAGCCTTTCTGGGCTCTTCCCGCACTTGCCATCGCCAAACTGAGTGCTAAGGATATTATGGGCTTCTGTCTTATCGACCTGTTTGTCAGTGGCCTGATAATAGGCGGCGGACTGCTGCTGTGGGCAATGTAGAAGCGGAAAGCGGAAAACGGAAAGCGGAAAACTGCTGCCGCGTCAGCCACTAACGAATTAACAAATTAGCGAATTAACAAATTAACGCATTGATATGAAAAAAATAGTTTTAGCCTTAGTTGCAGCGACAATTCTGCTGGTGTCTTGCAAGAACAGTAACAAATCTGCGACGGATGCCGATACGACAGCCAGAGCCGACATTCAGATGGCTGCCTGCTCAATCTTCAGCGAAAATGATGATATGGAAATTATTGCCATTCCTGACCGCGTCAACGAGATGTCGGCCGACCTCTTTCGCGGCTCCTACAACGACAGCCTGCTCGACTCGCTGCTGCCCGACGGCTCCAGCCCGTCGGCAATCAATACGTTCCTGATTCGCACGTCGGACAATTATGGCGGAACGCGCCGCAACATCCTCATCGACGCCGGACTGGGCGAAGAGGCTGGCGGTGCCCTACTGGCTCAGCTCAAAGAACAGAATATCAAGCCTGAGGAAATTGACGCTGTTTGCCTTACGCACCTGCACGGCGACCATATAGGTGGCCTACTGAAGGACGGGCAGCCTGTTTTCCCCAAGGCGGAAATCTACCTTTCGGTCGATGAGTTCAACGCCTGGAGCGACGACGGTCCGATGGCGCAGCAAAACGGCCTTTGGAAGCAGGTGCTCAGCTGCTACGCCAACCAGATACGCCTGTTCAACGACGGCGACAAGATTGTCGACGGCTGGCTCACGGCCTATCTGGCACCGGGACACACACCTGGCCATACAGTCTATAAATCAGGACTGTGCTACTTCGTCGGCGACCTTGTCCACGCACAGGATCTTCAATTGCCCTATCCCGACTTCTGCGCCCGCTACGACAACGCCCCCGCCCAGGCCACAGCCACACGCAAAAAATGGCTTGACACAATCACCCGTGCCGAAGGCTGCTATATGTGCGGAGCCCACTGCTACGAGCCGTTTATTTATTTAGGAAATACCTGCGATTTAGTGCTTTAAGAAAAGTGATAGCAAGGAATCCAGTACATCGGTTGCCACCCGGGGTACCTGTCGGAGCCATCCCGAAGCCTATATGAAACTCAAAAAAACAATGGCCGCCAGGGAAAAATCCTAACGGCCATTTTTAGTTTATTTGTCCATCACCATAACGATAGGCACGGTTTTACCGATGTCCATCTTTGTTTGGTATTTGTAAACCCCGACTTGCCTAAAACACTTTCCTTTAGGAACAGTTACGATTTGATCGTCGTAATATGTTTCGTTGTTTTTGCTCAGCCTTTTATTGTGTTTTTTGTTGTATAAATTATGTCATTGTCAATTGTTAACAGTTTTTGATAAAGATTGCAGTTGTGGTTTTATACTCGGTATATCGTTCGTGACAACATCCCATACGGCTTGAGGTACAATATTATAATAGTCGTGCACAAGGACGTGTCTCATTTTTTCCATCAGATTCCAGGGCAGTTCGGGGTGAGAAGCCTTGAACTCCTTTGTCAGTTTGTATGCGGCTTCGCCGATAATCTGTATGTTGTATATTGTTGCGTAGACAGTGCGTTTGTCGGCAACAAAAACATCGTAGGACATTCCCTGGGTGAATTCCTCGATGTTGTGTATGGCCATCATTATATGTTCAACCCTGCCAGGGTCACGCATCGTTTCTCTCATAGATCAGTCTTTTGTCTTTGTTGGCGGTACGTTCGGCGAAGGGTAGGAGGGCACCCTCTTCGACAAGGTCGACTTTGCGGTGCAGCAGATTTTCGAGGTCGATGATGATGGATGCATACTTGAACAGGCCGATTTTAGCGTTCTTGCGGTCGAAGCGGACCAGCAGGTCGATGTCGCTGTCGGGTTGTTCCTCGCCACGGGCAAACGAGCCAAAAACCCAAGCTTTCAGCACAGGCTGGGTGGATAGATATTGGCTTATTTGTTCTGTAACTTGTTGCTTCATTTCTGTTGCCGGTTTGATTTGCAAAGATACGACGAATATTTGGACTGGCAAAATAATATTTTTGTCGCTATTCCCTTGGCAGGGTGATGGTGAAGGCGGTGCCTTGGCCGGGAGTGCTGTCGACGGCGATGGTGCCCTTGTGCAGCGTCACCACCTGGTGCACATAGCTCAGGCCGATGCCGAAACCCTTGACGTCGTGGACGTTGCCCGTCGACACGCGGTAGAAGCGCTCGAAGATATGCTTCTGGTCCTCCTTGCTGATGCCGAGGCCGTGGTCCTTGACGACGAGGACTATGTTCGAGCCTTCGTTGCGCGTCGAGACAGCGATTTCGAGTTGCGAGGGCGAGTATTTTATTGCATTGTCTATCAGGTTGTAAATCATATTGGTGATGTGCAGCTCGTCGCCTACGACAGTCGACGGCTGCGCCTCGAGGCTGCAGGCCAGGCTGCCGTTGCGATTGGCGATCTGCAGCTTGAAGTTCGACACGACACTTTCGATCAGGGCGTTGAGCTCTATCTCTTTCAGGTTCATCTGGAAATTCTTGCTCGACATTTTCGAGCTTTGCAGTATCGTCTCGACGAGCATCCGCATACGCCGGTTTTCGTCGCCGATGATGCCGATATAGGTCTTGTTGGTTTGGGGGTCGGTGCCGATGTTGGGGTCCTGCAGCATTTCGCAAGCCAGGCTGATGGTGGCGATGGGCGTCTTGATTTCGTGCGTCATATTGTTGATGAAGTCGTTCTTCATCTCGTCCAGCTTCTCCTTGCGGAACAGGGCGCGCAGCGACAGCGAGAAGAGGATGAGTATCAATACGATGAGTATGACGCTGATGACGAAATAGATGGTCGAGTTCTCCTTGAGCAGCAGCGACGACAGCGGGAACTGGAGCAGGATGAAATACTCGTTGGGCGACATCATTCCGTCGGGGTGGAAGCGGTACTTGTAGGGCGACTGGCTCAGCTTTTTTTCCATCCCTTCCTCGTTGCAATAGAGGAACTTGTCGTTCGTCAGGTCGTACACGCCGACGTAGGGGGCTATGTCCACGCCGTTCAGCATCAGCTTGTTCACGATGAGGCTGTCCAGCAGCGTGTAGTTGAACGAGTTGGAGGTGAGGATGTTGTCGACCACATACTCGCTGATGTCGGTCACGAACTGGTTGTAGAATTCGGGGCTGTTGAGCAGCCGGTCGCGGGTGGTCAGCAGCGAGTTGTATTGCGCTATGGCGTCGCTGTCGGCGGCGGTAGCCTTGGCGCCGGGCAGCAGTATGACGCTGTCAATCATCGTGGTACCCATATTGACCAGAGCCGTGTCGTAGAAAACGGTGTAGTTGCGCTTAACGATGTCGAGCATACGGTCGTTGAGTTCCTCGATGCGCTTGAATTTCAACAGCTTGTAGCGGTCGTTCTGCCCTATGTAGTCCTCCACCTTCAGTCGGTTCAGCTGTTCGATCATATCGTCCATAGCGTTGTTGACGCTGATATTGAACAGGTTGTCGCTCACCTCGACGGTGCGGCGCATCTGCACGTACTGCACGGCGATGAGGCTTGCGGCGGCAAGGAAGAAGAGGGTGATGAGCGATATCCAGAATACACGTTTCATACCCTTCTAACGTCGAAAGGCCGTTTTTGTTTTGGAAGGGGTAAAATTTTTCTTGCCGTGCCCCTTTTGTGGCTTCTTTGGGCCGAGGATGGCCAGTGCGGCCGAAGTCCCGGAAGGGCAAAATCGGCCTTCGTAAGATGCTGATTTATAGCACCCGCTCTGTCCGTTGTACAGTATATGTACAG